>JAGORN010000007.1:0-11376 GCA_018062805.1 Candidatus Saccharimonadota bacterium | reverse complement strand
GCCGGGGCAAGCTTCCGCTAGCTTGCCCGTTCAAGTCCCAGCTCAAGCATGCCAAATAAAAAAAACCGGCAGTACCGGTTATTTTATTTGGTGGGCGAGGAGGGACTTGAACCCTCACGAGCTAATGCTCACAAGATTTTGAGTCTAGCGTGTATACCAATTTCACCACTCGCCCATATTATGGCCATAAACACCTAGCATAGGTGGTTAAAACAGCTTAATTGTACTATAATAGAACAGATAATAAAACGTTTTTTTAATGCAACCTAACGATAATTTACCATTACCCGAAGACCAAAACACGCCAGCCAATTCTGCTGGTGGCTCAAGTGATCCTGCTGTTAATATTATAAGAAGTAAAATAGATAAACTTTACGAAAAAGAACCAGCTGCCAAGGAGGAAGTAAAAGAAATTCAGGAAACTGGTGTTCACTCGAAACACCAAGCATTTATGGAACAACTCCAACAGTCTGGAGCATCAACAGCCCAAATACAGGTTGCTTGGCACAAATACTACCAAAGTTTAAGCGATAAAGAGAAAAAACAAGTTTGGCGCGAATTTTATCAGCACCAGCCAGAAACTCCAGCTGTTAGCCGAGCCAAACACATTTCAGCTCCGAAGCAAACAAGCTCGACTCACGCTTCAAATAACCAAATGAAACCTAAGCATAACTTGTACGGATCTGTCGACCAGATACCGTTAGACAACAGCGAAAAAACCAAAATGAGACAAAAAATTGCCACTAAAGTAAGTTCTAGGGGCAAACTTAAGCCCAAACATCACCTACAGTCATTACTGTTTGGGCTAGGTATGGGTCTTGCAGTATTAACTATTTTTATGTTCGGTTTTTTTAATGAACGGTTTATAGCACCATTCATAACTCCAAGTAAGACGGCTAGCGCCAGTCCAATAATCATTGACCCTAACTCCAGCGGTACTGTCGGGCCTGAACCCAAGTTAATCATTCCAAAACTTAATGTAGAAGTACCAGTTGTCTATGACGTTCCTTCGAACGAAGAGAAGGATATTCAAAAAGGCCTGGAAGACGGCGTTGTCCATTATCCAACTACTCCATTCCCCGGCCAAAAAGGGAATGTCTCTATAGTTGGCCATTCATCTAACAACATATTTAACCCCGGTAAGTACAAATATGTCTTTACATTACTGAACCGACTACAAGAAGGCGATACCTTTTTCATAAATTACAACGGCCAAAGATACGTCTATAAAATATATAAGAAACATATCGTTAAGCCGAGTGACGTTTACGTATTGGGCCCACAGAGCGAGAAGGAATCGACAGCTACTCTCATAACTTGCGACCCACCAGGAACTAATGTGAACAGGCTAGTCCTAGTTGGCGAACAAGTTTCACCAGAACCTCTCAAAAACGTTGCAGGAGCATCGACGGGTGGTCAAAACGTTTCTCAACCAGCAACCGTGCCCGGTAACTCTAGAAGTCTATTCGACAGGCTCTTTGGCAGAGATTAAATTACGCTACCAATATAGATGATAAGTTAGTTATTTTGGACAACTAGCGAGCCAGCTTGAAGGGTCGTTTTACCATCGCTACCTAGCTGATAAGTAAAAACATATTCATAACCTCTGTCAAAATAAGCATTGAAAGCGTTATTCGGCAGGCTAGAAATCAGCTGCTGTTCGTTAGTTCCATCGAACTCAAATATTGTTGCTGAACCATTATCGACATACTTAAGCCTGTGCCCATCCATCCAGGTGACTTCTTGGTCATCGGTTATTACTTTATTTAAGCTATACCGGTAAGTAGTTTTGAGCTCACCGTCATAGACAGCAAATCTATTGCCACTTTGAGTGGCTATAAACCTGGCATTGTCAGAAAAAGAAATAAATTTAGGATTTTCAATTGGTATACTTTGAGTCGGTCGAATTTTAACTAATGAACCTGCTGTCACCCGAGAAAGTGGATTTATAAAAAGGCGGACTCGGCGGTCATTACCGCTTGCTGCCACGTAAAACCAATCTCCGTCGTACTTAGCTATGTCCAGTAAATAAAAGTTAGTTGGGTCACGCAGTAAAGGTTGCAACCTATAGACATCTTTATCTCCCTGCTTAACCAGTAGATTCGCCTCTGACGGCGAAGCCTCGTTGTAGGTCACATACAAAATAAGATCGTTAGCATAAGCCTTAAAAGCGACAACTCCTTCAGCTATTGTAGCCGAAAAAGAGATGTCTTTACTGTCACGCGCAATTAATAGTCCATTGTCAGCTGAGTGAGCCAAGAATTTATTATATTTTTTGTCTCGTAAACTAATTACCTGGTTGGGTGTAAGTGAAAGTAACTTAGTTACATTTTGTGATTCCTCAGGCTTATCTCTATTAAAGATAATGTATGCTTTTTCGCCTGTCGGCAAGGTTTGTAGAAGCAAAAGATGTTTGTTGTCGTCAGCCCACTCTACAGGCTCAAAACTTCCGTAAACACCAGGCGCACCGATAACAGATGCTAACGGCAAAGCAATGTTCTGATTATTAACTCCGCTATCGGGTTTAACCCGAGTTGTATCGTAAACGTTAAAAGTAGGGCTGTCAGTTGCGTCAAGCTTAGCGACCACCCAATGCCTGTCTGGTGAGGAGCTAGCCCATGAAGGCTGGCTCGTGAACGTAACAACCGGCTGCTGCTTGATTTCAATAGGTATTAGTTTGGGATACGTAAAATAACGAACAGCGCCTCCGTCTAATTTAAATTTTTTGTTCCACGGTCTATAGTCATTAGCTTGTAGTCTCAAGCTATACTCACCCTCGTTAATATCTAGCCGACTCGGAGTATTATCGACCTTTTGGTTATCTAAGAAAACCTCAGCGCTAACTGGCTGTGAACCTACATTTACTAGGCCTTTTTGGCTAAAGCTTCCACCGTTACCAATTTTATAACCCTGAACCAGTAAAACAGATATAAAAGTAGCTAACAAAACAGCTATAGTAATAAGGATGTAGCCAACGATGAAACGTACTGTTCGCCATCGCTTTTCCTCGGGTGTTAAAAAGTCCATGAATACTATTTTAACTCTATTTAGAGTACTTTTACACAATAATGGTAGAAAAAAAGTTGCATAAAGCAATAAAAATAAGCATAATAAATACTACCATCTGAAAATAAAAGATGACTTTAAGAGGCGAATCATAAAATTGAAAAACGAAATAGAAATTAATGGTCGTAAGTATGATGCCGTAACGGGTAAGTTGCTAAATGGGCCAACAGTTCATTCACCAACCCACCAGAACCAAAAGGTGGTATCGAACGGAAGAAACTTGGACGGCGTCAGAAAATCAGCAAGTCAACCAACAATAGGTAGTCATGCCCATATGTCACCAGTACCCAAGCAAGCTCAGTCTACGGTAAACAAAAAAGTTATTGAACCTAGCCGTCAAGTTGTTGACGGACTTAGAAAAAAACCTCAAAAGTCAGTCACTTTAGCCCGAAAAGTGGTTAAAAAACCAACTACTCGCCAAGCTTTAGTCCATTCAAAGTCAATTGCACCTGTTACTAAGAGCCAATCTGAGCAAAACATGACTCCAAACCCAACCCAAAAAAGCTTTTTTAAAAAAGTCCCTGAAGCTCGTTTGGCTCGTGCCCTAAGCCAAAAAACAAGTAGTGCTATATCGCGTTTTACGCCCACATCGCCGGCTAGTAAAGCAGTTGTCTCGCCAGAATTAGCGGTTCAGCCTCAGCCTAACCACCAAATTCAGACAACTACCCAGCCAAAACAGTTATCAAATTCAAGTAAGACTGTTAAACATAGTGTTATTAAGCAACATACTGCTAACCAAAAAAATAACGTTTTTGACCATAAGCCAGTAGCTCAGCTAAATCAACATGACAGCCCCGATGTTCGCCCATTTCATAAAAAAGTTCACCACCGAGTTAGAAATAGAAGATATTTGTCTGGTCTAGTAGCCGCATGTTTCGCCTTCTTACTGCTATTTAGCTTTCTTGCCTATCAGAAGATTCCTCAAGTTGCAGTAAAAGTGGCCGCTCACAACGCTGGATTCGATGCTCGAGTGCCTTCTAATATCCCAAGTGGCTATTCATTTAAAAGCCCAGTTAAAAAAACCGATGATTCTTTAGCTATTAGCTACAAATCTAATACTGACGAACGGCAATTCAAAATAATTCAAAAAGAATCTTCTTGGACGAGCGAGTCATTGCTCAGTAATTTCCTTATAGACGGCAAGAAACAATATCAAGCTTACTACGACAAAGGTATGACCGTTTTTGTCTACGACAATAGCAACGCTACTTGGGTAGATAAAGGAGTTTGGTTTACCCTAGAGACTAACGGTGCTTTATCTAGCGAGCAGATTTTATCGCTCGCCTCATCTATATAAACTAACTTTATCTGCTAAAATACTAGCTATATGTCTAAGTTAGTTACCCGGTTCGCACCAAGCCCTACAGGTTATATTCACATTGGTAACATCAGGGCTGCCCTATATCCTTGGCTACTGTATAAGCAGAAAGCTGGTAGCAAGTTCATTCTCAGAATAGAAGATACAGACCAATCCAGATTCGTGGAAGACGCAACTGAGCTCATTGTCAGCTCTCTAAAATGGCTAGGCATAGATTGGAACGAAGGCTATGAGGTCGGCGGAACCCATGGCCCGTATGTTCAAAGTGACAGGAAAGACATTTATAAAAAATATGCTCAAAAGTTAATTGACAAAGGACTAGCTTACGCCGATCCGTATACCCAAAACGAGTTAAACAATTTTCGCGAACAAGCAAAACAGGCGAAGCAGCCTTTTTTATATCGAAATTTTAGGCCTAAAAACTCCCCAGATTGGGATGGCTCACAACCATTGAGACTAAAAGTTGTTGAGCCGAAAAGAGTCAATTGGTACGACCCAATCATGGGAGAGCTATCAGCAGGACCTGAAGCCCAAGACGACTTTATTTTAATTAAAAGCGATGGCTTACCCACCTATAACTTCGCACATGTTGTCGATGACCATGAAATGGGAGTAACCCTCGTTATGCGTGGTCTCGAATACATTTCTTCAATACCTAAATACTTAAGTTTATACGAAGCGCTCGAAATAGAACCACCAACCTTAGCATGCATGCCTCACATAATGGCCCCTAGTGGCAATAAAAAACTTGGCAAACGCGACGGAGCAAAAAGTTTAACAGAATATATCAAAGAAGGCATATTACCAGAGGCAATGATGAACTTCTTAGCATTACTCGGCTGGAATGACGGCACTGAACAAGAAATATTCACTAAAAATGAGCTAATTGCCAAATTTACCCTAGAAAGAGTCCAAAGGTCGGGCGCTAGGTTCGATGAAAAAAGACTACTCTGGATGAACGGTCAATGGATTAAAAAAATAACCGTAGATGACTTATATACTAGGTGTGCTGATTTTTGGCCCCTCGCTGCCAGTTCTGCTGACAAACATTATAAAATGCAGGTGCTTAAAGTAGCTCAAGACCGACTCAAAACTTTAGCAGACTTACCTAGTGTTACCTCGTTCTTTTTCGAGGAACCAAAAGAAGACAGGGAACTCATAACCCAAAATAAACAGCTGGCTAAATTTGAACCAAAGCAGTTAGCAGAGCTTTTAGACCAGTCTACTAGAAAATTAGAAAATACAGAATTTAACAACTTAGCCATACAGCATTCACTCAACGCACTGCTTGGACTAACCAGTCAAAAACCAGCTATTTTATTTGGAATTATTCGTATTGCGCTTACTTGGGCCCAGTATAGTCCTGACTTACCAAATTCTATGGTCATTTTAGGCAAACAAGAAACTTTAGCTCGCCTCAAACAATCTGCCGATTATATTCGGTCAAATAATTAGTATACTCTTAAAGCTTGTGCTAAAATAAAAATAATTAGCAAGAGAAAAAATGGACGATTTTAAAAAACCAATCAAAAAAATTCGAATTGAGCCAACTAACAATTTTCAACAACCCAAGGTTGACCACGCTGAACACTTCGGCTCAGATTACAGTAGGCTAGAATCTATTCCTACGGTTAATATCGGTGACGACAAAGAACAACAACAGTATACGCATACGCCGCTAAAGAAAGAAGGTTTAGGATCTAAAATGGCTGTTTTTTTTAAGAATAAAAAAGTAATAGTTATTTTTAGCGTAGTAGCTATCATCTTAGCTGGCGGTGCAATCTTTTACTTCTTAAACAAAAACAAGAGTGAGTCAGCAACTTCCACTGTGCAAACAGTCGAGACGAAAACGGTAGAGAAGAAAATTGTCTCGCCCCTAACTGGCACCGTCTTAAAAGACCCGAAACTAGCAGAGAGGCCTGTAACCGCTCTGATGATTGAAAATAGTCCAGACGCACGCCCTCAGAGTGGGCTAACTGATGCAGATGTGGTCTACGAAGCCATCGCTGAAGGCGGAGTAACTAGGTTTATGGCTGTCTACCAAGAATCTCAGCCTCAGTACATTGGTCCAATTAGAAGTGCTCGGCCTTATTATATTGACTACGCCTTACCGCTAGAGGCCAGTTATGGACACGTTGGCGGTAGCCCAGAAGCCTTGAGGGACATTAAACAATTAGGCGTCAGAGATATAGACCAATTTTTTAACGACTCTAGTTATTGGCGGATAACCGATCGGTTTGCTCCACATAATATGTACACCAGTTTCGAAAAACTAGACGCACTGAACAAGACTAAAGGCTATGTTAGCAGCAAATTTACTGGTTTTGAACGAAAAGAAGCAGTCGCTCAAACGCCAACAGCCAATGTCATTGACTTTGCCATATCTGGACCACTTTACAGCCCCCGTTTTGAATACGACCAAACGACAAACTCTTATAAAAGAATCCAAGCCGGCCAACCTCACACCGATGCTAAATCTGGCGCCACAATTTCGCCCAAAGTTGTTGTGGCTTTAGTCGTCCAAAACGGTAGCGACGGTGATGGTTACCACAGCACCTACACTACTAGTGGTTCTGGTGCAGTCTATGTCTTTCAGGACGGGATCGTTTCTGAGGGGACATGGTCAAAAAAAGATCGCCAGAGTCCACTCGTCTTAACAGACAAAAACGGCCTACCGCTTAAGTTAAACAGTGGCCAAACATGGGTCTCTTTAGTTGGTACCAGTAGCGATATAACATATAAACCATAATGATAGATTTGCTTAAACCTCTAAAGGAACGACTTTGGCTAAATGGAGCACTGCTATCTTTTGGCCTAAGTATACTCGCTGTTGCTGGCTATGTTGTTGTCAACCAATACCTACCAAATAGTATGGTCATCGGCACAGTAATTTTATTCTTGATTATTTTCTCTTGTTCGTTATTTTTGGCCAAAATATTAGCCAATTCGGCAATTAAGCCGGTAGATTTTTTAGCTCGAGCTGTACTAACGGTCACTAACGAACAAAACAATATTGAGCCACCACTCGTCGATAATCTCGACAAACCTTCTAAAGAATTTTTATCTAGCCTTATTAACAAGATATACAGCTTTAAAAACAGTGAACTATCAACTAGCTCAAGCTCAGATCTTAACTATTATAAAACCATTACCAGCTTGTTTCCATTGCCAATAATAGCCGTCAACGCTAGACAAGAAGTCACCTTTTTGAATGAAGCAGCACTTAAGTATTTAGAGCTTAACCCTGAACAGGTTAGTAGTAAGTCGCTCAACGACATATTTAACATCTCCTTTACCTCGACTAGTACTTTAGAAAACTGGATTAAAAGCGTACCGGAAAATGCCGTTTCGGCGACTGAAACTTGGCAAAGAGTTAGGCTTAACTTACCTGACAATAAAACTAAAAAATTTGATTTAGTGGCTCGCTATAGTCAAAATGACTCAAACGGTATTGAGCTAGTGTTAGCTATATATGACCGGACTTTGCTTTACGAACGCGATGACAGAGATCTAACTTTTGTAGCACTAGCCGTCCACGAGCTGAGAACACCAGTCACAATACTAAGGGGGTATATCGAAGTATTCGGCGACGAACTAGGCCCTAAGCTGGACTCAGAGCAAGCCAGCTTCATGCACAACATGAGTGCTAGCGCCCAACAATTAACCTCTTTTGTATCTAATATTTTAAACGTTGCTCGTATAGAAGAAAATGCACTCAGCCTGAACCTCAAAGAAGAGAACTGGAAAGAGTTACTTACGCAAGTCTGCAAAGACATGGACCTTAGAGCTAAAGTTCATGGTAAAAAGCTAGTAGTCAATATTGCCGACGGATTGCCTACTGTAGCGGTAGATCGTGTCAATATCTACGAAGTTATAGCCAACCTCATTGAAAATGCTATTAAATACACCCACACTGACGAAGAAATAGTCATAGACAGTCATATGAAAGATGGAATGGTCGAAACGTCTGTTACCGACCGAGGGGTAGGTATACCAAGTAATATAATTGAACATATATTTGATAAGTTCTATCGATCCCATTCAAGCAAAAATAGCGTTGGTGGCACTGGGCTTGGATTGTTTTTATCGAAAGCCATAGTCGAAGCCCACAGTGGACAAATTTCAGTTAAGAGCAAAGAGAAAGAAGGGAGCACTTTTAGTTTTACCCTGATGCCTTACGAAAACCTGGAAGAAGAATTAAAAAATAGCGAAAGCGGTGAAATAGTTCGTGGCGCTCACGGCTGGATTAAAAATCACTCATTATATAGGGGGTAGCATGGAACAAACATATAAAAACGGTAAGAAAATTTTATGCATAGAAGATGAAAGCTTCATTAGTGAACTCTACGCCAGAGCACTAAGGAGGTCAGGGTATGAAGTCAATACGCTCATAAGTGGCATAGATGGTCTAAGAGCTGCTCAAAGTAATGAGTACGATATCATTTTACTAGACCTCATGATCCCTGGGATGACTGGTTTTGAAGTTTTGAGACAACTTCGTGGTAGCGTAGATAACCTTAAGGCTAAAATACTAATTACCACCAACCTCGACCAAAGTGATGAGTCAAAAGAAGAATTAGAATCAATGGCTGATGGCTACCTCGTTAAAGCCGAGTTCACTCCCAGGCAGTTAGTCAGCATAATTGACGACATCGCTGCCGGCAAGCAGCCTAGCGATAACTACAACACTTAAGATATGGCTCACTTTCTCCATAAAAACTCACCACTCAGAATCTTTTTCTTCAGTGTATTTTTCAGCTTAGCGCTTTTCGGACTTTCTATCTACGAGCTGGGACTAGCGGTTCTACCTATTTTAGTCACCTTAGTTGTCATTGAGGTAACTTTTAGCTTTGAAAACGCCATCATAAACGCCAAAATACTGACAAAACTTAACCAGTTTTGGCAAACTATGTTTTTAACAATAGGTATCTTAATAGCTATTTTTGGCATGAGGATAGTTTTTCCAATTTTAATTGTCAGCCTAGCAAGTGGTCTAAGTTGGCAGAGCGTATTAGACCTAGCCCTAAATAACCCAGATGAATATTCTGCTCAGCTAAGCGAAGCATACCCACTTATAGCAGGTTTTGGTGGCGGTTTTTTAAGCATGCTGGGTCTTAGCTTTTTCTTAGATAAGCATAAAAAAGTTCATTGGTTCAAGAAATTAGAAAAATTTGCCTTAAAGTTTTCTACCGCCTGGATGCCAGCGATTTTATCGGCTGCACTAGTCGGCTTGTTTGCAATACTGCCACAAAATGAATATCCACGAGACACCATTATGGCCGGAGCAGTAGGTATTGTAACTTTTATGGTCATCCACGGCTTGTCAGACTATTTTGGCAAATTAGAAGAAAAGTCGCTTGCCAAAAAAGCTAAAAATGCAAAAATTGGCGGTTTTGCTGGGCTATTAACCTTTTTATACCTAGAAGTTTTAGATGCAAGCTTCAGTCTCGACGGTGTCATTGGTGCTTTTGCCATTACTGACCAAGTAATTTTAATTGCTGTTGGACTTGGCATTGGTGCAATTTGGGTTCGATCTATGACAGTTTACATGGTACGCAGAGGAACACTTGGAAACTACCAGTTTTTAGAGCATGGAGCTCACTACACCGTTATAGTATTAGCTCTGACCATGTTTATTTCAGAACTTTATCATATACCAGAGTTTATAGCCGGCTTAATAGGAATCACTCTAATTGTTAGCTCAATTGTAGCGTCAAAAAAGGGCAGACGAAGAAATAAAGTTAGGGTTTAGCGGTCCCTGTATTCAAAATTTCAACTATTCTATTCAAAAAAGGACCAATTATTGGAGCGTCGTTAAACTGGGTCAGAACCCCAATAACAATGGCCACAATTATAGTACCACCGATGAAAATACCCAATCCGTAGACTACTCCCCTCATAAAAGTGAATCCAAAAAATCTCAGTTTATTAGCGTAAGAAGTGGCTACAATCTCTTCCATCATCCGACCAAGATGTTCATAGTCCTTAATTTTTAGTTGCTCATCAGTTTTTTTTGTATTCATTATATTATTATACCTAGTTTAACTAATTAACTAAGACAATTTTTCGCAGCTGCTTAGACAAACTACTTCTCGGGTCTTCACCCTGGTAAGTCTTTAGTACTACCCAAGTCCCATAACCAAGCAACATAGCAAGTTCGCCAATTAGGGCTAGCTGGAATTTACCGACTGCGTCTGAAGAGCCCAAAGTAACAAGCCCACCAACGATAAGCAGACTGACGCAAATTAACTTAATCACTCTGGTTCTGTAAGCATTATGACTACGGCGAGTTTTGCTCATTAAAACATCGAAAATAACCGTTAGAGCCATGCAAACTCCGGCCAAAATTACTCCGAAAAGATGAATCCTATATGGCCAGGGTCGCCAGCTAACTGGCATAAGAGCAACCAAATATAAACCAATGATTGTTAGGGTAATGAGAAAAATTATTGGCTTAGTTCGCTTCAAAGTGCGCGCTAAGTAATTGCGCCAACGCCACAACCCGTAGGCGGCAAAGAATACTGAACCTGCAAAATATGGTGCAGTCTTTACGTCCTTGCCAAAATCACTGAAAGCAGCCGACGGAGTAAGTAGGTCGGGGCGAATTAAAAAGCAGACTGTCAAGCCTATGAGCAAGCCAATCATCGCAGCTACACCCCAAAACCGACCGTGCAACTTCCGAACCAAGCGAAAAGCCAAAACTTTATCAAGAAGCACAGTAAAATGTCGGTGCCTAAAGTTAAAAACTATGCTATCTACTTCTTTTTTTGCTACCGAATGATCTTTTTTGATCTTTTTTTTGTTTTTTGCCATTTGCCTAATTATATCAAAAAACTGTCTTTAATAATAAGTTGTATATTCAACTACGTACAAACCTCACGACCTTTGCAACATTTCAGAAGGCGTCCTGTACTGTAAGCTTAAGTGTACTCGTTTGAAGTTGTAATATTCAAGGTAGTTATGTATTTTGGTTTGAATATGTTTGGTAGTTG
>JAGORN010000027.1 GCA_018062805.1 Candidatus Saccharimonadota bacterium | reverse complement strand
AGCTATTGAATAAAGTAAGTTTATCTGTTAAAGTTTAGTTTAATACGCCATATTATTAAACCGATTAATTTACTTAAAGGATAAGTTTTGATTTCATCAGACAACAAGCAGAAGCTAATTAAAAGCAGCCAAAGAAGAAAAGAAGACACTGGTTCACCCGAGGTGCAGGTGACTATTATGACTGCTCGAATTAACGAGATTACTGAACATCTAAAAAATAATAAGCACGATTTTATGGCCCGTAGAGGTTTACTCCAACTAGTTGGCAAGCGAAAGAAATTGCTTAAGTACTTAGCTGAAAAAGACCCTAAGAGTTACTTAGAAATTATTGAAAAACTTGGCATTAGACGAGCTTTTTAGTATTAATTCAACTCCGCCCAGTCTTTAAGTCGTCAACTAAACCTAGCTAAAAATATTTATTAAAAAGTGTTAAACTAGACTTATTAATAATTCATGAGTTTTGTTGGCAGTGTTCCAGCTATACGATTTTTGTATATCTGTACAGTGCTAAAAAAACTCATGAGACTACATAACTACAAGAAAGGACTCCCTTCAATATGAGTCAAATAATAAATCCTTTTGGTAAAAAAATAACCAAGGTCGAAACAGATTTTTTAGGTAAAAAGCTGTCTCTAGAAATAAACAAATTAGGCTTCAGGACAACGGCATCGGTTCTAGTAACTTATGGCGAAACTGTAGTACTAGGAACTGCAATGGTCAGCCCTAATCAGCTCAGTGGTTTCGATTATTTTCCGCTTAGCATCGATTACGAAGAAAAAATGTATGCAGCTGGAAAAATTAGCGGTAGTCGTTTTATCAAAAGAGAGGGTCGACCTAGCGATGATGCAATCTTAATTGGCAGGCTTATTGATCGACCAATAAGACCGCTTTGGCCAAAAGGCTATCGTCACGAAGCACAGGGAGTCGCTACCGTATTATCTATGGACCCAGAATTTCGCCCTGATATGATTGCCATGATTGCCATGAGCACCGCTTTCAGCCTTACTGGAGCGCCATTTGATGGTCCAGTGGCTGGACTTAGGGTTGGGATGGTTGACGGCCAGTATAAAGCCTTTTTGCCTAACGAGAGCTATGACAAGGGTGACCTCGATTTAGTGGTTGCCGGAACCGAATCTGGAATAATGATGGTCGAAGCCGGGGCTAGTGAAGTCAGTGAAGAAACTATTATTGAAGCAATTGCTTGGGCTCAAGAAAAAATGCAGCCTGCCATTGCTTTGCAAAAAGAACTGGTAGAACTTGTTGGTGTTAAAGAACAAGAGTTCCAGCTAGATCTGCCTAATGAATCTGTACAAGAAGAAGTTGATGCATGGGTGGACGGAAAGTTAGGCCATAAATTAAGAGTGGCTTACCCGGAGCGAAATGAAATGGTGAATTCACTGCGAACTGAATTTCATGAAGTACTAGAAGCTAAGTATGGCGAGGAAGTATACAGAGAAATTAAAAAGGAATACGACGAAGCATTTACACTTGCAGTTCATAAAGATGTACGGAAGGGAATAGTAGATGATGAAATTCGCCCAGATGGTCGTAAATTAACCGAAATTCGTCCTCTTTCAAGCGAAGTAGGCCTCTTGCCTAGGGTTCACGGTTCGTCTATTTTTACAAGAGGTATGACTCAGGCATTAAATGTGGTTACGCTAGCACCGCTCAGCTATTCTCAAATTGTAGATACTATGGAGAAAGACCACGAACGACGATACATGCATCATTACAATGCTCCCGGTTATACTGTTGGCGAAGTCCGTCGCTTAGGAAGCCCTGGCCGCCGAGAAATTGGTCATGGCTATTTAGCTGAAAGAGCATTAATAGCTGTGTTGCCCGATGAAACAGTTTTTCCTTATGCAATTCGCTCGGTAACTGAAATTATGAGCCAAAATGGCTCAACTAGTATGGCTGCAACTTGCTCAAGTTGTTTGGCACTCATGGACGCTGGAGTACCCTTAAAACGACCAGTTAGCGGTATAGCTATGGGACTTATGATGGAGGGTCAAAAGCCATATATTTTGAGTGATATTGCTGACGCAGAAGATTTTGCAGGCGATATGGACTTTAAAGTTACCGGAACAGAAAAGGGAATAACTGCTCTTCAAATGGACATGAAAGTACATGGTCTACCGGTTGAAATACTGAGCCAAGCATTAGCCCAAGGCAAGCAAGGACGAGCCGAAATACTACAGCATATGCTAAGCGTCATTGCTGAACCTAAAAGCAGCTTAAGCCCTTATGCACCACGAGTAGAGTCAATTACTATTAACCCCGACAAAATTCGAGATGTAATTGGCAAGGGCGGGGAGACAATAAATAAAATTATTGCCGAAACAGGTGCGGATATCGATATTAAAGAAGATGGAACTGTATTTATTGCTAGTCCGGACACGGCTAGTATCGACAAAACCATTGACTGGATCAAATCTTTAACCGAAGAGCCAGAAGTTGGCAAAGTTTACACTGGAAAAGTAGTGAAAATTATGGACTTTGGAGCTTTTGTAAATGTTTTGCCAGGCACAGATGGTATGGTTCATGTAAGTGAAATTGCTGACGAAAGAATTGAACACCCAGGCGATGTTTTGACTGAAGGCCAAGAGGTAAAGGTAAAATTAATTGCCATAGACGACCGCGGTCGTCTCAGCCTAAGTATCAAAAAAGCAACCAATTAAGTTAGTTATCGAAGGACCAAAATAGCGCCAATAAACCAAACTTGAGGTCTATGAACACATTTTTCAAACATATTAGATGATGAGCAAGCAGCAAAACTTAGATTTAATAAAGGCAGACATTATTAACAGTAATGTCTGCTCGCAACTTGCCCAGAACGCTACAAATTTAGTTTTTGGGGTAGGCGACCCCAATGCTGACATTGTATTTATAGGTGAAGCTCCAGGTAAAAAAGAGGACGAGCAAGGAGAGCCATTTGTCGGAGCCTCTGGACAATTCTTAAACGATATGTTACAATCTATACACCTAAATCGAAATCAAATCTATATAACTAACATCGTTAAGTATCGGCCACCTCACAATAGAGACCCACTACCAAGCGAAAAAGAAGAGTTCTTACCATATCTAGAGCGTCAACTGAATGTCATTAAGCCAAAACTTATAGTGACATTAGGCAGGCACTCTACCAGCGTTTTCTTACCAGAACTGCAAATAAGTCAAGTTCATGGTCAGCCAAAACGAAAAGATGGCCGAGTTTTTCTACCTATGTATCACCCGGCAGCCGCTTTATATAACGGTGGGCTAAGGAAAACTTTAGAAAATGATTTTAAGAATATTAATAAAACTTTAACTTTAATTAGAAAAGGAAAGTAAATAATGAATAAACAAAATAACAATTCGGCCCAAGGGCCACAAACAGCTAATAGGGCTGTATCAAGAGGTGCTGCTATACGGGCTTCTAAACGAAACAACGAAATGGCTAACAAACTTGCTAACGAATACTTAGATGCATCGTCTACAAAAATCGAGCGACGAGCTAACGCCATTGACGATTCACCAAGGCTAAAAATTATTGGTCTAGGTGGCATGGACGGTGGCGGTTCTAAAAACATGATTCTTATTGAGTATAAAAATGACGCAATAGTCATCGACGCTGGAAACGACCTAGGCGTTGACTTACCTGGCATAAACTATGGTATTGCCGACACTACCTACCTAGAAAGTATCAAGAATAAACTCAGAGGCTATGTAATCACCCATGGACACCTTGATCATATTGGTGGCCTGCCTCATATTGTGCCAAATATTCCTGCACCAATTTACGGTAGTAAGTTTACTATTGGTCGCGTAGAAGAAATTTTTCAAAATTTTGGCCTACCCATGCCAGAGGGCTTTGAGTTAAGGACCATTACCATGAACGAACACACGCACGAACGGCTTAAGTTGGGCGAGTTTTTTATAGAGTTAGTCGGAATTACTCACTCTATACCAGGTTCTACTTGTGTCGTGGTTGATACTCCTGTAGGCAGAATTGTAAACACGGGTGACTTTAGGTTGGACCCGCAGCCACTCGATCACGAAAAGACAGACACCGAGCGTCTTATTCAACTCGGTAACGAAGGAGTTTTGGTACTCTTGTCTGAAAGCACAACAACCGAGCGTCCTGGTCGTACACCAAGTGAAAGTACAATAGCTCCAAGCTTCGTAAAAATTTTAGATGATGCTCCGGGCAGAGTTTTTGTGGCCATTTTTTCGACCAACATTAATCGAATTCAAATGATTATAGATGCAGCTGTGCACCATGGTCGAAAAATTGTTTTAGACGGCAGAAGCATGATGAGCACTCTTGAGATGGCTGTTAGGCATGGCTTTGTTAAAGTCCCGAAGGGAACCTTTGTGCCGATTTCTAGCGTCAATAATTTACCCGATGACAAAGTGGTTATTATTTGTACCGGCGGACAAGGTGAGCCAAGTGCTGCTTTAGTACGCATGAGCACTGGTGACCATCGTAATGTTAAAATGAAACCTCAAGACACGGTTGTTCTGAGCTCAACTCCTATTCCATATTCTGGAAACGACTCTAATATTCGTTCTATGGTAGACGACTTACTTCGTAAGCAAGTACACGTCTACAGACACGAAACCCGCGAAGTCGACAACTGCGGGCCTTTGCACGTTTCTGGTCATGCTAGCGCCGAAGAGTACAAAGATATGATTAATATGCTAAAACCGAAATTTTTCGTCCCAATTTACGGAGATTTTACAGCAAAAAAGTATCACATTGAACTTGCTGTAGAAGAAGGCATTCCTAGAAAGAATACAATCAACGCTGACAACGGTGAAGTTTTGGCTTTTACCAAAGACAAAATGGAGTCTCTTGGACAAGTGCCTCACGGTACAATTTTGGTTGATCAAACAGGAGCTATAGTTAGTAACGTGGTTATAAAAGACCGAATTATGATGAGTCAAGATGGCCTAGTAGCAGTAGTCTTAACGGTTGACCGCAAAACTGGTCAAAATTTGACTAGCCCTGACATTATTAGCCGAGGTTTCATTTATATGCGTGACAATGAAGAGCTTATGAGTGACCTAAGAGTCGAGCTGAAAAGAGCTGTTAACCAAAGGTTCAAACGGATTGACCTAGACCGGTTCAAGCAAGAAATTAAAGATCACGTAACTCATTTCTTGTACGATAGAACTCAGCGTTCGCCTATTGTTATTCCGGTTATTAATGTCATAGGTGGTAAACCTGGACAAGCAGAAACTAAAAAAACAGACGAAGATCTTAAAAAAGACGCTGATTTTCAAGCTCGCCGTTTTGCCCAAATGCGTGCTCAGTTACTCGGCCAAGATGCGCGTGTTGACTAATAGCTAATTGATTTTTAGCAAAGCTAGTGTTGTAATGTCGGTATGGAACATGAGGTTTCTAGCTTTGGAAATAAATTAGCTGAAAAGCGACCAAAAAATATCAAGTACTTAGAAGAGTTGCACTCTACTGTTACTGATAGTTTTAATTTTGACAATTCAGAAACCATCCGAGTAGTCCAACGCATAGAATTTACCGATCAAATGGTAGAGATCATTTTCCATAACGACACAATACAGTATGGGTCGTCTAAAAAAGGGGTAATTATAATGACTATTTACTTAAGTGATTGCGATGCCAATGTTGCCGACAGAAACAGGTTCGAACTTAGGCGTGCTCAAGGAGTTACTGACGTTTATAAAAGAGTAGTCACCGAATCAGAAATTACGCGCGAAAAGTGCAACGACCTTGAAGTGAATAATTTAGTTAGAGACGTTCAGAAGATGAATCTGACTCATAGAGACGAACAGTTGTAATTGAACCTAAACTGTGGTATAATATACTACAGTGTTCTTAAAAAAGACCAAAACACTTATAACAAGACGTTAAATAAAGTAAAATATAGAAATGGCAAAAAAGAAAAAACGCGGCCCGGGTCGCCCTCGGAAAGAAGAAGCTAAGGCAAATAAGGAACCAAATTTATTTGTTCGGCAGGTCTGGGCTTTTAGCCTGATTCTTTTAAGTGTACTTTTATTTGCTGGCGCATTTGGTTGGGGTGGCGTTTTGCCGGTCAACTTATTTGAATGGACCGCTTGGCTACTTGGCTGGGCAGCTTTTGTGTTTCCAATTGTGCTGATTTATTTAGCAGTTCATAAACTGCGGGCCGAAGAATACAAGATTCCTTTTAAGAGACTGTTGCTAAGTATTTTGTTCTTGGTTGGGGTTAGTGCGATGTTGCATGTTTTTGTTACGCCAGAACTTGCTAGTCAAGCTGCAAGTGATGGTAAAAATGGTGGCAATCTTGGTTATTTAGTATCGGATGCTTTACTGGCCTTTTTGAATAGCGCTGTTGCTTTCTCTATATTATTTCTAGCTACTTCTGTTGTAACTCTTTTCATGTTCGATATATCACCTAAAACTTTACTCGAATACGTTCAAGAGAAATTTTCTAAAGAAAAAGATACCGACCTAGGGGAGCTAAAAAAGAAAGATAAGCAGCATCAGTTTCAGCTTCATGAGGGTGTACCGACAGTTCACCACGAAAAGGGTGAAGTTGCTAAGGCTCCAGTTATGGCTGCTGGTTTTAAAAATAGCGCCGCCAAACTTTCGGCTAGTGAAGATCACGCTGCCTTAACTGCCGTTGACGACCCCAATTGGAAGTTTCCACCACTTAGCTTGCTCAGCCAAAAGCAGGACAAAGCAGACCCAGGTGACGTTGAAACAAATGCTGAAATCATCAAAGACAGTTTGTCTAACTTTAACATTCAAGTTGAAATGGAAGGTGCTAACGTTGGACCAAGAGTCACTCAGTATATGTTGAAGCCTGGTAACGGTGTAAAAATGAGTAAAATTGTTGGTCTAGCTGACAACATAGCCTATGACCTGGCGGCTACAGCCATTAGAATTGAAGCGCCAATTCCTGGTAAAAGAGCTGTTGGTATAGAAGTCCCTAATCTTAAGTCGGCAACCGTTACAGTAGCTAGTATTTTATCATCTAAGGAATGGGCAGGTAGTAATAGTAAATTAAGCTTTGCAATTGGTAAAGACATAACTGGTAATCCGGT
>JAGORN010000026.1 GCA_018062805.1 Candidatus Saccharimonadota bacterium | reverse complement strand
GCAAGCTCATGTTCTAAGCCAATTACATCCATTAAATAACAACTATCGCTATTAAGTAATCTGCTTAGCTCCCAGCCTCCTGCAAGATAGTCTGAACTAACATAATCATTAAAGAGAAGCCTTATGTCAGGGAACGTACTTAAAATTTGCTTTATATTATCAAGCTGCTTCGCTGGTAAGTTAAGTTGCTCTTTAATACTGAAGTTCTTAGGGTCAACAATTATAGCTCCTCCTCCTAAAATACAAGGAGCGGTAAATTGACTGGCTTCAAGTACAGGCAGTGTCCAGCTATAAGATCTGCCCGTGGCGCAACCCACAAGCACACTGGGGCTAGAGCCTTTAACTGTTTGAATGAATTCTAAGCTAGGCAACTGTTGCTTTGGAGAATCCAGCAGGGTTTGGTCTAGATCGACAATAACAAGTTTTTGCATATTGATTTATTTAATTCTCTAGCTTGAACTGAAGAACACATAAACTTTAACTACAATTTAGTGTTACCTATGTATCTATTACATTTTTAGGTAAATTTAATGTAGCAGGGAACTAAACTGCATTAAACTATTATTTTCAGTTCAATTTTCGTGGTTCTTACAATACACCTCGTCGTCGACGACGTCTGCTTGCTCCTGCAACTGAAACTGGTGATAATGGTCTACCTATCATATTCTTCTCCTATATTATTAAGCTTAATTAACTTATTGTTGGCTAATTTCTTCTAGGGCTGCTTCGGCAGCTTCTGGGTGAATACGGCCCTCATCTATAAGTTCTGCACCCAAATTTATTAATGCTGCTTTCAAGCCCTTGGCCCAAAGCTGTTCTATTACCAAAAGGCCAACCGCTGAATCGTTGTCCATTTTATCGCCAATTTTAGCAATATCATCTTCTGTGATTAGTGGCATTTCGTCTGTAAAACCAAGCTTCCGAGCAACTTCCAATAGTTCTTCGCTTTGATCTTTAACTTCTGCCATAACGACAGCACCATCGGCCTCTTTTATAACAAATGCTAAATCCACTACCCGAATAGCACCGCTTTCAGATGCCTTAACTAGTTCCTCTAAAACGCTTCCATCAAAATTATTACCTTTAAAACTTACTGCAATGTAATCTAACGGCCCCAGCATATTATTTTCCTTTCGTTTTAATAAATACTACTCTTTCAAATCACCACCGTGAGCAACAATAGCATAGACTACTAAAATGTCTATTACTACAATAGACAAAGCCCAAAATGGATAAATAGGAATAAATGCCATGTTTGCAACCGCGCTGACAAGAGCAACTAACACAGCAAGTGTTCTACCTAACATATTTCCAGAAGCAAGGCTAAAGGCTACTAAAATTGCTAGCACTCCAAGAAGCATGTGTATCCAGCCCCACTGCGTGTAATTTAAAATCCAGATACTTTCATTGAAGTTAGTAAACACTACTCCATCTTTAAATAAAGCAACAAAGCCTGCTAGTAAGCTTATTGCTCCACCAAACAGTAGCATAAAGCTTGCAAAGCCAACCCAGCCGAGCCAGCCCGAAACTTCCTTTGTATTCTTTGCCATAATAACCTCCTTATTATTTATACTTAGACCGTAACTTTAAACCATAACGGCTTAGTGGCTACGAACCTTATTACAGAATACTCCCATTACTAGCGCCGTGCCAGTAGGTAATTTACAGTATATTTTCTTTAATAGCCATTTAGGACAATGTTAATTCGATAAATATTAACAAAGTACTATACTAGTGTAAGATGACAAAAATATGGCTTTGGGTAAAAAAACATAAACCGGCAATATTTTTAGTTTTATTAATATTACTGGCACTGAAAGTTTTTATTCCCCAAATAGATACTTTAATCGAAAGTATCCAGGCGCTTAAAGAAGCTGACCCAATGTGGGTTATTGCGGGAGTGATTGTTTTTTTCGCAGGCGTTCCAGTTTTAGCATGGCAATACCTTGAATTGGCCATAAAACCAATAAAATTTTGGCTAACTTTCAGAGTCGAAATGGCTGGGTTATTTGTTAGTAAACTACTACCAAGCAGCCTAGGCACTCTTAGCTTAAACCTATACTACTTTGTGTATGCTAAACACTCTTTAGTTCAAAGCACTACGGTTATGGCTATGAATGCTTTTACTAGCGGTATCGCATACGGCTTAATAATTATAGGTGGAATTATAGTTGGTGACTTTAGTCTAAACTCTATAAATATTTTTGCAGCTGATTTACCTTGGGGTTTAATTTCTTTGATAACTCTTACTTTGATTTTCGGGGCAATAATTATTTATAAGATTCCAAGGTTTAACACAAAAATTAAAAAAACCTTCAGTGAGTTAAAATATAACCTAAAAGCCTATAGCCACAGACCAAAAGCAGTTTTAATGGGGATTTTACTAAACGGCATTGGCTCACTGACTAGTCTATTCGCGTTATATGCTAGCGCCCATGCAATTGGCATTGATTTAACCATGACCCAGGCATTGGTTGCTTATACTATTGGTAATATTGCGGCGGGGTTAGTACCAACTCCCGGCGGTTTAGGGGCTGCTGAAGCAGGTATTTACTCTGGCCTAATATTGGTAGGTGTAGATGTCACAAGCGCAATCACAATAACCTTACTATACAGACTAATTAGTTACTGGCTACCAATCTTACCTGGATATTATTATTTTTGGAGTTTAAAAAAGACCGTTTTGTCAAAATTTAGCATTAAGACACATAGTTAATTAATAGATAAATACAAGTGCATTAGACTGAAGCTAATTATAAATTCCTGTTTGTTCTAAGATTTTTTTTGAGGCTTTTTTGAATTTCTTTATGTCGTGTTTAGCGCATTGCTTAGATCTATCGTCATAGTATAGTGTCAAATTAGTGTATCTTTCGGTACTGAATACTTCTCTTAAAGCTGATGACTTGTGTGCCCACGGGCTCAAGCGACCAGGAGCAATCATAAAATCATCATCTATACAATAACTCGAAAGTAGCCAGTAATTGTCCTCGTCAAAAGCCGACACTTCACCGGTTAGTTCTACACGACTGTCTTTACATACACCAACAAAAGTGCCTTCCGGTATAAAAACCCTACCTACATTGACGTTCTGCAACAATATTGCACTAGATTCTTCAGCGCCCTTTCTTAATGCAACTGGCAATCCTTCTTTATTATGATAAACACTCAGCCTTGGCTGGCCAAAATATTTATGTTCATTTATCTGCTTCAAAGCGTCAATAAAGTACTGCTCGGTGTCGCTACAAAAAACTTGTTGAGTAGAACCTATTTCACATGGTACCGAGTCACCCTGTGGTTCTATTGAGCAAAGGGGTAATAAATACTTACCTAGTAGCTTGGCGTAGCTATTTGCTTCTTCAGGTTGCTGCTGCATTTCAGAAAATATTGCAGCCATCAAACCATGACTAACCAATGGGTGAGTAAGAGTATCTCTTTCATAACTATCTCGAGCATGCCTGCGGATAACTCCATCAGCGGAACAATTTTTAGCAGTTTCAAGTAAAGGATCATTCCACTTAGCAAGTGTTTTTAATTCCTTGTTGTTTTTCTTTTCTATAGTTCTTAAAACTTGTTTTCTGTTCGACATAATACATATTATGACATATATTTCTATTATAAGCAATTACTTCTGTAGCGTACGGAATATTTATATAGTTATAAAATATAAATTATTGTGTGGTAAAAACTAATTTTTATAATATTCTATTGACTATTTGTCTACTATGTCTTATAGTTTGCTTTAAAGGGTGCGAAAATAATCAAAGAAAAGCAGGGTAGACGATTTTCTTAGTCTTTTAAGCTAACAATGTCACTATTTTTAAAAGTAGTGGCTAGTTAGCTAAAGTCTAAAAAATTGAAACTACTTTGCTGCACGACTTTATATATTAAATGCATTAACCGGAGTCATGAAAAAATAATGGGTTCACCATATTTAGCCGAGCAATATAAATCTGACGAAAAGCTAGCAGTAGCTCCAAATAGAGAAATAACTAAACACACGCCATCTTGGGCTCTAGGCCTCGTGGCTGTTATTGCTGTAGTAGCTACTGTGAAAGCGGAAGCACCAACAATTGTAAGCGTCGACACTACTAACCAAGTCCAGTCTGACTCCGAATTTGATATCAAGTTCAATTCTATAGTTGCCCAACCACTTCCTAAGTTTGGTAATATATTTGCTGAAGTAGAATCTGGCAAGTGGCACATAGTAAAGTCGGTTGACGGCGAATTGCTTGGAAAACACTACCAGTTCGACCTCCCTGCCACTGGCAGATCAGCCGAGTTCAAGCATGTTCCTATACAAGTAGAAACCACTGGGTCCGACTTCGATGTTTATACTTGGAAAAAAGGAGAAATAAACCAACAAACAGGCAAACGCGAAATTGATGTCACTGTCGACACTAAAAAAATTTCCCATCAACTCAACTTTTTACCAAGCGGTTATAAAATAGCAGGTAGCGAAAATGAACAAAGTTACATCGCTGTTATTCAAGACCCATCTACCAGGATAGGTAACTACTTTTTACAAACTCCAGGCAACTACGCCGAGGCACTTTGTAACGGTGCCGCTAGCTTACTGAGCAAAGAATCGTTTAGCTGGTGTAAGTTTTTAAGTCCCGGAGCTAAAGACTCGGCCATTAAAGACGCCAAAGTAGAAAATAGCGCTCGCCAAGCAGCCTTAGAATCTACCCGAAAGTGTTTAGCAAGCGTCTGGGGGGTGGAGCAACAAATGATTACTTCTGCAATACAAAAGATAATTGGTAGCCAAATGGAGTACCCAGAAGAAAGTTGGCCACAACTAATAAAAGTAAATTTTAAAGACGCTAGCCTACCAGATTACACAAAAAGCTCCCTAGATGAATTAGTAGCTAAGGGTGTACTAACAAAGGCCGACTTAGACAGTCAGGGCTATAAGGCAACTAATGCCTTAAAGGTCACCTGTAAAACAGAAGATAGTTTAAACCTATTAGGCCCAAGTAGCCAGCCCAGTCCAGCGGAGAGTAGGTAAATATTATGTATAAATCGCCTGAAAATAACAGCCAGCTTGTCAGAGATGCAGCAACCGGAGAATTATACAGAGTCGGTAAAAGATACCCAAGAACATATAGCGACCTAAACCAGCAATTACTAGAGCAAGCGTCCAGTCGTAGACAAAAAGCTAAAAAGCCAGAATATGATACTGGAGATTTTTTCGGCTACCAATATGAACCTAGCAGTTCTAAGGAAAGAAGAAATCTAAATGGTTTATTCAAAGTTATCGGAGTAGCTTGTATCTTTGTGTACGGAACTTCCGTGGTAATACACCCATCAGAAGGCTTACGAAGCCCTAGTGAATACGCTCAAACCTGGCAGAAAATCGGTAAAATGGCGGCCGACACCATAGGCATAACCGACCCAAATAATAACCAACCAAACACAGGAGATGAAACCAATGAATAGTTTTAACAGGCAAAACCAACCAAGAGGAATTTGGGCTTTTGCGTCGCCAGATGCTAACGAAAAACCTAACGCTGATGATACAGCCAGCAGTACTGCAGACATGCTCAGCGGACAAGCACAGGTTCGACAAGAAACTAAAGACCCTGTTCTGGATATTGTTAACAGAGCAGTGGATTTTGGAATTGCTAGAGAGCAAGGTCAGGCCAATAATCAACAATTAATGGAAGCCTTGCGCTTATTGGGTAAAGTTTTATCACCCGAGCAAACGGTCACTGAGAAACCCAAGACTGAACCAGAGTCAGAGGCAATACCCGTTGTCGACATTAAGGCTTTAATTGCCCAAGCCGAAGTAAACGGTGAGGAGATAACAATAGAAAAGTACGAGCCAGAAAGCCGACCTAAAAATTCGCCGACATACCACAAGACAAGCCGGCTTCAATCACTTAAAGAATGGGCAAAAGAAACGGCCGTAAGACGCAAAAAAGCTGGCATTGCCTTAGGAACTGTAGCTTTGCTAGCAGGTGGCTTGGTAGCCAACAATAACTTCGAAGGTGGCTTACTGCCACATGTTCCGATAATTGGTAGCATGTTCGAAAAACCAGCGCCACCAACCCAAGAACAAGTTCAAAATGTAGCCGAACAATTAGTTCGTCAAACAACTATTGAAAAGCCACTAACTGCCGAGGCTATAGCAATAGGCAAAGTTGAAGCACCAGCCACCGAAACTGAAATATCACTAGGCGTTAACTACAGCACCGTAGATGAAGCAGGCAAAGAGCTAACTATAGCCAATAGTGTCCGAATGGCCGCCATTAAACCCTATTTGCAAATAAACTATAGATTTATTCAGAAAAATTTAGTAAATAGCTTAAAGTACGACGAACAAACCGCAACCCTCACAATTGATCCTAGTGCTATAGACCTACAGTTTCTAATGCTTGCCGCACCAAACAGTAGTGGCGCAGTCAACTCTGCCTCACCAGAATTTGCCTACAGAATAGCCGACGCTGTTGGTGACAACGAAGCAATTCTCGGCATCATAAAAAAACAACAGAAAGATTTTAGTGCCAGTGACATTAAAACATTTATGAACGCACTTGCTAACCCAGTCAATGAAACATACATTAGCGATCAAATTACCACCGAAACCTACAAGCAACTACTTAGTGACCCGCTTTTCATTCAAGCCTTAACAGATGCCTTAAATTCTAAGGTGGCCAGCGATATAGCCAAACTACAACTAGGCCTCAAGCTACAGCCAATTGTTTTAAGCCCGGAGTTCATTAATTCCACCATTCAAAAGCTAACAAGTCGCTCTGACCAGACCAAACTAACCGACGGCCTAAGTGTCGCCAGTAATATTAAGGGCATCAACCCGCCAGACAAATTAAGTTAAGTAAAAGAGGAAATGTCATGTCTAATGTAGAGTTTAACCAAGTAACAACCCAGCAAATCGACTTAACGGATTCCGAACTATGCAACTGGCTGGGAGATTGGCCATCAGCACATGACGAAGTTGCGGTAGACTCCGAGCAGGCAGAAGCTCAAATAATGGATCTGCAAGAAGAAAACAACGATGCACCTAACAAATATAAACTGCAAGAAGAACTTGAAGAAACAGATATAGCAATTACCGCGTTGGAACAAATTTCAGAAACTGTTAAGCAATTTTCTTTAGTCAACAGGAATCTACTACAAGGAAATAGGCAAATCCATGAGCAATTTGGTGAACTTATAGAAGATTTAAGAGCTTCCCATGATGCCCTAGGAAAACTTATCGAAAAGGAACGTCCGGTATTAACGAATGCTGAAGCTAGCCAACCTGTTTTAGATGTACAAATTGCTAATCATAAAGCAGATCTCAAATTATTAAAACAGTACTTACGCGACTTAGACTTACTAAAGCAACAAAAATATGCTATTGAAGACAATATTAGTCTAAATGAAGCGGTTATAAATAGCCGAGATGAGGCCCCAGATACTTCTAGAGATAAAAGTAAGAATCTAGATGATACACATGTTACATCAGCCATTGAACGCCGAGCAGTACTGGGCGATGAACTCGAAGCTAAGGACTTAGAAATTGAAGAATTAACTAAAAAGATACTAGAAAATACAGCCAGAATAAAAAACAAAGCAAAAGAACAAAAAGAGTATAGCATCGAGGCGCAAAACAATAGAGAAACTATCATTAATCAGGCAGAAAACGCCGTAACAGAGGCTCTACTAAAGCTGGGTCGACGCATCAACCGGAATCAAGCTATTAGCAATACAATGATGCGAGCAGCGCTTGAAGCTCAACAAGACGAAAGAGCTATTGAAAGTTAAAAACAATGGTTAGTTATCTAATTTGTAACAAAATATTTTATTGGCTGAAAGTTCAGAGTAGCTTATTCGAATTGAAATTGGGAGGTCTAACATGTTAAAGCTATTTGGGCGTGAGCGTCAAACCGGAACAATCGACCTTACTAGCGCAACCGATGCACCGGAAAATAATACTACTGAACAAAGTAGCCCAACTAAAATAACAGAAATAAATTTAGGTAGCTTACAATCTAGCCTAGAAGATATTGCCATTAAAGTCGGTACTAGAATATCTACTCAATTTAGCCCTAAAAGTACGCCAGAAGAAAAAGAACAGCTGGTGAGCTCTGCCCTTGAAGAAGTAGCTACAAGTCTCTTATATTTCATAAATAGCAGAACAGGCCAAGACGACCAGCCTGCTACGAACAAATTAGACGATGCTGCAGTATCGTTCGTGCTAGAAAATTACCAAAATTACTGGCCAACTATTAAACTTGTTGCCGAATTAAACTCAGCTACCAAAAGAGCAATAATACCAAAGCATACCCAGCAAGAAATACAAAAACAATTAGAGGAAACACAGCTGACGGTAGATACTAGAGCTAAAATTGCTAGTTCATTAATTGAACCTATTGTTAATAGTTATGCCCGCGGTGATCATGAATCAGATAGAAAAATCCAAAGTGTCCGAAACTGCGCCAAAATCTTACTACCCGAGCCCAC
>JAGORN010000006.1 GCA_018062805.1 Candidatus Saccharimonadota bacterium | reverse complement strand
AGCTTTGGCTTCGGCAATTTCAGTTAGCTGGCTATCTGAGAGTTTTTTACTAACTTTTTCAGTATTTGGTCGGCCAGAGCCTTTATCTATACCAAGCTTTTGACGAATTAAATCGTCGGTTGGGGTGCCAACTATTCTCCAATCCATTGTTCTGTCTTCATAAACAGTAATATGAACAGTTAAGTTTTGTCCCATTCGGTCTTTAGTTTGGTCGTTAAATGGATTAATAAAATCCATCATATTAACGCCGTGTTGTCCAAGCGAACTGCCTACTGGAGGCGCTGCACTTGCTTGACCTCCTTTAATGCGCATTTTTAAATTTGCTTTTACTGGCTTAGCCATCTTTAGTTCCTTTCTCTAACGAGCTTTGCGTAATTGAAGCAAGCAAAACTCTCCTTCCATTAATTAACAGAAGTGCGTAACTAAACTAACTTACCAGATTTAACTGATTTTGTCCATAGAGCCAGAGTGCTTTTCGAAGTAGTCCGCCACTAAGGCTAAGACTTGCTTTGTATTTTCAGGATCGAACGCATATTCAAGGTTTAGAATTTCTATAAAATTACTTGTTTCAGGATTACCCATATTACTGTATAAATTTACCTTTTAGGTCACATCTTAAACTCTAAGCATGGAATATCATTGATTTATCATCAATTTTTGAATAATGTTCTTTAGCTACGGCCGTATAGTGAACGCCTCCCAAGGCTGTCCCGGTAGCAAATATGCCAATAGATAAATTAACCCAGAAAGAATTAGAATATAGCTCAGTTTGCGAACCGTAACCCATCACAGCAGCCCCAGCATAACTCATAGCAGCAAGCCCTGTAGCGCCCCAAAATCTTCTCGTATTCGTAATATCCTTTTCTTTTCTCATAATATTTTTAGACTTTTTTGACCTGGAGGCTGTCTAGTTCTACTGGTGTTTCACGACCAAACATATTGACTAAGACTTTAATTTTACCTTTTTGGGTGTCTATCTCGTTAATTGCGCCGTCGAAGCCCTTGAACGGACCGTCTATTATACCGACCACTTCGCCTGGCTTGAAGTCGATGTTATGTTTTGGCTGTTCAACACCCATTCGCTTATTAATTTTGTCCATTTCGTCGTTACTGACTGGAGTTGGCTCAGTACCACTTCCGACAAAACCAGTCACTCCTGGGGTGTTACGAACAATAAACCAAGCGTCTTCACTTAGTTTCATTTGGACCAAGACGTAGCCCTGAAAAATTCGTTTTTCAACTACTTTTCGTTTGCCATTTTTAATTTCGATTTGCTTTTCTTTCGGTACCATAACAGCGAAAATTTTGTCAGCCATATCTAAACTATCGGCACGCTGACGAATACTTTCCGCTACCTTTTCTTCATAACCACTGTAGGTATGAATGGCGTACCACTGCTTGGTTGAATCGTATCTTTTATAACTCATCTTAAAATAATCTCCTTAACTAACCTGCTAAACAAAAAGTCTAAAATTTGAACAAAAATGGCAAAAAATATTGAAAATATAATGACGGCAAAGGTTAACCTAGCGGCATCTTTTTTAGTAGGCCAAGTTACTTGACGGAGTTCTTTCCACGAATTTTTTATAAAATTCGGTATGATTTTTACTTTTTTATTTAGAACCCTAAAGCCTTTTTTGTCAGGTGCTTTTATGGGGTGGTACTCTTTAGCCGCGACACTTCTTAAGCTAGAAAGTGGCTTATGAACCTTGCTTTTCAGCTTACTAGCTTTAGTCGGTTTTGTTCTTTTTACTGCTTCTTTTTCAGCTTTTTGTCTAATAGTCTCCGGTTCTTTTTTGACTCTTGGAGTTTTTTTATTTTTTTCGTCTTTTTTGCCTGCCATGTTTTCTCCAATTTAAAAAGCCTAAAACATATAGTTTTAGGTGCTACTGTCAAGAGTACAGGTTTTAGCTACTTAAGTCAACGCGTAACATGCTAACATAAAAAGCATATGAATAACCACCTAATGCTCGGTTTGGTTTTTTTTGGCTTATCGTCACTGTTTGGTTTAGCAATATTCGTCCGCGGTTTAGGGTGGCCTTATAAAAGCTACTTAGCAACATTTAGTATCGTTCTGATTTTTCTGAGTGCTTATTTCATTATTAACAATTCGATCAATATATTTAGTTTGATATTTATGCTCAGCACACTATATTCGGTCATTAATTATCTCAGGTTAATTAAACCAAAATATGTAGATGACTGGCTCTACAACATAACTAAGCAGACTTTTCTTGCTTTAACCTATAGCCAGCTCTTATTTCTTACATTGTCTTACTATAATAATTTTTTATCTAACTACTTAAACTACCTAATTCTTTTCTATTTATTAGTTAGTCTTTATTTAGCTATATATACGACCTACAGACTCAAACAAACTAGCGTACTAAGTAAAGCGCTCTTAGCCGAAGACGAACTGCCCACGGTAACAGTAGCCATTGCTGCCAGGAACGAAGACATGGACCTACATTCATGTTTAGACTCTGTTTTAATAGATACTTATCCTAAGCTCGAAGTACTAGTATACGACGATGAATCTCAAGACAGAACTGCTGACTTAATTAAACAGTATGCCCATGATGGGGTTCGCTTTATAAAGGGCGGCCAAATACCTGAAGGCTGGCTGGCTAAAAATTACGCCTACCAGACCCTACTCAATGAAGCGAGCGGTGAAGTTGTTTTTTTCATTGGAACGGATATTCGCTTGCATAAAAACAGCATAATTCAAGGTATTTCGTTAATGCTAGATCGACAGTCCGATATGGTTGCAGTGATGCCCATAAGAACCAAAAACGGTGCTTTAGCATCTATAATTCAGCCAATGCGTTATTGGTGGGAACTTGCAGTACCTCGAATTTTTCCTAAACGTCCGCCCACACTGAGCAGCTCATGGTTCGCTAGGCGTGACAAACTAGTTTCAATAGGCGGCTTTAAATCTTATAAAAAATCGATTATTCCTGAAGAACATCTTGCTAAAAGGTTTAATAGTAGTGGCAAATACATATTTGCTAGGTCGAATAGCCAGTTCTTTGTTTCATCGCATAAAAACTTCTATGAACAATGGGAGACATTAGTTAGGATTCGCTATCCGCAAGTACACCGTAGGCCAGAGTTGGTATTTTTTAGAAACTTATTCTTAATATTTTTACTGGTTCCATTTTTAGTTGTAATACCTGTAGTTATGACAAGCCCATTCAGCGTACTAAGTATTTTAGCCCTGTGGGTTTGTGCTTTGCTTCTGTACACCCACATTATGGTTTCCTGGTATACGAACCATTTTTCAGCGCTAGTGGCACCGCTTAACTTTCCAATTATTATTCTGGTTGACCTAGTCGGCATTAACTTGTCTATGTACAGGTACGAGTTCAGCCAGGTTATTTGGAAGGACCGGGTAGTTAATAACAAACTAACTGCTATTGCTCATCTACCTAAACTAGACTAACTCAAATTCGGTATAAAAATTGAAAAAGTTGAACCATGGTCAAGCTCTGACTCTAAACTTATTTCAGCGTGTATGAGCCTAGCGAGCTTCATAGTCACATATAGACCTAGACCAGTTCCGTTACTCTGACGAGTCCGGTAGTCTTCGCTTCTGAAAAATTTATCGAATACTTTTTCTTTGTCGGCTTTACTAATTCCTATGCCAGTATCTGTTACCTCAAAAAGAACTCCGTTGTTCATCGGTTTTGCACCCAAAGTGACCGAACCATGCTCAGTATACTTAATTGAATTTGTAATGAAGTTTTGCAGAATTTCCTTAACATACAATTTAGCAGAATTTAAAATTTCAAGTGATGGCGACGGATAAGAAAAGATTTCTAAATTTTTAGCGCTCGCTTGAGGTTCATAATTTTGCTTAAGTTCGCTTAAAAGATCATAGACATTTATGGATTCAACCTCGACTTCTAGCTTACCTCTTTCGGCCCGAGAAAGTGTTGCTAGGTCGTTAATCATGCCGGACAAAAAAACAACCTGATCATGAGCCGCTTCGAGTGTTTTTTTGACGCTCGGGTTTAGATCTTTATTTTTATCGACAATATATATTGCGTTTGAAATATTACCTTCGGCAATTGCTATTGGTGTTCTAAGCTCATGACTAACTACGCTGATAAACTCGTTTCTCTCTTCTTCCAGACTTTTTTCACGGGTTATGTCACGCATTAAAATAACGAAACCCCTTGCTCCTTCAATGCCATAACCGAGGTGGACGGGAGCAATACTTAAATAGATATTTATTTTTTCTCCAGACTCATACTTTAAGCTATACTCACGGTTACTGGTTTGTATCTTTAAATTGTTAAGGAGCTCTTTAATTGAAACCGATTGATTATTGTGGTCAACTAGGTTAATTAAACTGTCTATGCTTTGGCCCATAAGACTGGAGTTCATGTCTAGTATGTTAAGTGAAGCACCGTTATAAATGACAACGTTGAGATTTTCGTCAACCGCTAAAACAGCGTCGGCCATACTATTTATTAAAGATACTAAGCGTTCACGTTCAAGGGCTGCAATCCGTTCATCTGCACTGGGTTCATTCGTCGTTTTTGTGTTTTTGTTAACCATTAGCTTTTATTATATATAAAACTAGCTAATTCTTATAAAGTTAAATTTGAAAATCACTAACTTCAGCTTGCATTATTTTTAAAGTTTTTTTACGGGCTTTGTAGTCTGGCAGGCTCTCTTCTACCATCTGCCAGAATAAAGAGCTATGGTTTAGGTGCTTAGTGTGACTTAGTTCATGCACCAGTACATAGTCGATAACTTCCCAGGGCATAAACATTAAGTAGCAATTCAGCTTTATTTCTTGCTTGGAGCTACAGCTACCCCACCTGGACTTCATTGGTTTAATAGTTAACGACTTATAGCCACAATCCATAGAACTAGCAACACTTTCTAACCTGGAAGGTAAATATTGGTTAGCTTCAATGTTAACTGCTCTCTTAATAGCTTTTTTAGCAAGTAGCTGAACTTCAGGGCTGAAGGAATCTTGGCTTGCCTGATCATAAAAAATATCTATTGTCGACTCTTGAACTCTCGAACGCAGTTTAGTGTCGGCATGAAAATAAATGTCGTGGTTTTTACCAATTTTCTGTCCCGTCTCAATTAGTTTTTGTTCATTACTTAGTGATTGTTTTTTTAGCCAACCAATATTATCGGCCAAAAAACTCTTACCTGCCGCATACGGCAACCAAGTTGGTTGAATTATTTTAATTTTATTGTTGACTACTTTCAAGGTCACTTTACTAGTGCCTCTGCGCTTATAAATAGTTACCTCACCTACCTGGTCATGATAAATTGTCTTAGTAGCCATAGCTACCTAATGATGATGTTACGCCGAGACATATTGACTCGGCCGCCAGTTATTTGGGCTTTAGAAACTAAGTTTACCATTCCCGGTTTAGCCACTTTCTTACCAAGGTCTTCTGGGTTAATTAGCCCAAGCGAGATTAATCTTTTCTGAATAGCCGATTTGTGTGATTCAAACAAATGCTTTCCACTAACTACCATACCGGTTTCGTTGACAGGATTCTGCATTTGCTTAACCAAGCTATCGAATGTTTGTTGGTCGATATTTTGGTTATATTTATCGTCTGGCTTCCTTTTGTCTCTATTTGAGCTACGATGAAAAGCTGTGTCTGGGTCAATTTGTAGCCAAATAAGTAGCTCCTCTACTTTATTTTTTCTGGCAAGATCCCTAAGCGCTCGCCTCTGCATAATACGACTGGCTGACATGTCAAAAATGACCCCAATACCAGCTTTCAGAAACTGTTCACTCATCATATACATTAAGGTCTGAACTATTTGATTCTCGCTTTTGTCGTGACGTGGGCTTTCAAATAGAGTTGAGCGAATTTTATCGCTACTAATATGGGCCAAATTATATTCGTCTGCTAAATGACGACTAAGATACGACTTGCCTGCACCAGGCATGCCATACAAATATATTAAGACTGGCTTATTTAAATTTACTTTATGCATTTAAACTAAATTATAACATCTTCTTAACACTGCCGACATACCAAAACTGTCTCTTTACAATATTGGTTTATACTTTATTTATGACTCAAGAAGAATCATTGGCAATTATGAACGACGGAAACTCGGTTTTATTAACGGGCGCCGCTGGAACTGGAAAAACTTATACCTTAAACCAGTATGTTCGGATGTCTCGTTCTAAAGGCAAAACTATTGCCCTGACTGCCACTACTGGCCTTGCTGCTACTCACATAAACGGAACTACTATTCATTCTTGGAGCGGACTAGGCATAAATGATACAATACCACCCAATTTTGTAGATAATTTAACCAATCAAAGAGTAGATATTATTCGCTCCAGTGATATTTTAATTATTGACGAAATAAGCATGATGCATCATTGGCGTTTAGATATGATAGATAAAGCTTGCCAGTTAGTCCGCGAGTCTGAACTGCCGTTTGGTGGTTTACAAGTAATTTTGGCGGGCGATTTTTTTCAGCTACCACCCATAAATCGAACAGACTCAAAATACGGTGGCTTCATAACCGAGTCTGATATCTGGCAGAACGACCATTTCGTTACTTGTTATTTAACGGAGCAATTTAGGCAAAAAGAAGACCAAGCATACACAGAAATACTAAATGGCATAAGGGCCGGATTTTTATCTAGCCGTCAAATACAAATGTTGAAGTCAAAAATTGGTGTAGCCTTGCCTGTGCACGAAGCTTCAACGAGACTACTGACTACCAATGTTGATGTCGACAAAATTAATAAAGTTAGGCTGAGTGAACTCCCTGGAGAAGAATTCACTTACGAAATGGTAACTACTGGACCAAAAAAATATGTAGAGCAACTTAAAAATGCTTGTCTGGCAACTGAATACTTGAAGCTTAAAATAGGCGCCTTCGTAATGTGTATTAAAAATAGCACTGACAAGAAGTTTGTTAATGGGAGTTTGGGTATAGTAACTGGTTTTGAATCGTCAACACACTACCCAATTGTTAAGCTCAATACTGGTCGCCAGGTAACTCTAAAACCAGACACTTGGGAATTGCAAGACGGGCCGAAGAAAAGGGCTTCGCTTAGCCAGATTCCACTAAGGCTCGCTTGGGCTATAACCATACACAAAAGCCAGGGCATGACTCTAGATAATGCTAAAATTGATTTATCTAAAGCATTTGTTGAGGGCATGGGTTATGTTGCACTTTCAAGGGTTAAAAACATCAATAACTTGTCCTTAGATGGCCTCAATAATATGGCTTTTCAAGTCAGCCGTGAAGCCAAAAGAATCAATTCAGAGCTTGTTGAAGCCAGCCAACAAGCAGTCAATATTTACGCTAGGCAAATTAAGAATTTCAAGCTAAGGGCTAAAGAGGTTGAACCAATAACTGTCCCCAAAAAGTCTAAAATGACATGGTCAGAAAAATTGGCTAAAATGCGCCAGGAATATCCAAATGCCTACTTACCCTGGACAGAAAAAGATGATAAAAAATTAGTATCAAGTTTTTCTGACGGTGAATCTTTAGAAAAGCTTTCTAAAAAATTTGGCCGCCATATCGGCTCTATTAGAACCAGACTAGAAAAACACTTGGGAGAAGATATTTTCGATGAATAATGAAAAGCAAAGTGACACTCGTAACTTAATTGACGAATACAAGGGTCTATCGAACGAAGAAGTCAAAGAAAAATTAGCCGCCAAGGCCTTCCCTTACCATATTGCTATTGAGAACTACCAGCATGATTTTAATATTGGAACTATTGTTAGAAATGCTAATGCCTTCAACGCGAGTGGCGTGCATATTGTAGGAAAAAGACAGTGGAATAAAAGAGGTGCTATGGCAACCAACCTTTACCTAAGTGTTTATAATCACCCGAGTGTAAGTGAGTTTAAAAAATGGGCAAACGATAATAAGTTGCCTATTATTGGCATAGACAATATTGCCGGCTCCATTGACCTTCGTGCAACCAAACTGCCAAAAAAATGTGTTTTAGTTTTCGGCCAAGAGGGGCCTGGATTATCACCTGAAATGCAAGTAATCTGCCAAGAAATTATTGCCATTGAACAGTTTGGTTCAACAAGGTCAGTTAATGTCGGGGTGGCCTCAGGCATAATTCTATACAACTGGGTTCAAACAAACTATTTTAAGTAATTACTTAGGTATTGCTTCAATAACAAAGCGTCCGGCCGCCGCCCCACTAAGAGAACAGCTATACAGTGTTAGCTTAGCTTCATTGCTTTTCTCTTCTATATATAAAGCAGTTGGAGGCACTTCGTATTTTTTGTTCACTTTGTAGTCATACCACTTGCCTTCATAAAAAACACGGATATCATCGCCATAGTCTAAATTATCAATTTTATAGAATGGTGACTTAGCCCTGGTTTGGCCTGGAGTATTTCCAATTTCAAACCTATGGGCAGCCAGTACAAAGTTACCACCTTGTTCTGGGTTACCATTTTCTGGGTTGCGGTGCCAAGCACCTAGCTCTAATACCTGCTCATTCCCTACACTAAATGGTACTTCTATACCTATTTTTTCAACTTGAATCCTATTACGAAGATCATTTTCATCATCTTTGGTATTTAAGTCTATTGAAGAAGCAGAAACAAATGGAATTGGCGGTAATTTGGGTGATATTAGTATTACACCCAAATAAAAAACTATCGCCATAGTAACTAAACCAAAAACCAGGCCAAAAAAAGCAAATCCGTTTTTTGACTGTTTAGAAACTTTCATATAGCTGTATAGTATAACAAAACCTTCACAATTAATTAAAGTCGAATATTGCTAGTATTAAGAGGTTAGAAAGCATAAGTTTTATATTTATACAATTTATTTTACCTGTTGACAAGTATTTTTTTCGGGCTTAAACTATAAATATTAAATAAGGAGACCGTGATGAAAAAAGGAATTTTTGTTATTCCGCTAATCGTCTCGGCTGCCTGCGTCGGGGGGGTCTTGGCTTTTTCGCCATCAGCATCAGCAGCTATAGATGGAGAAAATGGACCAATTGTCTACATAGACAATCAGGTTCCAACTGAAAACGAAAATGGTAATAATGAGGATAGAGCGGTTATTCGGCAAGAAGATACCGTCAGCCAAGTAATTACAACTGCACCAGACGGCAGTAACCAGCAAGTAGTTGCAGAAGAAAAAGACTCTATCACAGCAGCAGGTATTTCTGCTCCAAATAGCGAAGGCAATTACGATATTGCCTATGGCGTAGAAGCTACATCTGGTTGCGAAATGTATGAAAAAACATGCGCAGTGGTCAATAAAGTCACTACCGCAGGAGATGGTAGTGTTGTAGAAGGTCAAGACACTTTGGCTAGATTAGACAGCTTAGTCAACGGTAGCAAAAAATATCCGTCAGAAAGCTGGGTTACGAACCTTTCTTACTCACCAGATGGGCAAACAGTTTTGGCGACATATTCAAGCGATAAGCGAATGTCGATGACACACTCTTCTGTAGTAACTATAGACAATACAGACGGTACTGTTACACCACTCGTAGACGCTAAGGCAGACCCCTACTTAAACGCAGGCTACGCCGATAACGGTGACATTTACTTTAGCCAGATGAAATGTTCGTTAGACGATATAGTCTGCAGATGGAACAATCGTTCTAACCTAACATCAGACATATGGGTCATTAAAGCCGGCGAAACAACACCTGCTCAATTGACGACCACTAGTAGAATAAATGAATACTTTATAGATGTATCTCCAGATAGTAAATCTGTGTTAGTTGCCCAAGACAGCCCAGCATGCACATACCACTTATATGTACTAGGAAAAAGAGACGGCCACCCACCAGTCTTTTGTGACTACTATTTAGTAGATACAACAACAGGCGCAGCCACTAAAATAGAAGATATGCCTAGCTACTTTGTACCTGCATACTTTTCACCAGATGGTACAAGCTTAATTGGTACGGCATGGCCAACAGCACATAAAAAAACTGAAGTAGCAAGAGGCTTAATTGAAAATGAGGCAGAAGTTTATACTGCTGTATTCAACCTATCTACGAAAGTTTTAGCTAAGTTAACTGACCAACTAGGTGTAATCCAATGGGCACCACTAGCACAAGCTGACTCTACACCAGAAGTACCAGTTGTAACTGTAACAGCTACACCTACTACAGTTGTTAGTGCTACCCTGCCTAACACTGGCTCGAGTGCAGTTGCCTACATGGCACTAGTTATAGCTCTAGCTTTTGCTTCAACAGCAACGGTCATTGCCAGCGCTAAAAGTTACAAAAAATAAGCATTAATACTAAAAAATAATTGCCTTAGTTAGTTTAACTAGGGCAATTTTTTTAAGCTAATAAACTTATTTATAGTCTCTGTTCTACGCTATAAATGTTATACTTAATCAACATTAAGAGGGTATAAAATGTCTAAAAAAGTTTTACTAATTATAGTCAGTATTGTAGTTGTTATTGGTGCTGGCGTTATATATTTATTAAGCAACAATAAAGCCGAAGCCCCTGAGGAAACAGTCAGCCAAACTACTGTGCAGCAAGAACAAGCTGAGCCTATAGCCAACAATAATCAAAGTCAGGCAGAGCCTTCAGAGCAAGCTGGGGAATATTTAGCATTTAGCGAACAAGCATTTAATAGCTCGACTAACCAAAGGATATTGTTTTTTCATGCTCCTTGGTGCCCACAGTGCCGAGACCTTGACAAAGATATTAGCTCTAACTCAGTTCCAGCTGGTGTAACAATTTTCAAAACCGACTTCGATTCTAGCCAGGACTTAAAGAAGAAGTACGGTGTAACTCAACAAACAACCGTTGTACTAGTAGATTCGAGTGGCAACCTAGTAAAAAAGTTTGTAGCATACGATTCACCTACACTTAATTCGGTAATAAATAACTTACTTTAATGGCGCTTTTAGTACTTTCGTTCATAGCTGGTGTTTTGACTATACTCGCTCCCTGTATTTTGCCTTTACTGCCAATTATTATTGGTGGCTCAATTGTCGAATCTGAAAACGATAAAAAAGAAAATAAATGGTTAAAGCCAGTTATTATTACTGCAAGCTTGGCAGTATCTGTTATTGTTTTCACAATAATTATTAAAGCCACTACTTTGGTTCTCGGAGTACCGACCAACTTTTGGAAGTTTGCTTCTGGTTTTATAGTTATAATTCTTGGCTTAAATTTCCTCTTTCCCGAGTATTGGACCAAAATTTCTGCTAAATTGGGGCTTTTTAAGACAAGTAACCAAGCTTTAGGTAAGGCCTATCAGAAAAAAGGAATTATGGGTTCAATACTAATTGGTGCATCACTAGGGCCCGTATTTACTAGCTGTAGCCCTACCTATGCCCTTATATTAGCAACCATAATACCTGCCTCAATCTTCAAGGGTGCGCTATATTTAAGTGCCTATGTGCTGGGCTTAGCCTTAACTTTGCTCCTTGTTGCACTAGTTGGTCAGGCCTTTGTTGATAAATTGAAGTGGATGGCTGACCCAAATGGACTTTTCAAAAAAGTGGTAGGAATCCTATTTATTATTGTGGGTGTCTCAATAATGTTTGGCATAGATAAAAAATTTGAAACTTATTTACTAGACCAAGGAGTCTACGACCCAATCAGTAACATTGAACAGTCATTAAAATAAAATACTGCTGAGCAAATCAATAGTTATTTACTGTCAAAAATTATCATTCCTAATTTGTTCAGATATATTAATATAAAAGTTGCTATAGTTTTCATGAAATTTTATGTCTTTATTCAGCAAATTGCTATATATGCTATTCTAATATCTGCATAAGACTAGAATTGTATCATCACTGATTAACCTATGAGTAATATAAGTAAAGGCAATGTAATATGTTTGAGAAACCTGTCGTGCTAGTTGATATGGATAACGTACTAGCAAAGTTCAATCAAGGAGTAACAACCACTATTGAAACAGAGCTGCCTCAAGTAGATGCGCGTCGACAGATAAAAAGCTTTTATATTGCCGATGACTTTCCAGAAATATCTGAAATAGTAAAAAACATACCCAATAGGCTAGGTTTCTTTAGTACTCTACAGGTTATGGAAGGCGCAATTGAAGCCTGGGCTAAGTTAATAGAGTCTGGCTATCACCCACGAGTTTGCTCTTCTCCTCTAAAAACGCACCCGAATTGTAAAAACGAGAAGTTAGAGTGGCTTGATATACACTTTTCTCCACATTTTGGACCACAAGTTAGAGATGAAGCATATATAGAAAGCGATAAAACTAAATTTGATGGATTAGCGTTAATAGATGATAAACCAAATGTACGAGGTAAATATACACCAACTTGGAAGCAAATATTATTTGCCCAATCACATAATGTTTTTTCGGACGCTGAGTATAAATTAAATAGCTGGTCAGATGAACAGCTGGTGCCAATGCTCGGCAAAATCGCAACATTGAACAGTCATTAAAATAAAAATACCACCGATCAAACGATGGTATTTAATTGGCAGGGGAGACAGGACTTGAACCTGCGACACCCGGTTTTGGAGACCGGTGCTCTACCAACTGAGCTACTCCCCTATGAATAAGTATTATAGTAAATTAATGACAGATGAACAAAAGTAAGTAGCACCGGTCTGCCTGGAGACCGGGTCACCCGTCAATTTATTCTAAATTGCGGTCGACCCCGCCTCAACTTGGTGGCATTCGCCAGCCATGTTTCCGGCCTTGCGAACTGCCGACTGGCAGTTCTCACTCTACCAACTGAGCTACTCCCCTATGAATAAGTATTATAGTAAATTAATGACAGATGAACAAAAGTAATCTGCCAAGTTTGCATATTCTTACTCTCTAGCTTTAGAATAGTTCTTATGGTTTTTGACAATTTACTATTTTTTGCCAGCGAAGAAGTCAGACTTGTTGGCCAGTTTAACTTTCCGCTTATATATAACTTAGTGGCAACCTTTTTATTTGCTCTGACCGGAGTTATTCTAGCTACAAAAAGAGGTTACGACTTAATTGGAGTCGGTATAATGGCACTCATTTCAGGTGCAGGTGGTGGCTTAATCCGCGACGGAATTTTCTTACAAAATGGACCTGTTCTTTTTATTCAAAGCCCATATTTCATTTTGGCTGTCTTTTACGCAATTTTACTAGGCTCTTTTGCTTACCATGTAATTAAGAAATTCAACGTCATTTTTTTCACAGCCGATGCGCTTGGCCTTGGTATTTATGGAATAATCGGTGCTCAAATGTCACTTAACTTAGGACTTGGCGTAATGGCTGCCATAATTGTTGGTTTTTCAAGTGCTGTTGGCGGAGGTATGATACGAGATGTGCTTATTAGACGCGAGCCCGTAATATTTTTTCCAGGTCAGTATTATTCACTCGCAGCTTTAATAGGCATTGTTCTGTTTCTTATTTTAGGTCTGCAGTTCAAAGTTAATGCACAGGTTGCTGCAATTATTGCAATTACGGTTACATTTTTTGTGAGGCTATCTTCAATGAAGTTTAATGTTTCTAGCAAGCCAATGGCCGACTTTGCTGATGTTAACCGTGATCAATTTTTTAATTTTATGCAAACTCTAAAACCAGTGGTCAAAAAAGTTGCTAAAAAAAGCGCTCCGAAAAAAAAGAAAATTAAAAATAGCTAAATATTTTGTTTTTCAATATTCCAGTTAATTATAATGTCATTAAGTATGCCGATTGTTTCGTTTCTTGTCGGTAAATTATTATTCTGGTAGTAATGGTCTAAGCCATGCACTGACTCAATAACACTCAAACAAACCAATTCATCGGCTAAAATATGCATTTTGTCTACTGCTTGTACCGAAGCTATAGGAGCAACCATTATGACCTTGTTTACTGCTATTCTCTTAAGAAAGTCGTTTGCCATGTCAAATGCCGTGCCATTCATAGCACCGTCGGTTGCGACAATTACGGTTCTGTGCCTAAAGTAATTTTCAGATATTTCGCCACCCTGGCCTACTGCAACATGTAGCTCATGGATGGCTTCTCTCTTAGCTTCCTCTATGAAGCCTCTGTATTCCATGTCGAATTCTTCAATTTCACCAGCCGAAAAAGAATTGTTATAAATGAAACCACCATTTGCATTAATGCTACCGATTATGGTTTGGCCGTCTGGTAAGTAAATGTCTTTTACCATAAGTAGAGCAATCAGTGAATGAAGTTGCTTAGCAATCTCTGCACCAACCAGCACACCACCTGACGACAAAGCGAGCACTATTGTATCCTCGTAGCGATAATTAGTAAATAATTTATCTGCAATAAGTCTGCCCGCTTCGGTTCTGTCGCTGAAGTAATTTTTATTATTCATAAACTACAGTTATTATAACTTTTTTTAGCTTATGTGCTTTAAGATTTTTTAGCTGCTCGTTTACGTTCGCTATGGTTTAAATTTTTCTTCCTAATTCTGAGTGACTTTGGAGTAACTTCTAGTAGCTCATCGTCTTCTATAAAATCTAGGCACTGCTCTAGGCTAAAGACAGTAGGAGGAGTCAGTTGAACCGTGCCATCACTGCTTTTTGAGCGCATATTGGTAAGGTGTTTTTCTTTAACTACATTAATCTCAAGGTCATCGCTCCGATTATTAAGACCAACTACTTGTCCAGCATACACGCTCTGCCCCGGTTCAATAAAATTGACACCTCGTTGCTCGGCAGATTGCAAAGCGTAGGCTGTAGCCACGCCCGACTCCCAAGCCACCAAAGCGCCGTTTCTTAACCTTGCAATAGCTGGGCTAAGCGGTGCATAGCCAAAGTGAATGCTGTGTACTTGAGCAGTCCCGCGGGTTGATGTCATTAGTAAATTATTTAGACCAATTAAAGATTTTGTAGGCATTTTGTAAACTAGTCTAGTTTGGCCACCGTCTAAATTTTCTTGTCCAATTTGTTCAGCTCTTCTAAGCCCAAATTCTTGTTGCGTAGCTCCTACGTATTGACTATCGACTTCAACCGTTACGTCTTCAATTGGTTCTTGCTCGACACCGTCAATAAACTTAGTCACGACAGTTGGCCGGCCAACTTCAAATTCGTAACCTTCACGTCGCATAGTCTCAATTAAGACACTTAAATGAAGTTCACCACGCCCACTTATTAAAAAGCCTATTCCGTCATCTTCAACCTTAAGACCAACGTTAGTTTCTAACTCTTTTTTTAGTCGATCGCCGATTTGTCTAGAAGTTGTATATTCGCCTTCCTGTCCTTTAAAAGGTGAACTATTGGGGCTAAGACTAATTTTTAAAGTTGGCTCCTCTATGGCTATTGAAGGTAGTGCTTGCGTTACTGAAGTATCGGCAATGGTTAAACCAATTTTAGCTTCACCAACGCCAGTTAGAGCAATTATATCTCCCGCCATAGCGCCTTCAATGGGTAATTTAGCAAGTCCTTGGCTAACAAATAGCTTCTCAACTTTAGCACTACTAATTATTTCGTTTTCATCTAGCAGGTTAACTTTGTCACCTTGTCTAATTTGGCCATTAGCTATGCGACCAATTGCATATTTACCCAAAAAACTATCCCAGCTCAGCGCAGTAACAAGCATTTCAAAAGGCTTTGAAGAATCTCCAGCTGGTTGAGGTACTTCACTTATGATAGCATCGAGAATAACGCTCATGTCGGCAGGCGCACTAATGTCTACTGGAACCTGGCTCCAAGCTTTTCCGTCTCTACCAACCGCATAGAAAACCGAATAATGTAATTGGGAGTCATCGCTGGCTAGTTCTAGAAATAAATTTGCAACTTCATCTTCGACCTTAGCAATATTAGAATCGTTCTTATCAATTTTGTTTATAACTATCAGTGGTTTTAAGCCGTTTTCAAGGGCTTTTTTCAAAACAAATTTAGTCTGAGGCATTGGCCCTTCTTGGGCGTCAACAACCAGCAAGCAAGCATCGGCCATATTCAATGTTCGCTCAACCTCGCCACTGAAGTCAGCGTGGCCCGGAGTATCAATTATATTTATTCGAAAGTCATTATAGTTAATAGCTGTTTGCTTAGCCTGTATGGTAATGCCCCGCTCTCTTTCTTGATCATTGCTGTCAAGAAGCAAGCTCTGGCTCATTTCAGCTTGGTTATCCCTGAAAGTGTGGGTCTGTTTTAAAAGATTATCAACAATGGTTGTTTTACCATGGTCAACATGAGCTATTATGGCTAGGTTGCGAATTTTTTCGGTTGGAAACATAAAAATTAAAGCGGCCTTACCCGCGAATTATTGTTGTTTTATAGTCTTCAGTATTATTTTAACACATTAACAGCAATTTTCATCTGTAAAAAGGTTGTGCTTGAGCACTATTTATGGCTATAATAAATCTGTAATAAGTGAGTAAAAACGAAAACATATGAAAGTATTAATGCTCGGCTGGGAGTTGCCTCCTCATAATAGTGGGGGCTTAGGTGTCGCCTGCTATCATCTTTGTAAGTCACTATCTAAAAAAGATGTCGATATTGAATTCATAGTTCCCTACACCGACCCGCATGACGATATTGACTTCATGAAGGTCAACCCGGCTATTCCACAATCGGCTGCTAAGGTTCAAAAAAGTGGCATTGCTTATGACAGTTTTAAATACTACTACGATGACGGATCAACCAAAAATGTCAGCATTTTTAAACAAGTAGCCAACTACACAGAAAGGGTCGAACAAATGGCTCTACTGGGTGAGTTCGATATCATTCACGCTCACGATTGGCTAACATTTAGAGCCGGCCTAAGAGCCAAAGAAGTATCTGGCAAGCCATTAATAGTTCACGTCCACGCGACAGAATTTGACCGAGCTGGTGGTAAAAGTGGCAACCCGATGGTTCACGACATAGAATATATGGGCTTGCTCCTTGCAGACCGAATTATAGCCGTAAGTCAGCTAACTAAAAATATTATTGTGAAAGAGTATGGCATTCCTGCTGAAAAAATCGAAGTTGTTCATAACAGCATTGATATTTCTGTTTACAATAACCTCGACGCCAATAACGCTTACAAATATCTTGAAAAAATGAAACAAAATGGCTACCGAGTTGTCGCTAATATTGGCCGTTTAACAGTCCAAAAGGGTTTGTACAACCTTATGCAAGCCGCCAAAATAGTAGTAGAGAAAGCGCCAAAAACAATATTCTTAATTGTCGGTTCTGGTGAGCAGTACCTAGAACTTTTGCAACTAGCCGCCGACTTAGGAATATCGAAAAATGTTATCTTCACCGACTTCCAGCGAGGTAAAAATTTACGTGACGCTTTCAAAATTGCCGACCTATTTGTCATGCCTAGTGTTTCTGAACCTTTTGGCTTAACACCGCTTGAAGCAATTGGTTATGGCACACCTGCTTTAGTTAGTTACCAGTCTGGCGTAGCTGAAGTACTGACTAATTGCTTAAAAGTTGACTTCTGGGACATTAATGAGCTAGCCAACCAAATGACTACAGTAGTTCGTTATGATAGTCTGCGAGACGAATTACTAAGCCAGAGTTATAAAGAGTTCCAAAAATTATCGTGGGATGACGCTGCTCATAAAGTTGTAAGCCACTATAGGCGCCATGCAAAACTAGTGGGGGCACGCTAAATGAAACAAGCTATTTGCCTTTACTTACATGTCCACCAGCCATTCAGAATTCGACATTATACAATTTTTGACGCTGGAGCGAACCATGAATATTTCAACGATTACACCGAGAACGCTCTAACTAACAACAGTTTCATTATTCATAAGGTTGCCGAGAAGTCATACTTACCAACTAACCAAGTATTACTCGACTTACTTAACCAATACCCCGACTTTAAACTAAGTATATCTATAACCGGAACAATTATTGAACAATTTGAAAAATGGGCACCTCATGTTCTTGATAGCTTTAAAGCATTAGTTAACACTGGACGAGTTGAAATAGTTGCCGAAACATATCACCATAGCTTAGCCTTTTTCTACTCTAGAAAAGAATTTGAAGCACAAGTAAAAATGCACCGAGAAAAAGTCCAACAGATATTTGGGGTAACACCTAACGTTTTTCGGAATACCGAACTTAGTTACAATAATGAACTTGCTTACTGGGCAGATAAAGCTGGCTACAAAGGTATAATCACCGAAGGCTGGGATCCGGTACTTGGTTGGCGAAGCCCAAATTTTGTTTACAGGCCAAGTTACACCGAAAATATCCGTTTGCTAATGAAAAATTATCGCTTAAGTGACGACATGGCTTTTAGGTTTGGCAACAAAGAATGGAACGAACACCCACTTACAACCGAAAAGTTTGTCAACTGGATGGGTGCGTCGATGGATAATGCTCAAGTTTTTAACCTGTTTATGGACTATGAAACTTTTGGCGAACACCAGTGGTCTGACACAGGCATATTCGATTTCTTACGGGCGCTTCCAGAAGCCTGGTTTAATTCTAGACAAGAACGTACCTTCATGACTCTGTCAGAAGCAATTGATAGTTACCAACCAGTCGATTTTGTAGATGTGCCACAAACCATAACATGGGCAGATAACGAGCGTGATTTGACTGCCTGGCTCGGCAACCCAATGCAACATAATGCAATATTGGCACTGTATGAACTAGAGAACCAAATATTAGCCACTAACGATTTAGCCTTAATAGAAGACTGGCGAAAATTACAAACTAGCGATCACTTTTACTACATGTGCACTAAGTGGTTTAACGATGGTGACGTTCACGCCTACTTCAGTCCTTACGATACCCCCTATGAAGCATTTACTAACTTCATGAATTCTTACCATGATCTCAAGTTTAGGCTAGCCGAAAAAGGAGTAGTGGTTTAATGGCTAGACCAGCAATGTTAAGTAACGGCCAACTTATGGTTGGGCTGAATGAACATGGTCTTATAAATGACTTTTACTACCCTTTTGTAGGACTAGAAAATCTAACCACTTCTCGAAGCGTACATCATAAAATAGGTGTTTGGGTTGACGGAGCTTTTTCTTGGGTTGATGATGGTTCTTGGAATGCCGAGGTTAAACTAGAAAATGATGCCTTAATATCTAATTGTAGTCTAATTAATCATGAGTTAGGCATCAACATAGAGACTGTCGATTTTGTTGATCCCTTACGCAACGGATTTATAAGAAGAATAAAAGTAACAAACATATGCAATAACCAACGTTTAGTAAAATTATTTATGCATCAAGTGTTTGAAATATCACGTGGCGGGCGTGGTGACACTGCCATGTTTGTACCTGATGAAAATTATATTTTAGACTACAAAGGCAGATGCTCGCTTCTGTGTTACGGCCTCAACAAAGAAACAAATGCTGAATTTGACCAATTCTGTGTCGGCAACTACGGCATTGAAGGCAAAGAAGGCACCTTCAAAGATGCCGAAGATGGCGAACTTGAAGGTAACGCAGTTGAACACGGCGGAGTTGATTCTGTAGTCCGGTTTTCACTCGATCTAGAAGCAAATGCTACTGGGCAGGTTGATTATTGGCTGGTTGCAGCTGCATCACAGTACCAATGCGAGACAATTAATGCTGATTATAAAAAACTTGGTATCGATAAAATAGAATCGAGCACCCGTGACTGGTGGCACAATTGGCTCAGTATCGGCGCCAACAAGCTTCATTCTGTAAACCCTAGCTACTTGAATGCGGTCAAAAAGTCGATGATGACCATAAAAGCCCACACCGATAAGCGTGGTGGTATATTAGCTAGCGGTGATTCATCAATATTCAACTATGGGCGTGACTACTACTGCTATTGCTGGCCAAGAGACGGAGCTTATGCTGTTTGGCCACTCATTCGGCTTGGTTATACAGAAGAACCTAAGAAATTTTTTGAATTTTGCCGAGACACACTATCGCACGAGGGCTTTCTGATGCACAAATACCAACCAGATAGAGCGATTGGTAGCACTTGGCACCCCCTTATTCACAATAACCGTAAAGAACTGGCTATCCAAGAAGATGAAACAGCCTCAGTTATAAATATGCTGGGTGAATATTTAAAATATTCTAATGATGAAGAATTTGTTAGTTCTTTATATAACACTCTCATCCAACCTGCAGCCAATTTTATGTCTAAGTTTATAGATGAGCAAACAAATTTACCACATGCAAGTTATGATCTTTGGGAAGAAAAATTTGCCTCACACACCTACACCGCAGCCCTAGTATGTGGCGCCCTAAACACAGCCAGTGATATCGCTCGTAAGTTGAACTACCCGGACGATGAAGTGCGCTGGAAAAATGCAGCAGAAAGAATTAAATCAGGCTTTGAACTCTACTACGATCATGAACGACAAGCATACCGAAAAAGCCTTATACTAATGCCAGATGACAACTTAAACTTCGATAGTACCATTGACATATCGAGTTTGTACGGTGTAGTTATGTACACCGACGAAAAATTAACTACTGACAATATTGTAAATACACTAAGTGCTATTGAACAAAATATATCAAATTTAACCAGCTTAGGGGGTGTCGTCCGCTACGAAAACGACTGGTACATGAGAAACGACGAGAACTTACCTCCAAACCCTTGGTTCGTCTGTACGCTATGGTTAGCTCAAATATATATTGCCATGGATATGGCCGATAAGGCTTTACCGCTAATGGACTGGTCACTCTCTCACACTCTGAGTGGAGGGATCATGAGTGAGCAAGTTCACCCTTTAAGTGGGCAGCCTGTAGGCGTAGCTCCTTTGGTATGGAGTCATGCTGAACTAATCAATACAGCCCTGGACTTGGTTGCCTACCAGCATAAAAGTGCTACAAAAGAACTCTTTTCATAAGAATTGAGTTCTTAAAAAATAACTCTAAAAATACTAGCGCTTTTTAGCTTTTACTACGTTACGACCTAAGTTTTTAGAAGTTTCAGTGTTCGTGGTAATTTTACGGACTGTTGGGCAATACTTCTTTAATGAAATCTTATCGGGCGTATTCTGCGTATTTTTAGTTGAATAGTAATGACGCTGACCACAACTCTCGCAGGTCAGTCCAATTACTTTTCTTTTTAATGTCTTCTTTGCCATTTATAAATACCTTAATTCAACTACATATTGTAACTTGTTTTTAATGATTGGTCAATTTAAAACTAATAAAATATGGAGCCGTTGACGAGATTTGAACTCGTGACCCCTTCCTTACCATGGAAGTGCTCTACCACTGAGCTACAACGGCTAAAATACATAACAATTGTACCAAGCACCCGAGGCTCTAGCAAACTGTTAGCCCCGTTGCTGCTGTAAATAATCGTTAAGTAGCTGGCCTTCGTGCCGATCTGCGGCTGGGTCAGATGAGCCTAGCCCATATATCCCATATTTTGCCATGGCTCTAATGGAGCTAGTGACTTCCCAAATATCTTGCTGACTACTATTAAGTCTATGCTCAGGCTTTTCGTAATCACGAACGGTTTCATTCACTTATTGGAGTCTCTCGTTTAAATTAATTACCGATAGCCATTATGATTGCTTTTTTCATATTGTCAATAAGATAAATTTTATGTTGGCTAGCATTATAAAAAAATGCTAAAATATTGGCTGTTACTTAAAAATGAATGCCGACATAGCTCAGTGGCCAGAGCGGCTGTTTTGTAAACAGCGGGTCGTGGGTTCGAATCCCTCTGTCGGCTCCAGTTTATATAATTTGTCGTATACGGTAGATTATATAAACTAGCCTAGCAAGGATGAGAACCCACGTTCTTCTATGGGTTCAGATAATTCGAACGATTAGTGAGAATTATATGATGAACCCCTAAAAGTGAGCTTAAATAATAACTTTTAGGGCGTGAAGCTATCATCCCTCTGTCGGCTCCAGTTAGTTACAGTGCGAGAGTAACTAATCTTCTAACCACAGTGAGGTGTGGTTAGGGGGAGATGTCGGTGCTACTAGTTAGCACCATAAGCAGGGTTAGTGAAGCGGTCAAACACAACAGACTGTAAATCTGTCCTCATTCGAGTTCGTAGGTTCGAATCCTACACCCTGCACCAATATAAATACCCAGGTTTTACGCCTGGGTTTTTATATCAGTTAATTATGTTCGATTCGAACCGATAGGCGACAACTGCCTGTGGCAGTTGGAGTTTTCCTAGCTTGGCCGCCTTCGCATTTGGCCTTGCCAAATGTTGCCGAGGCGCATAATAACTCGAATCCTACACCCTGCACCAAACATAAGCACAATAAAAGAACCTCTGACATAGAGGTTCTTTTTGTTATAGTTAGTTTATGAACAAAAAAACTTCTGGGCCCGCGGAATTGAACACTATAGACAACCTAGTCTTAAGTGAGCTTAAGTTAGGTAAACTAAGTCAACTTATTGGAAAATCTCTAAATGCTTTTCTACCGTCACGCGCACACCCAGAAGAGACAACGGAAACGCTTTTGCAAAAGTTTCGGTTTGATCCGAACTTTGCTCTATATGGTTATGAAATAGACGGCCAACCAGTTTCATATATTGTTGCCTTGAGTCATAAAGGCAAGGAAAGTATTGCAATTGGGCCTATGTACGTCGCAGAGGCACTGAGGGGCCGTGGTCTAGGAAAAAAACAGATTATTGACTTAATTGAGCTGTATAAGCTGAGAGGTTGCAGTGTTTTTTTCACAAAAACCTGGTCAAGCAATCAGGTGTCGACATCAACATTTGATCAACTCGGATTTCGGGTAGTGGGTACTGAAGAAAACGATAGAGTCAACGGTGATGCGACTATTTCATTTCAGCTAAACACGTTGTAGCTTCGTACAAAATGCATCACCAAGCTATGAATAATAGGAGATCTTTTTGATACAATGTTTAATATGAGCATTGACGACAGTAAGTTGCCTAAAGAATTAAAAACTAAAACTATTGACGAAATTATTACTCGAATTGAAGAAATTGAAGATGCTTCCGTGGGTGTAATAGTCGCTCAGGACATAATTGACATTGTTCTTGAGAATCTTGGTAACTCAATTTACAACCTAGCAATACAAGACGCGTCTAAAGTAATTAAAAATAAGGTCAGCGACCTAGAAGTAGAAATTAGTTTACTCGAAAAAGACACAGACCAATTATAGACAGAACGACTATTAGACTATGCCAACCTAGACAACAACTTTTTTCGGCCTAGTAATTCTTTTTGGCTTATTACTTTTTGTGGCTCGATTCAATTTTCTGCTAATTATTTTAGCTTCTTCATCCATGCCATGTATTTCATAAGCTCTTTTAAGTAAACTATATGTTTCTCTTGTCGGCTCAAGCTCGGCAGATTTTTCAAGTTCGGAAATCATTTTTTTGTTATTTCCTAGTTTTTCTTGAACTTTGGCATAAGCAATGTGCCTAGCAGCCATACCATCTTCAAGCGACAAAGCTTCTTCAAAGGCAATAGATGCTTTTACATAGTCGCCAGTTTCATAATATATAAGACCTAAATTATGAAAACTAGATGAACTCTTTTCAATGCTCGATGCTATTTCGAAACAATCTATAGCGTTTTTAAAGTCTTTTTGCTTAGCATACAAGATGCCCAGCCTATTGTAGGCGGCTGCGTTCTTTTCGTCTATTTTCAGTATAGTAAGTAATGCTTTCTCGGCCCTAAGCAGTTTGTTTTCTTTCATGCCTTGATGGGCTATTTCCCACAGTTTACCCAGTCGATTGGCTATTTTGTCTGGTATATCAGTCGATAAATCTTCAAGCTTGTAAGTTGAGCGTAAAGTGATGATTGTTATAAGAATTATTAGGAGTAAGCCAGTCATAATTATCGTTCTATTATAACACCAAAAAAAGCTGGCCAAGAATTAGTTTTGGCTGAACGCTGACTTCGTAAAGCTGCCTTGCCTGTTCAATTTTTTTTAGCCTTACTTGCCAGGGTTTAATCTTTTTTAAATCGTTACTATTTGCTAAGTTCTCAATGGTAGCTAGGCAGATGACTGTCAGAGCGTCTAAAACTTCTAAGGCGAAGGGACTATTTTTTGAAAGAGAATCTACTTTTAATAGCCGTTCGAACGTGGTTTGGACCAAAAGCTCCTTAGCATATTCAATTGGACCAAAAAAATCTTCTTCAGTAGACTCATTATTTACAATGCGAGTAAGTTCACCTGGCTTGTTACCACTTATAATTATAGCTCTTTTAAGTTTTGTTGGTTCTACGTGGTTAAAGTAGCTGGTAATCTCTTTACTATTTGGATTTTTAAAGTGCCACAAAACAACTCTAGATTTAATTGTTTCAATTATTTCGTTTTCGCTACTTGTGGCCATAAAAAAATGAAAATTAGTTGGTGTTTCTTCAATAATTTTAAGTAAACTATTCTGAGCTTCTCTGGTTAATAGTTCGGCATTGGGAATTAAGATAACCTGTGGTCTACCAGCTTTTAGACGTAAATATTTTTTTATTTCTCTAGCTTGGTTAATGCTTATTTGCTTTTTATCTTCTAAGGGTCTAATTATAATAATGTCTTCAGGCTTAGCTATAAATTGAGAAGCCAAACTCTGTAAAAGTTGCTCTTTTCCTGAACCATGAGGGCCAATCAGTAGTAAGCCTTGTGGCGGGTTCAAAGCAAATTTATTGAACTGTTTTTTCATTGTAGAAGAGAGTAAAATCACTGGTTACCCACATCTTTCCAAGGTAATTGAGACACAAAAATTTTCCTCTCGCCTCCAGGTATGGTTATTTCTAAACTTTTTGCATGTAGGTAGAGTCTGTCGGCTTTTTTACCACCATAAAGCTCGTCACCCAGTATTGGATGATTTATATACTTCAAGTGGACTCTTAACTGATGCGTTCTACCTGTTGTGGGCTTTAGCTCTAAAGTAGTATTACCAGAATTAAAATTTAAAACTTTGTAAATTGTTTCAGCTGATTTACCATCTGAATGCGGCATAAAAGTTTTCGGATTTTTAGGACTTCTTAGAATTGGAACGTTAATTATAGCCTCGTTAGGTTCGACGTGGCCTTCTACAACTGCAATATAACTTTTCTTAACCTTACGGGAAGAAAACTGTTTTTGCAAGAAACTCATTGTTTCGGAATTTTTGGCACAAATCATCACTCCGCTAGTGGCTCTATCTAACCTATGTACAATTCCAGCGCGCTCACCGCTTAATCCCTTTATTTTCTGTCTAATAAAGCTGACAACCGAAGCTTCATCCCAATATTTACCACGGGCATGGCTGATGATTCCGGCGGGTTTGTCAATAACTACAACGTTTTCATCTTCATAAATGATCGGCAAATCAATGGGCTCAGCTGGTTTTTCAATTAAAGATAAATCTGCTTCAAAAAATTCGCCAGGAGCTAATTTTGTGCCAGGTTTTATGAATTTATTGTCCCTTTTGACTTGCTCTAGCTCAAAAAGTTTTGCCAGTGCTGCACGCGAATACTGATTGTTATGTTCAGCCAGTAAAACGTCAGCCCTTTCAGCTTTGTCTTTATTATTTGTTATTCTCATAAGTACTAACGAAGACCAACCGCAGTTTGAACTAGTTGCAATTTTTTATTTGCAAACTCTAACATTGCTTTTTCGGAAGTTTCAAGTTTAATTCTTAACTGCTCTTCATCAACCTGCTCGACTCGTTGTTGGAAACCGGTCAGGAATTGTTCGACTACGCTAGCTGTAGCTTTTTTCAGTTCTCCGTAGCTACTCTTGCCTCTCCACTCACGAACTGTGTCATCAATAGTTTTGCCAGATAAATGAGCTAAAATTTGAAGTAAATTACTGACGCCTGGTCTCAATTCAAAATCGTAGCTTATTTCACCAAAACTGTCGGTAGTTGCTGACATTACTTTTTTAGCAGCTTCGCTTGGCTTATCTGTTAAGAGTATTGTTCCGGCCGGGTCAACGACACTTTTACTCATTTTCTTGGTTGGATTTTTGAGTGACCTAATTCTAAGTGGAGCTTCTAAGCCTAAAAATTCTGTTTGCTTTTTAGTACTTTCGGGTACTGTAAATAGGTCGCCAAATTTGTTGTTAAATCGGCTGGCTATGTTTCTCGTAAATTCAATATGTTGCCTTTGATCATCGCCTACTGGTACCCATTTAGCATCATATAGCAAGATATCGGCAGCCATTAGGGCTGGATAGCTAAATAGGCCGGCGCTAACCCGGTCAGCCCCAATAGCCTGGCTTTTATCTTTAAATTCAACCATTCTGCTTAACTCTCCGAAACCACTAAAACACTGAAAAATCCAAGCTAGTTCCGAATGGGCAGATATTTTACTTTGTCTATATATGAAGATATTTGTATTGCTTAAGTCAAGCCCCGCTGCCACGTATTGTTTTAAGCAACTAAATATTTGCTTTTGCAAGTTTGAATAATCTAGCTCAACGGTTATCGAATGGAGATCTGGCATGAAGAAATTGATTTGGTAATCAGCTGATTTAGCGTTAGCTAAAGCGACCATTGGTTTTATGCCACCTAAATAATTACCCAGTGTAAACTGGCTATTAGCTCTTAGGCCAGTTAGTATTACTTCTTTAGTCATTAGGTTAAATTATACCTTAAATATAAGTAGTCCGGTAGAGCTACAAAAGATCATTAGGATCTATGACGCTAATGTTTTTATTTATTGGTATAACAACCTTAAAAGTTTCATCGTTTATGACAACTTTTGCCATAAGTGAAAAGTTAATTCTGCTATACGTACCTGAACCGTCACTGGCCGTTATACTGTTCGAATTTACAAACAAACCATCTATGTAAGCGTAAAAAGCCGGGTCCAGTGGAACTGATTTGTATTGTATTTTCTGCTCGGAGTCACCCGGCTCTGATGATTTTGAGTCATCAAATTTTTGATAAGCGTAATCTACACCTCGAATTATATAAGGTAAGGTGCTAGAGAATTTAATTTCTCGGTTCAAAAACTTATTTACTTCTGCCAGCGTTACTCCTTTGAAATTATGATAATCTAGCCCATAATCAGCAATTTGCCTAAGAAACTCGTCGATAGTAGTTGATGATTCTCGGCACTTACATATGTGCTCGAAAAGCTCAGGAGCAGTGTATTCTAAATATTCAGTATCTTCTCCAACAGTTAAGGCATCTACATTCTCAATTTCTGTATAAACTTATTTGAAAACAGTATTGTTTACAACAATTGGCAAGTCTAACCTTGTGCGGTGGAGAACTGAGTTTTTGTAACCAACTATGTCACCTTCGCTATCTCTGATGGGTAACGTGTGAATGAAAAAACCTTCTGATACACCGGGATAATTATCGAAATTTACTCGAACAACAACTAAATCGCGTACCCCGCCAGAATCATATTCTCTACCTGAAATAGCTTCGGGATTTAGCTGGTTAGTAATTAATAAACCCTCTCCCGAGAAATATATTTTCTGATTTAACCTTCCCCACTGTTGGTCTAAACTTTGTATTAAGTTGAGAATTTCTGCTTGCGCGCCTTCTTGCTGGCATAATAAGTCGCATCTTTCCTGAGCAATAATTAGTTCATCTTTAAAAGCGGAAACACTGTCGCTTGCCTCGATTTGTTCAGTTATTGCTTTAAATTCTTGTTCATATTTTCCCATTTTTGTCTCTTTTGCAATATTATTATGAGTTTATATTATAATTTAGTTTTAAAAAATGCTAGTTAATTTTGTTTGTAACTAAACTCATTTTCGCTTAAATTATCGGTCTTAGTAATTTTAGCAACGTAAAATGCTTGATTTGCTGGGCTAGGTATTACCCTCCTAGTTTTTTCTAAGCTTGATGATAGTTTTTTAGTGTCCCAGCTTGTCAAACCGGGTGAGGTTAGTTGGCCGGGTAAATTGGTATCTTTAATTATCGCTCCCGGTCGCTTTTGAAGCAAATAATTGACGACAAGTTCATTTTCTTCAGGAGCAATAGTACAAGTGCTGTATACCATATTGCCACCAGATTTTAGTAGGTCGTAGGCTCCGACAATCAGTTGTTTTTGTAAACCAGATAGCCTCTTAATTTTCTTAAGCGACCAATACTTAGTTGAGCTCGGTTTATTCAAATTTAATTCGCCTTCTCCGCTACATGGTGCGTCAAGTAATATTGTGTCAATACTACTAGCACCTATAATAGCCTTAAGTTGGCGGGCATCTCTTAAGGATGTTTGAGCATTAGCTCCATAAGTTTTGAGCATTTTTTGAAGTTTAAAAAAACGGTTTTTAGAATTATCATTGGCTATAATCTGTGCTTTATTATTTACTAAAGTTGCTATATGCGTGGTCTTGGTACCTGGAGCAGCGCACATATCTAAAATGCTAGTATTTGCTTTCGGCTTAAGTGCAATAACTGGCATGAAACTAGAACTATTTTGCAGACTAAAATAGCCACTTAAAAATAGTTCATGACGAGTTACTTGGTCATAGTTTTCGGTTATTTGGTAACAATTTTTAGCCCAACTAATAGGTAACAGCCCAAAGCAACCTTTTAATTCTTCAAATTCTTTATTGGTTGCTTTTAATGGGTTTACTCTTAATGCCTTTTGCCTGTCCATAGACAACATTTTTTCAGCAGCTGAGCAAGAAACGTCCCAAACCCTGGCACTACGCTCTACAAGTTGTTCAAGTTTTGGTTCCATAAAAAATTCACCTCTTATTATACAGGAGGTGAATTTTTTAAAATGATGAACGTATACTAACGCTTAGTAAATTGTCGTTGTTTACGAGCACCCTTAAGGCCAAACTTCTTACGTTCTTTTTCGCGTGGGTCTCTAGAAAGTAAATCTGCCTTTTTAAGGGTTCCTTTGTAGTCTTCGCTAAGCTCGACAAGGCTTTTGGCTATAGCAAGCGATATTGCACCTGCCTGACCAGTTAAGCCACCGCCTGACACTACTACACTAACGTCGAAATCATTAGTTTTTTCTAAAACTTCAAATGGTCTTTTAACTTCACGGAGCAAAGCCTCGCTATTATCAAAGTAGGCGTCTACCGGCTTATCATTAACAATGATGTTACCCTTGCCTTTTGAAAACAATCTAACTCTTGCAGTCGAGCTTTTTCGACGACCAAGCGCATAAAAATAATTTGTTTTTACCATTATTTAACACTCACTTTCACTGGCTTTTGTGCTTCATGCTTATGTTCTTCACCACTATAAACCTTTAAACGATTAAGTCTTTCAGCCATCAATTTATTTTTCGGTAACATACCTTTAACTGCTAAAACAATTACGTCGGTAGAGTCTTTTTGCATTTTTTCAGCTAAGGTCGCTTCTTTTAGGCTTCCAGGGTACTGGCTGTGACGATAGTACATTTTATCTGTCATCTTATTACCAGTTACAACTAGTTTGTCGCTATTAGTGACCACTACGAAGTCGCCACAATCTATGTGGTGAGTAAAAGATGGTTTGCCCTTACCGGTTAATAAAGTAGCAATTTTTGTAGCTAATCTACCTAGTGGAGCTTCAGAAGCATCAATAATATACCACTGCCTGGTAACTTCAGATGGCTTGGCGCTATAAGTTTTCATTATCGGTCTCCTCTTGTCACACCCTTGGCTTTCGATGCTGTTTTATTGGTATGAGTAGCTGTAATTTTTTTAGCAGCTACTGGGGTCTTTTTTTCAACTGCTTTTTTAGTCTTTACCGCAGCTAGAGCATCAGCTTTTTTAGCTGGTTTTTTAGCCTCAGGCTCAGTTTTAGTAGCTTTCTTTGGTGCTACTTTTAGATCATCGACAAAAGTAACTGTGGCCATTAGAGCGTTGTCACCTCGACGATTTATCGTCTTGGTTACTCTTAAGTGGCCCGAGTTTCTGGCTCCAAGTTTTGGCGCTATTTCATCTACTAGCTTATGGGCGCTATCTACAGTTGCCATTTTAGAAATCACTTGTCTTCTGTTATGCAAGTCACCCTTTTTTGCCTTGGTGATTAGTTTTTCATAATAAGGCACCAGCTCTTTAGCTTTAGGTAAAGTAGTGGTCACTTTCTCGTGTTCTGTCAGGCTACTAGCTAGCCCTTTAATAAGAGCTCGACGCTGGTCTCGTTCTCGGCCTAGTTTTCTACCTTTGTATCCGTGTCTATGCATAGTCTTATAGCTCCAATTCTGCGAGCTTGTCCTTGACTTCGTCTAAAGCCTTTTGACCAAATCCTTTTAGGTCACGAAGCTCGGCATCACTCAAGCTGAACAAGTCCTTCAGTGAGTGAATGTCATTGTTAATTAATGCATTGGTGGTACGGGCACTCAGGTTTAGATCTTCGATTGCTACTTTTAGTTCTGCTGGTTCGTCTTCTTCGGCATTAAAGCTAGGAGCAACAGTTTTACTGGCTGGAGCAGCTTCAACCCTGGTTTGTCCAGCTAGAGCGCTGTATTGGTTAACCAAAATAGCGGCAGCTTCTTCGAATGCATCTTTAGGGCTAATTGAGCCGTCAGTATCGATGGTTATGATCAGTTTATCGAGGTCAGTTATTTGACCAACACGAGTGTCTTCTACTTTGTAGCGGACTCGGTAGACCGGGCTGAAAATAGCGTCAAGAGCAATCATATCGCTTGGTTTCTTTTTGGTACCTTCTTCAACAGTCCGGTAACCCCTACCATTTTCGACAATTAAATCCATAACAAAATTTGTTTTGCTATCGTCAGCGGTGGCAATTACTAGTTCTGGATTGACAACTTCTACGTCGGCATTGACCTGAATATCTTTAGCAGTAATTTCGCCCTTGCCCTTAAACTCAAGACGTAGTATTTGTGGTTCTTCGGCGTAAACACGAAAACGAATTTTCTTTAGTTGAAGCATTATATCGACAACGTCTTCTCTAATTCCGGGAACTGTAGTGAACTCGTGGGTAACACCTTCAATTTTAAAAGCAGTTACAGCGGCTCCGGCAATACTCGAAAGTAATACCCGACGCAACGAGTTGCCAAGTGTCATGCCATAACCTGTGTGCAATGGCTCAATTACGAAACTCGCGCTAACATCACTTCGTTCATCAATTTGAGCTAATGATGGTGTGTGAATTTTTGACATCTTATATCTTACCTCTCTGTTAACGTGAGTAATACTCAACGATTAATTGTTCATTAATATCTGGTTCCGCTTCTTCTCGAGCTGGAACTCCAGTAATTGTAATTTCAAATTTTTTACGATCGGCTTTTAGCCACAATGCGGTAACGTCTGGTTTTCCGGTAATATCATCGATATTTTTGAAGTATTCGCAATTCTTACTTTTTGGACGAATGGTTAAAACATCTCCTGGCTTTAGTCTTATAGATGGAATATCTACGCGACGACCGTTGAGCATAAAATGTCCATGAGTGACTAGTTGCCTAGCAGCTCTTCTAGATGGAGCAAAACCTGCTCGGTAAACAGCGTTGTCAGCTCGCTGTTCTAAGAAACGAAGGAGTATTTCACCACTTTGGCCTTGTTTACGGTTAGCCTCTTTCATTAGGTTAGAAAATTGCCGTTCTAAGAGCCCATAAAGTCTTTTAACTTTTTGCTTTTCTCTTAGTTGCAAGGCATATTGGCTAGAAACGCTTCTTCTACCCGTTCGTCCATGTTGGCCTGGCATGGTACTTCGTTTAACCATGTACTTGTGAGCTTTGGGGTGAAGGGCGTAACCTTCACGTCGGCTCATTTTAGTTATTGAGTGAGTATCACGAGCCATGACTAAACCCTCCTACTCTTTCTTGGCCGACAACCACCATGTGGTACACCGGTAACATCTTTAATAGACTCTATATTTACATCTGAACTAGCAATAGCTCTAATAGCAGCTTCGCGACCCAGGCCAATACCTTTAACGAAGACGTCTGCTTTTGCTAAACCGTGTATTTGCTTAGCTGCCACGACAGCTTTTTCTGATGCAACCTGTGCTGCATAAGCGGTGCCTTTTTTACTACCACGAAAACCACAACCACCGGCACTAGCAGCTGTTAGCAAACCTCCACTTTTATCGGTAACCGATATAATAGTGTTATTGAAAGACGCCAAAATATGAACCTCTCCGTAAGGTACGCTTCTTTTGGCCTTCTTTTTCTTTGTGGCACTTGTTACTTCAGCCATATTAAATCCTTACCTTAAGTTTTTGACGGCGCCTTTTTATTGGTTCCGCCGACAGTTAATTTCTTTCCTCTTCTGGTTCTCGCATTGGTCTTAGTTCGTTGACCACGACTTGGCAGGTTAGCCTGGTGTCGCATTCCCCGATAAGCTCTAATTTCTTTAAGTCGCTTAATATTGCCGACAACCTGACGCTGTAAGTCACCTTCGACTTGGACATCGTTATTTATGACGTCTTGGATACGGGCAATTTCAGCATCGGTCAAGTTTTTAACCCGTACGGTCGACTCGACTTTAGCTTTTTCTAAAATATCGTAGGCTGTTTTGCGACCTATACCGTAAACATATGTTAAGGCAATCCAAACTTGCTTTTCTGTAGGAATTGTTACTCCACTTATTCGGGCCATAGTTAACCTTGCCTCTGCTTGTGTTTAGGCTTGTTCTTATTAATTACGTAAAGACGACCCTTTCGACGAACAAGAATATCGTCAGGGCTTATCTTTTTTACACTCGCACGCACTTTCATGCGGATCATCACTCCTTAATGCTGTGGTGACACACTGCGTTAAATTTATAATAATTTGTAGCTAAATGCTTGCTTAATGCATTACTACGATTTGCGGTACGTTATCCGACCCTTCGTAAGATCGTAAGGTGTCAATTCTACCGTAACGCTGTCGCCGGGTACTATGCGGATGTAATGCTTCCTCATTTTACCGGCAACATGAGCTATAATTTGATGGCCATTCTCGAGTTCGACTTTAAATTGAGTACCTGGTAAGGTCTCAATAATAATGCCATTTAACTCGATTACTTCTTTTGTACTGGCCATAAGCTACAACAGTATCAAATTTTACTACATTACTCACTGTAATGCAACGTTTTTTTAGATTATTTTTAGACAGCTACTTTTTTGCGCCTCAAGCTGAACCTTTTTTTAGGGCCTTTTTTGTTATCAGAATCTATATTTATAGTGTAGTCGTCGTAGGTGATCATTAATGCCCTAGACTCAATTTGGCGAAGAGTTTCAAGCGTTACAGAGACAAGAATTAAGATGCTGGTTCCACCAATTGCAATCTGATCAGTTTGCAGTAGGGCTTGACCAAAAATAGGCATTATGGCTAGTAGCGCTAAGGCAATAGCACCAAATAAGGTCAACCTGTTGACTACCTTAAGTAAATACTTTTCTGTTTGAACGCCAGGCCGAACTCCGTCTATGAAACCGCCCTGCTTTTGTAGATTTTCAGATATTTCTTTGGCGTTGAAAACGATGCTTGTGTAGAAGAATGTAAACATGAAAACTAGTAAAAAGTAGGCAATTGGGTATAGCCAAGCAGTCCAGCCTCCAGTTTGTAAACTTTGAGCAGTTGGTGTGGCAAACCAGGTTGTTAAGTTCTGGCCTATTGTTTGCCATGTCCCGGTTGCGTCCTGACTAAGTAGGCGACCAACAAACTCGGGTAGTGATAAAAATGCTAACGCAAAAATAATCGGTATAACACCAGCGGTAATTAGTCTTATTGGCAGAGTTGTATTAACACCACCGTAAACTCTGTTGCCCTGGACCCTTTTAGCGTAACTAACAGTTATACGTCGCTGACCCTCGTTTAAATAGACCACAAATACTGTGACTATAATTGTCACGGCCGCTATGGCGAGCGTCACCCATAAAGCTTGTGAGTTAACGGGTAAGTCAAATTTACCAAAAATGCTAAAACTGGCGTCAGGTGAGATAACTGAGCTAATTAGGTTCCATATAATACCCGGAAGACCAGCCAAAATACCAACTGTAATAATTAACGAAATACCATTCCCGACACCTTGTTCGGTGACTACTTCACCCATAAACATCAGAAGCATTGAAGCGCCAGTTAAAACAGTAACCATTAGAACCCACTGACCAATTGAAGCGTTATTGACAAGCGTATCTATGCCACCAGTACCGGCAGCTGTTTGACGAACCAAGAAAATCGTACCAATCGACTGAATTATGGCAAGCGGTAGGGTTAAAATTCGGGTCCATTGCTGAATTTTTTTACGACCGTATTCGCCTTCTTTGTTTAGATTTTCTATTTTTGGTATAGCTTTTGTTAGTAGTTGGGTAATAATGCTTGCATTAATGTAGGGCCCTAGGCCAATTATCATAATTGAAAAGTTTGCTAGTGCACCACCGCTCAGAATATTTAAGAAACCAAGTAAATTAGAGCCACTCGTTTGACTGAAAACATTTTCTAAAACTTGTTTCAGTGTGGCTGGTTCGGCTAGAGGTATAGGGATGTGAGCCAAAAATCGGAAAATAATTATCATGCCAATTACAGCAAAAATACGCTTCCGCATATCTGCGCTACTTAGTGACCTACCAATGATTTTCCAATTCATCCTTTTTTAATTTCCCTTTTAAAACTTATCCATAAAATTGTAGCACAAAATATAAAATAATGGCGACAGAAGGGCTAGCAAACTGTTGCGATTTAAACAGTTTTAGACCAGAAATAAGTAAATTCTTCTCGTAGCCAAGCCTTTCATGCTAAAAAACGTACAAACCTCACGACCTTTGCAACATTTCAGAAGGCGTCCTGTACTGTAAGCTTAAGTGTACTCGTTTGAAGTTGTAATATTCAAGGTAGTTATGTATTTTGGTTTGAATATGTTTGGTAGTTG
>JAGORN010000025.1 GCA_018062805.1 Candidatus Saccharimonadota bacterium | reverse complement strand
TGTTTTAATACGTCACTAACTACTTGGGCAATTTCACTTGTAGTCAACTGGGGTCTCTTAATTCGCTGGATTAATTTAGTCAAGGCAGTATCAGTTAAACTACGAGCCTGTACCGTATAGTTTTTTCGATGTTCTAGGCTCTTTAGCACCGAAACAAATAGTTTTTCTTCGTAAAAAGGCTCTATGTGTCCATCTTTCTTGGTCACTACTAAAGAGGTTATTAATTCAGGTTTTTCTATAGAAGTTATAACGGCCTGACAATTAAGGCACTTTCGGCGCCTCCAGACAAAATTGGCTCTTTTTTGGTGTCTTGAGTTTGTGACTTGCGTAGTTGACCCACAATATATGCATACCATGACAACATATTGACATACAGCTGTTTAAAAAGCTAGTGGATAACTTGTGAAAAGGTGCGGATAAGTTTGTTTTTAAACTGTTAAAAGCTACTAAAATAAAAAAAGAGTTTATGGAAGTTGTCCATAAACTCTGATTTTCGAACTGATCTAATTAGTTTGAGCGATTTTTGGTCGCAGCTCGTCGATTACGACGGATTCTGTTAACAAACTTCTTTGATGAGTGCAGCTCTTCGTAGAAAAGCTCGAAGCTTTCTAACGGTGAAATGTTACTCAAACAAAACGCCTCGTTTAACCTGACTATTATAGCAAACTTGGGTACCATTTGTCAATAGTTTTACCGCTGTTATTTAGATAGTCAAAACTCTCAGTCCAGTCTCAGCTAAATCACATATATTTCTATTGTTAGCCGAATCGAGCTAAAATGCGCCTTAGACGAGCAAGTTTCCAGTAAATAGTTCCGAGGTCCAAGCAAGGAACTATAAGCGATTTGAGAGGCTTATGAGTGCGTTTAAATAATAAATACCTTTGGAGTCTTCGATATGAAGAAAAGGTTATGTAATGTTTAAGCGGTTTGGATTAAAACTTGACTAAGGCGTACTAGGGTTATCCTCTAAGAGTTATTTAAAGCTCAGCTTGCGAGGAGTTTTAAATAACTTGGTGGGCCCTAGAGGATTTGAACCTCTGACCTCTTCCACGTCAAGGAAGCGCTCTAGCCAACTGAGCTAAGAGCCCACAACAGGTGTAAATTATAGCCAATACGGTCAGAATGAGCAAGTATCCACAATTACTGTGGAAAAGGCAACCTTAAATGACTAGTATTAAAAGGCTAGCTTTACTATACTACTAATTACAGGTGAAGTTTTACCAGGTGTGTTGATCGTAACAGTCAGGGTGGGTGCACACCTCCAGCAAATGTGCTTTGTCTTAAGGGCTTTAATCACACAAGTCACTGCGAGGAAAGATGAAGTAGCTGGTTATGTTTTCACCATAAAGTTACGAATAAAGAGTCTACGGTTTAAACCCTAGGCTCTTTTTAGTACAATGAGGGTCAGTAGGAGTAATAAAGTGAAAAAAGTAGTAGATAGTTCTAATTTGTATGCCATGCGCCATAGTTTGGCCCATATTATGGCCGACGCCGTCCAAAGACTTTGGCCCGAGGCTAAGTTTGGGGTTGGTCCGGTAGTTGAAAACGGATTTTACTATGACATTGACCTGGGTGATAAAAAGATATCTGAAGAAGACTTTAAGAAAATAGAAAAACAAATGAGAGACATTATTAAGGCTAACTCTACTTTCGAGCGAAGTGATAAGAAAGTAGAACAGGCTATTTCTTGGGCAAAAGACAATAATCAACCATACAAGGAAGAGCTTTTAAACGATCTAAAAAGAGCTGGCACCACAATTGCCAAAGATCTAGACGCCAGTGAACTTGGCCTACCGAGTGACACTTCTAAGGTAAAAACAGTCTCTTTTTATACAAATGATTCATTTATCGACTTATGCCGAGGCCCACACGTTACTTCAACTGGCGAGGTAGGTGCCTTTAAGCTGATGCGTGTAGCGGGTGCTTATTGGCGAGGCAAAGAAACTAACCCACAAATGCAACGATTATATGGTGTGGCGTTTGAGACAAAGGAAGAACTATCTAATTATTTGAATATGCTCGAAGAAGCTAAAAAGCGCGATCACCGTAAGCTTGGCCAAGAACTAGACTTGTTTGTATTCTCTGACCTAGTCGGACCAGGTCTTCCTATTTTTACTCCAAAAGGTACCGTATTAAGAGATGCTTTAAGTGGTTATTCTAATGAGCTTAGAGAGGAATATGGCTTCGAAAAAGTATGGACTCCTCATATTACGAAAAAAGAACTATATGAAATGTCTGGCCACTGGGCGAAGTTCGGTGACGAGCTATTTTTGGTAAAAAGCCAAGAAACTAGTGATGAACTAGTAATGAAACCTATGAATTGCCCACATCACACCCGGATTTACGCATCTCGACAAAGGAGCTACAGGGATTTACCTATTAGGTATCTGGAGACAACAACAGATTATCGTGATGAAAAATCAGGTGAATTAGGTGGTTTAAGTAGAGTCAGGTCGCTAACTCAAGATGATAGCCATGTTTTCTGTCGATCTGACCAAATTGAAGCCGAAATAAATAATTTACTAGATGCCGCTAATACTTTATATAAAACAGTTAACATGAAGCTTAGGGTTAGGCTTTCTTACCGCGATGATAGTGATTCTTATTTGGGAGAACAGAAGTTGTGGGAAACAGCTCAGAAACAATTGAAAAACGCGGTTATTGCCAATGACCTCGAATATTACGAAGAAGAGGGTGAAGCAGCCTTTTACGGCCCAAAGATTGACTTTATGGCCACCGATGCTATTGGAAGAGAGCACCAAGTGGCAACTGTTCAGTTGGATTTTGTACAACCGTCAAGATTTGATCTTGTTTACGTCGATGAGCAAAGTAATACAGTACATCCAGTTATGATCCACTGTGCCTTACTGGGTTCAATTGAAAGGTTTTTAAGTGTTTATATAGAGCATACGGCTGGCAGGTTCCCCGTCTGGGTTGCGCCAGAACAGGTTAGGTTTATCACTGTTAACCAGACTGACCCAATAGTAAAATTTGCAAATGAATTGGTTGATAAAGCCAAAGAATTAGGACTTAGGGTAACTGCCGACAATAGTAACGAATCTGTTGGTAAAAAAATTCGTTTGTCTGAAAAAATGAAAGTTCCATACACTATTGTTATTGGTGAGCAAGAACTAGAGACTGGAGCAACTACACCAAGAGTTCGCTCCGATATGACGGTTCAGCAAGAGTCACCAATTAAGCTAGAAAATTTCCTTAAAACTGTTGCTAACGAAGCTAAAACTAGAACCACTCACACTACAATTTAATGGCTGACCCTAGTTTTAAGAAGCAAGTATATAAAGTTGTAGCTAAAGTACCTAAAAGCCAAGTTGTTACCTATGGCCAGCTAGCAGCCATGGCCGGGTCACCTGGGGCAGCTCGGGTTGTTGGCCAAATTGCTCATTTCGGCCCACTCCAGTTACCGTGGCATAGGGTCGTGAACGCTAAGGGTGGTTTGGCTGTTTCGTATGTACCAGGTGGCAGGTTGGGTCAAGCCGAGGCCTTAAAACGAGAAGGTGTAGTTGTAAGCGAAAATTTTAAGGTAGATATTCATGAATACCAGTGGACAAACTAAATTAAAATTACTAGCCATTGTTGGTCCGACAGCAAGTGGTAAAACTGCTCTGGCTATTGAGCTGGCTAAACGGCTAAATGGCGAGATAATATCAGCTGACTCCAGGGCAGTCTATAAGGGTTTAGATATAGGGACAGCTAAACCTAGTGCCAGCGAGCAAGAACTAGTTAAGCACTATGGTCTCGATTTAGTTGAGCCAGAACAAAGATATAGCGCTAGCCAGTTTGTTGAGTACGCAAAAAAAATAGTAAATAGCCTGCAAGCAGAAAATAAGCTACCAATAGTCGTTGGTGGAACAGGGCTTTATGTTGACGCTCTTTTGTACGACTTTAAAATGCCTAAGCCAAACCCCGAACTAAGGACAAAATATAGTAACTTCTCAGACGAACAGCTAATAGAAGCTATAAAAGCTAAAGGGCTTGGCTTGCCTAACAATTATAAAAATAGATTGCACCTAGTAAATACCCTAGAACGAGATGGTCAGCAAGCGACAAAAAGGGCAGGCTTGCCAGCTAGTTATAGAATTATTGGTTTAAACCCAGGCAAAGCTACCTTAGATGAGAGAATAAGTCAAAGGGCGAAGCATATGCTGGTGAGCGGAGTTATTGAAGAGGCTAACGGGCTTATAAATCGTCACGGTTCCGAGGCTCACGCTCTTCAGACTGGAATTTATAAACAACTAATTTTGAACATAAAACAAAACAAGCCAATTGACGAATGCTTGACTGATTTCATTAAGAGCGACAAACAGCTAGCTAAAAGACAAATGACCTGGTTTAAAAGAAACAAAGACATTAAATGGTTCGAAAATGCCCAGCAAGTACTCGCAGATGATAGTTTTAAGTTAAACTATTAGGTATGGATTTAATTGCTATTTGGTCGGGAAAAATTATTTATTTGTCTTTACGACTCATTGGTCGTTCTGGTGGAACATTGCCAGGTTATGTAGCTGAAAAATTAAGCCCTAATTTATTAACTAGAAAACTTAGTGGTTTAAGTGGTGGAGTAATTGTAATTAGTGGCACAAACGGTAAAACTACTAGCACCAAAATGTTAACAGCATTACTTGCTAGCAAGTATAAAGTTTTAACTAACCCAACAGGCAGCAATTTTACCAGAGGAGTGGTGGCTAGCGTTGTTATAAACGCTAACTTGCTTGGTAGACTTAGCTATGACTATGCAGTCATTGAGTTAGATGAAGCTTACGCTGCTAAATTTGTTGAAAAAGTTAAGCCAGACTACAGTTTAATTTTGAATGTTAGCAGAGATCAAATGGATAGGTTTGGTGAAATTGACTACACCGCGAAATTGCTAGCAAAAGTGGTCGCTAGCACCACTAAACAGGTTTTTCTAAATGCCGACGACAAAAGAGTTATTTCTCTACAATCAGCAGCCAATTGCCCAGTTAAAACATTTGGGGTTTCAGAAGATTTAGCACACATTTTTGTGTCGGACGATGAATTGCATAGTAAAAAAGTATCAACCAGACAACATATGGTAGACGCTGAACTGATTAGTCTTGAGGACGGCATAACAAATATTAAAATCGATAATTTAAACTTAAACTTGAAGTTAAATTTCTTTGGTGTTTATAACTCCCAGAACTCCACGGCAGTAGCTTTAGTTGCTGAATCACTTGGTTTAGAGCTAGACAATATTCAAAAAATTTTAAGTTCCATTCAGCCGGCATTTGGTCGAGGCGAAATAATCAATTACGGTAAACAGAAAATCATTTTACAGTTGGTTAAAAATCCTTCTGGCTTTAGACAAGCTTTAATGGGTGGACAACAGATTAGTGTAGATAAAATAGTTGTAGCGATAAACGATAATTATGCCGATGGGCGGGACGTTTCCTGGCTTTGGGATGTAGAGTTTACAAATAAATTGAATAGCAGCCGTGTTTTAACTGCCGGAAGCCGGGCTTATGACATGGCTCTTAGGCTGGCTTATGACGAAATTAGAGTAGACGCTGTTCAACCTAATTTAAGTAAACTGGTAGATGGTCTTAAGCCTAATGAAAAGGGCACGACCTTAGTTTATACAACCTATACAGCCATGCTTAGATTAAGAGCAATCTTAGCAACTAAAACTAAAGTGGAGCGTGTATGAAAAATATCAAAATAGTCCATTTATACCCAAAAGAAATGAACATATATGGAGACAATGGCAATGTTCAAATTATTTATAAAAGACTCGAGTGGCTTGGCTACAAAACTACCTTAGTAAATATAGGTGTGGGCGAAAATTTGCCCGCTGACAGCTCAATAATTATAGGTGGTGGTGGCCAAGACGCTGGCCAAAGTGACATCGCCAAAGACTTGCTAGCCAAGCAAAAAAGTATTAAACAGCTTGCTGACAACGGAGTACCAATGTTGATGGTTTGTGGGCTATACCAACTTTTTGGTCATTATTTCAAAACTGCTAATAGTGGTAAGATTCCTGGTATTGGTGTACTAGACGCTTATACGGTAGCTAGCCCGGGCCGTATTATTGGCAATATAGTCGTTCAGACAAAGGAGTGGGGTGACATTATTGGTTACGAAAATCACAGCGGACGAACATATTTAGCGGACGAGCACCTAAAAATAGGTACCACTAAAAACTTACAGGGTAATAATGGAGAAGACTTGAGCGAAGGCTGTCGTTACAACAATGTCTTTGGAACTTACTTACATGGGCCAGTTTTATCTAAGAATATTTTATTAGTTAATTATTTTATCGAGCAAATTATTGGCCATAAAATAGAAGTTTACGAACAAGATAAATTAAAAATTGTAGACAAGTTAGCTGTTCGAGCTAGTGCGATTGCAAAAAATTTACAAAGATAACTGCTACAAAAATTAATTTCTTGCTACAATATAAACATGATTGAACAATTGTTTGGCTCGAAGACTAGGGTAAAGCTACTTCAGCTCTTTTATAAAAATCCTAACAGGTCTTTTTATGTGCGCGAAATAACTAGGAAAATAGATGAACAAATTAATTCAGTTCGACGTGAACTAGCTAATTTGCTTAGCATTGGAATAATTACTTCAGACAACTCTGACAATAAGCTATATTATGAGGTTAACCAAAAATTTGAACACTACGATGCACTAAGTAGTATGTTTGGTGGCAAAAAAACTAAGCCCAAAAAAGCCAAAGCTAAACCTACGGCAGATGAGTCGAAAACGACTGAAGAATCATCGGTTGATACTATTAGTAGCGAGCCGGAAGTAGATAAAGAAAATAACATTGCCGTAGATAGTCCGGTTCTAGAGTCGCTCAAAAAAGTAGGAAACTTACGCTTAGCAGTTATGACCGGTCAATTTACGCTAGATAACCATACAGGAGTTGACCTGTTGCTAGTTGGTGATATTAATGAGTCGACATTGTCTCATGCTATAGAACAACTTGAAAAAACCGAAAAGAAATCAATTAATTACGTAGCGCTTAGTTCGAACGATTTTATATATAGAAGGCAGGTTAACGATCGTTTTGTGGCTAACTTAGCAATTGCTAAAAAAATAATTTTGCTAGACAAAGATAATTTACTTAAGTAAGGGGCTAAAATGATAGAAATAGAATTTTATGGTGCAAACTGTGTCAAAATCAAAGATAAGAAAGCGACTATAATTGTCGATGATAATTTAACCGAGCTTGGCTTAAAAAGTAGGACAAATGATGACGATATATCTTTAGTTACTTCTAAAGATATTAAGCTCTCTAAAGAAGGTAGATTTTTAGTAAACTGCCCAGGTGAATACGAAATTTCAGAAATTTCAGTAAAAGGCGTGGCGGCTAGGGCACACATAGATGAAGCTGGCGCTAGAGCAACAATGTATGTAGTTAGGACTAGTGGTTTTTCTATTGCTGTGATTGGTCATATATACCCTGAACTTACCGACGAACAGCTAGAAGAACTCGGTTTGGTAGATGTTGTGATTATTCCGGTTGGTGGTAGTGGCTACACGCTTGATCCAATAGCGGCCGTTAAAATTACCAATAAGCTAGATCCTAAGATTGTCATACCAACTCATTATGCTGACACAGCAATTAAGTATGAAGTGCCACAAGTTGAACTTGGTGAATTTATTAAATTAGCTGGAACGCCTGAGCCTGAAACAGTGAAACAGCTTAAGCTAAAGGAATCTGAACTTGGTGAAAAGCTTAAAGTTATTGTTGTCGAGAGAACATAATTATTTAACAATCACTATTTAAAAACTGCTCAATAAAAGGAGCAGTTTTTAAATTAGTTTGATGCTTAATCCTTAGGAGGCAATCAAACCCTTTTTTTTGAGTGTCCGTATTGCCTGGGTGCTAATCTTTAGCTTAACTTTTTTGCCATCGATAGTGACAGTTTTTGATTGTAGATTTGGCTTCCAGATTTTTTTAGTTTTACGTTGGGAAAAGCTAACGTTGTGTCCGTATTGCTTACCTTTGCCAGTTAAATCGCAGCTATTCATAATATCCTCTTTAATTATTGACTAAATTCAACTGTTAATTCTACACTTTTAACATCGATAAATCAAGTCCCCGAGTGGTGTTATACTAGTTTATGATGAATTCAGATATTTTAATAACCATATTGTTTGCTGTTGTTATAATTGGTATTTCAATTACTTTGCATGAGTTTATGCACGGTTTTATGGCTAAAATATTGGGAGATAGCACTGCAGAAGAAGCCGATAGGCTAAGCTTAAACCCGCTTAAGCACATTGACCCATTTGCAACCGTGTTATTGCCAATAATACTGCTCGTTATTGGCTTGCCTCCTTTTGGAGCGGCTAAGCCTGTGCCTGTTAATTTTAGTAGGTTGAAGTATGAAGAATTTGGTGGCGCTTTGGTTGGTTTAGTAGGCCCGCTAACAAATTTAGTGTTAGCTGTTGTTGGGGCCGTTTTTTATAGAGCTTTTGGGGCTGCTAGTATGAACGATATGGGTCAGTTATTTTTGGAGCTATTCATTGCAATTAATGTTGGTTTTTTCATTTTTAATATGATTCCTTTTCCGCCTTTAGACGGCTCGAGGGTATTGTATGCGTTTGCTCCAGCTCCACTACAACGCATGATGGAAGCCATAGAGAAGTTTGGCTTGCTGGCTATAGGTATATTTGTAATATTTTTAATTCCGGTCATAAGTCCAATGCTAACTACAATCAATAACTGGCTCATAAATATTATTGTATAAAATAGAACATTTAAACAGTTTTATAAGGTGTATAATGAGCTTAGTCCGGTATCAAGAATGATTTCTGAATAAATAATTCTCGGAAGTTCAATATTC
>JAGORN010000024.1 GCA_018062805.1 Candidatus Saccharimonadota bacterium | reverse complement strand
GAAGATTTAATTGAAGAAATTTTAGGACATGAAATTGAAGATGAAACAATCCACAGATAACAAATCAGCGTCTATAAATGGAGTATAATTAACCATAAATTATGGCTAAAGCAAAAATAATATATACTTGTAGCTCGTGTGGAGCAAATCACCCAGGCTGGTCAGGAAAGTGTAGCGCCTGTGGAGAGTGGAACACGATTGTTGAAACTGTCAATGAGTCTAGGGCGGTCTCGGCTGCTGGTAAAAACATAGCTTCGGGCAAGCCGCTAGAGTTAAGCAAAGTAAACATTAAGCAGGCTCAAAGCGAGAAAAGATTATCGGTAGGCATTAGCGATATTGATGCAGTTCTGGGCGGGGGGATTGTTAGGGGCGGGGTTGTTTTGATAGCCGGCGAACCCGGCATTGGTAAAAGTACTCTCCTAATGCAGCTAGCCTACAACTCAGCAACTGCTGGTAAGGTTTTATATGTCAGTGGCGAGGAGTCAACTAGCCAGGTCAGCTTAAGAGCAAATCGTTTAGGTGCAGTACATGATAATCTTTTCATTGCCAGTTCAACTAGTGCTAACGATATTGCTCGAACCATTGAAAAAGGCAACTTTGACTTAGTGGTTGTTGACTCAATTCAGACTATTGCTATAGACGAGATAACTTCTAGCCCCGGTACGGTCAGCCAAATAACCAACAGTACCAGCTTAATCAGTTCAAGCGCCAAAAAAACATCGACTGCCCTAATTGTGGTTGGCCATGTGACTAAAGAAGGTTCAATAGCCGGTCCAAAAGTATTAGAGCATGTGGTTGATGTAGTCTTGCAGCTTGAAGGTAATCGGTACGGTGGGTTTAGAGTCTTAAGAGCTCTCAAAAACCGTTATGGTTCAACTAGTGAAGCGGCCATTTTGGAGATGGATGATAAAGGGCTCAGGGTCGTTTCTAACCCGTCGGCTTTACTACTTGAAGAGCGCCAAAAAAGCGATGGCTCTGTTGTACTGGCCACGCTAGAGGGTACTAGGCCAATTTTGGTAGAAGTTCAAGCTTTGGTCAACCCAACTAGCTATGGTTATCCGAAACGAGCGACCAGTGGTTTTGACCTTAACAGGTTAAATTTACTTATTGCTATGCTCGAAAGGCGAACCAAGCTCAAACTGTCCGACAAAGACATTTTTGTTAATATAGTCGGTGGTATCAAAATTACCGAACCAGCCGCTGACTTAGCTGTTATAATGGCTATTGCTTCGGCTAGTAAAGGAATGCAACTTAAACAAGACGCTGTAGTTTACGGTGAAGTTGGCCTAAGTGGCGAGATTCGTCGAGTTACCTGGCCAGAAAAAAGGCTCAAAGAAATTGAAAAATTAGGTTTTAAAGCGGCTATAGGCCCTAAGGTAAAAGAGAGCGATAAAGTACCAAATTGGTATTTGTCGGCGAGCGATATTAAAACGGCTCTTAATTCATTTTTAATTAACGGCCAAAGGTAAGTAAATGATACAAGCATTAATAATAATTCAAATTTTAGCCTTGCTCACTTTGGCCATAGTTATTTTTACTAAAATACCAAAGAGTAAAACTGCCAAAAAGAGTGAATCTAGAAAAGCACTACTTGATAGCTGTGCATTAATAGATGGTCGAATTGTTGAGCTAGCTCAAGCTGGTTTTGTGCCATCTAACCTGGAGGTGCCAGAATTTATCATTGCCGAATTACAGCTACTTGCCGACGGCAATGATGCTCAAAAACGCGAAAGAGCTCGCTATGGACTCGAAATTGTCCAGCGCCTTCAGCAAATACAAGGGACTAAAGTAACAATTAATCGAGATAAAATGACAAGTGAAAACTTAACCGACGATAAGCTAGTTAAATTAGCCAAAAAATGCCAAGCTGATTTATTTACTACTGACTTTAATTTAAACCAAGTAGCTAGTATTGAAGGTGTTCGAGTGCTCAATGTCAACGAGCTGGCTCATGCGCTCAGGCCGGTAATTTTACCTGGCGAAGTCACCACCATCAAGGTGCTTCAAATAGGCTCCAGCAAAGATCAAGGTGTGGGTTATTTAGACGATGGAACGATGGTTGTTATTGACGGAGCCAAGCAAGATATTGGACGCAGCATAGAAGCCAAAATAACTCGTTCTCACCAGACAGTGGCTGGTCGAATGTTATTTGCTACCAAAGTAGAGAACCGCCCTAAAGGTCCAAAAGCAACAAAAAAAGTACAACCTAAAGTAGGTCTATCAGGTCAAGCTACTAGAAAAAAACTACATTCGAAAGTAAATTCAAACCACCCCAAAAAAATCCAGCATGAACCTAAATCTAGAATGACAACTAGTGAACAAAAGTTATTTGAAGCCATAGACAATCAGTAGCCATAATACTCATTAACTCGGCTAGTCGCACTAATAACTTATAGAGTCATATAATGTCGGTCGCGATAAATGGTATTTTATATGGCTTATGGAACTACAAAAGAAAGCTCTTTAGAGGTTGTAGCGTCGTACAAAACGCTATCTACAACGTTAGCTGTAACTAAAGTAGAGGTAGAGGCAGTAGGTGTGTACTTAAAGCTGACGGTTTGAGTGTTTGTTACGTCAAACGATGCACCTGGTGGCACTACTCCGTCTATAGTGAAGCTCAGTGTCTTTAAATCGTACTTACCCTTAGTTACGGTGGCACTAATGGTGTAGGTGCCGTCAGGGTTTTTGGTGGCTGTAGTTATTTCTACGGCAGGCTTTTCAGCTGGATCGCAAGAATGAATATCGTCCTTATCTGTTGGTATTGCACCACCAGTCTGTCCATACCTAGCAGTTACTGGCGCAATCCAGTTTCTGTATAGTGGGTCAGAAGAAGGTAGCTCCGATGCTATACCGCCACCAACTACTGCTTGTTTAGCACGCTCTGGCGTACACTCAGTGGCTAGCTTGCCCGATACAGAATCAATAGTGGCACGCTTGTCATTATTCGGATATCTAGGAGTGTACCAGCTAGGGAAGATGTCGCATTTGCCACCAGAAGTAGTTGCGTAGCCCGTAGTTAAGTTCATGCAGACAGTTTTCATGGACGCTGGTTTGGCCCAACCCTTATTTGGTCGCCCTTTAGCCGCTTCGGTTAGAAAGCCATTCCAAGCTGGGCCGAGGACGCTGTTAGTGTATTGAGTCATTTGCTTATTTTCGTGGTGGCCTGACCAAATACCAAATACAACATCGGAAGTATAACCAACTAGCCAACCATTTTCATTATTGTTAGTGGTACCTGTTTTGAAGGCCGATGTAGTGCCTTTTATTCGATACTGAGTGCCTAAAATTGAGGCTCTCGTGTCACTTAACATATCGTTGATACTGTAGGCAATTTGGGGGTCGAGAACTGGCTCGCCAGGAGTTTCTTTATACTCATTGATTGTTTTACCTCTAATGTCTTGAATTTTTAAAATGTAAGTCTGTGGTTTATAGACACCCATCCTGGCGAAGGTGCTGAAGCCATGAACGTGCTCTGACAGTTTAATCTGCCCACCATCGCCAATAGCTGTTGATAAAATTTCATCACAATCTTCTTTGCCCGACGTATAACAACCGGTTATGCCACTTTTTAGGCCCATTTTTTTGGCCATATCTTGAGTATTCTTAATGCCAGCCATATACATTGCTTTAATAGCGGGGATGTTTCTAGATTGTCCTAAAGCTGTCCGCATACTTACGGCACCGTAGTACTTTTTGTCCCAGTTCAGAGGTTTCCATCCAGCTCCAAGATCGGTTTGTAGATCGTACAGTGTTGAACCAGCGCCCCAATTTTTATTCTGAGTCATGAGTGTTGCGTAGTCATAAGGTTTAAATGATGAACCTGGGCTTCTAGGTGTAGTTGCATAATTCACTTCGCCAAAGCCAGGGTAGTCCCAGCCACGGCCGCCGACTAAAGCCAGTACTTGCCCGGTAGCTACATCTTCAGCCACGCCAGCCATGTTGTCACCGCCAATTCTTTCTAGTTTAGTTACGCCAGTGGCAATAACTTCTTCTGCTTTTTTTTGCAATGCTAGGTCTAGAGTTGTGGTAACTTTAAATCCTGCTTTTCGAGCATTAGTTGCACCATATTCTTCTTCGAGTTGTTTTTGAACTTCAGTAACAAAATAAGGAGCAATAATGTCTTTATATTTACCTGGTTTTGTTTGGACTAAGCTGGTTAGTGTTTCTGCTTTTTTGGCGTTAGCAACTTCTTCTTCGCTAGCATAGCCTTGTTCTTGCATTAACTTTAAAACATAGTTTCGACGGTCGATTAACTCTTGGGTATTTTCTCCGTAAGGTGAGAAATAAGTTGGTGCTTGAATCATAGCGGCTAAGGTCGCTGCTTGATCGAGACTTAGGTCTTTAGCCGGCTTGTTAAAATAGCCTTTTGAAGCTGCTTCAATGCCAGCATATCTTGAGCCGAATGAGATCTCATTCAAATAAGCAGTTAAAATTTCATCTTTACTATAACTTCTTTCAAGCTCGGTAGCTAAAATCAGTTCTTTCAGTTTTCTTATAACATTGCGGTCTTGAGTCAGCAGTGAATTTTTAACAAACTGTTGAGTAATTGTTGAACCACCTTGAGTTGAGCCACCTTTCGCATTGTTAACAGCCGAGCGCATTATGCCAGCAAAACTAAAACCACCGTGGTTGTAGAAGTCTTTATCTTCAATAGCTATAACAGCATTCTGAATATTCTTTGGCATCTGGTCTTGAGGAATTGGGTAACACTCAACGTCCCCAGAACTGGACCATAGAAGCGTTTGGCCTGTTCGATCATAATAAAGAGTCGAAGCGCCATCAGTACAGGTTTTAAGGTCAGTAATATTCCGTGGTAAATCTTTACGGAAATAGGCAAAAACACCCATTGTTAAAATTAGCAAAATAGCAAAAGTAACGCCCATTATTTTCAAGAAACGGAATAATCCATCACGGTTGAACCAGTATTCGGCAAAATGTTTAGGGTTTATGTAGTATAAAAATCGGACGAATGGATTTTTAGGTAATTTAGCTAAGTGCTCTGCTCGGCGACGCATTTTAGCATCTTTATTGGCTTTAAGCTTTTCACCAATACTTCTTTTTGCCTGAAGATTTTTGGCAGGGCGACGTTCACCTTTAGATAACTTGTTAGATTTTTTCATTAAACTCCGTGTTAACCTCTATAAAACTTTATACCATTATACCAAAAAGCCTTAAATTGGCTAAATTATTATGTTTAACTTCTGGCTATAGTCACTGGCTTTATTTAATCTCGATTTCATAGATAATAACTAGTATATTAACTACTATTAAAAACTTTTATTCTGAGAAAGAACTGTAACTAGCAGATCAGTAATTAGTCGCGAGGTAGCTACTGGCATAGCCCGGCTATGCATTATAATGACATCAATAATATGAAGCTTACTGATTCGGTAGAAATTTTAGATGGTGTAGGGCCAGCGCGTTTGAAACAACTTCAAGGCGCCAATATTCGTATAATAAGCGATATAGTTAATTATTTCCCTAGAAAATATGACGATTACTCGAGCCTAACTACTATTTCAGCCATGAGACCAGGGCTTGTTTGCTTAGAAGTTAAGTTCTCTCAGTTAAAAGTGGCCAGAGTCCGAAGAGGTTTGCATATAACTAACGCTCTAGCTAGTGACGCTAGTGGTGGTGTTAGGGTTGTCTGGTTTAACCAGCCCTACAGACTTCAGTCTATAGACACTACAAAGACCTATTTGGTCCGAGGTGAATACGGCCTAAGCGCCAACAAATTGCAAATAGTCAACCCATCTATTGAGCTGAGTTCGTCAATTAGTAGCAACTCTTCAGGAATAATACCGACATATAAAGAAACAAAAGACTTGAAAAGTACATTTTTTAGGAAAATAATTAAAAAAAATAGCAATATATTCGAGCTTATAGAGGAGACATTGCCAACTAGTTATTTGGTTGCCAATAACTTAGTTGGTAAAAAAGAAGCAATTAAAAACTTACACCTACCGAAAAGCCTTGTTGGCTTAGATCAGGCACAGGCTCGATTGGGTTTTGAAGAAATTTTGACCCTAATGCTTGCAGCCAAAGCAATCAAGAACGAAACTATTAGCGAATCTTCTAAAGCTATTCCTTTTGCAGAACAGGTTGCTAAAGATTTCGTCAAAAACCTACCATTTAAGCTAACCGACGAGCAACGACGAGTTGTCTGGCAAATTTATAAAGATATGGCCCAGACAAGACCAATGAACCGTCTAGTCGAGGGTGATGTTGGTTCTGGTAAAACAGTAATTGCCGCCATGTCGGGTGCTATGGCTGCAGAAAACAATTATCAGGTTGCCTTTTTAGCGCCGACTGAACTGTTAGCCCAGCAACATTTCCAAACAATCAGTCAGTTTTTGTCACACACTAAATATAAAAATCAACTTGGTTTGCTAACAGGCTCAATTAGCAGTAAAGAAAAAAAAGAGCTTAAGAGCCGGCTGGCTAACCATGAAATTAAGTTTATTGTTGGCACTCACGCCTTACTTCAAGAAGACATCAATTGGCACAGGCTTGGTTTAGTTATTATTGACGAACAACACCGTTTTGGCGTTGAGCAAAGGCAAAAAATTATAACCAAAGCGGGCCACATGCCTCATGTCCTTTGTCTGACTGCAACCCCAATACCTCGCTCCCTTGCTCTGACAATTTACGGTGAACTAGATATTAGCATCTTAAAATCGGCTCCGACTACTAGGGCCGGTGTTAGAACTGAGCTTATTTCACCTAACTCGACCCTGCAGATGTATCAAGTGGTTAAAAAATCGGTTCTTGAAGGTCGCCAAGCCTTCGTAGTCTGCCCCCTTATAGAAAATAGCGAAATAAGTAAGCTGACCAGTGCTGAGCAAATATATCAAGAGCTAACCCACGGAGTTTTTAAAGACCTCAGTGTCGGTCTTGTCCACGGCAGACTGAAGCCTAAACAAAAAAATCAAATTATGACCGATTTTGCCAAAAATAAAATCCAGGTATTAGTTGCGACTACGGTCATAGAAGTTGGCATAGATGTACCTAACGCGACAGAAATGGTTATTTTGAACGCAAACAGATTTGGCCTTGCTCAGTTGCATCAACTGAGGGGCCGGGTTGGTCGAGGGGTTCACCCAGGTACGTGCTACCTGGTTATGTCAGATTCGTTGGCTCCTTCGAAACGCATGCGAGCTATGCAAGAAACTAGCGATGGTTTTCAGCTAGCTGAACTCGATTTGTCTATCCGTGGTCCGGGCGCTATTTACGGCGTTATGCAACACGGGTCACTTGATCTGAGTTTTGCCAAAATAACTGACGTTAACTTGATTGCTAGAGTTCGCCAATTTATCAACAGCCAGCCAAATATTTTAGAAGATATGTTAAAATATAAGCAATTAACAGAGTCAGTTAAAAAAGCAACTAGACTAATTTATTTGAACTAAAGATTACTTAAAAGGTTGTAAAAATGTATTCAGGATCCACCCTGACTAATGTATCGGGGAACATTGTTGGTGCTCATCAAAAAATAGATAGGTCAGCTCGCAAGGTACTGTCTGGCTTATTGATTGACAACTCATTATTCCCCAGTAAAAAACTAATTCTTCATTTTGAGGGCAAGAACGGTCCAGATAGCGCCAAGGCTAAGCTTGATGGTGAGCATGCCCCTTGGCACTTTTACGACCCATTTGACCCAGATGACGGGCTTCTTATTGAGCAGATAGAAAGTCATTTTGAAAAATTGGTGAAGTCTTTGAAGGGCGAAAACAAAGAACGTTCCGCTTTTGAAGCTAGTTGGTTAGCCCATGCTATAGTAGATGGCTTAACTCCTGCTCACCATTTTCCATTTGAAGCAGAGCTAGAGAAGTTGCGCGGCGAAGGCAAAGAAACCAGAGACACTGTTTTTAAAAAAGTAGTCATACCTGGTTCAACAGCTAAAGAAATTTTGACCAAAAATTGGGAGATGTGGGGTTCTAAGGGTTTGTTCACAACGCATGCTTTGTTTGAAATGGGTGCGGCCATGATTATGGCGCCAATGACCTACCGGATTGCTCAACCAAATCGTTATGAACTCAAAAAAGTTCAGCAAATTGGTCTTAGTGAATATTTTAAACGGGTTGCTCGTGAAGTTGCCCTGCTTAATATGTACGAAGATTTTTATAAAAGGGGCTGGACACCTAAGTTAGCTAAGATTGTGAGGTTAGAATTGGCTCCCAAGATGGGGCGAGCCGTTTCGTTGGCTTGGTTTATGGCAGCAAAAGAAGCTGGGCTAACAACAGCAGAAGTTTAAACTTGTACACAAAGGCTAAAAACTATAATCTTAGACCGTGAGAATCATAGCTGGCGAGCTAAAAGGCCAAATAATTTCTAGCCCCAAAGGGCATAAAACTCACCCAATGAGCGAAAGAATGCGAGGGTCGCTTTTTAATACCCTAGGTGACATTTCTGGGTTGAAAATCCTAGATGCCTATGCGGGCAGTGGTTCGCTTGGTATAGAGGCGTTAAGTCGCGGTGCGAGCTATGTATTGTTTATAGATAGCGACAAAAATGCAGCTAGCGTTATTATGCAAAACCTAGGCAAACTCAAGTTGGTTGGCTCCAAGGTGACCAAAGCCAACATCGCAAGTTGGAGCGATCATAATTTTGAAACTACTTTCGATATAGTTTTAGCCGACCCACCCTATAACCAAGTGAATGAAAATCATTTTGTTAAAATAGGTCGAAACGTAGGGAAAAATGGGCTACTAGTAATTTCATTGCCAAAAAGCTATCAGAAAGTTAGTATTGAAAACTTTGCAGAATTGGTTACCAAAAACTTCGCTGATGGCTCAATTAGAATATACCAACGTATGCCTAAAGTTAGTAAAAGCCAAAATTAAGCCTATATAATTTGAAAATTAAATCTTGGCCCTGTAGAATAAAAAGCTGTAGTTTAGTTTTTAGCGCGAGTGGTGGAATTGGTAGACACGCTAGCCTTAGGAGCTAGTGCCGCAAGGCGTGGAGGTTCAAGTCCTCTCTCGCG
>JAGORN010000049.1 GCA_018062805.1 Candidatus Saccharimonadota bacterium | reverse complement strand
GCCTCTTTTTTAGTAATATCACCATCGTTATTTGCGTCTATATGGTTATAGGCTCTAAGTTCTCTGGCGCCAAGTTTATTATTGTTGTTAGTGTCGAGCACGTTATAGGCTTTAACTTCTTCACGACTCACTAAACCAGAATTATTTGTGTCGGCTTGAGCTACAAATTTATTTAAGCCATATTCACCAACAATACCATTATTATTCTGGTCTCCATTGGCCGCTAAGGCTCGCTCGGCTTTACCAATTTTACCGTTGCCATTTAGGTCAAATGCCATCATAGCTTCAGATTTTCGAGCAGCTTCTCCTACTGACACTTCCCGAACATTTGCTGGCTTATTTTTATTGAAGCTATCTTGTTCTGCCTGCCTAGCATCTAAAAACTTATTCAAGTTATCGGAATATTGTTGCTCCTCGGCCGAACCTGCTTCAACGCCAATTTGCGGGCCACTTTCTGGTTCCGTTTGGCCATCACTCGGTAGTGCTCCAGATGGTAGGCTAGCACTAGAGTCATTATCTGTTGCAAGGTCACCAGCACTCGGAACCGACCCTCCTGACTGATTTGGCCCAGTTGCACCCGGTGCAAATGCCGATTCTGTATTACTGCCCACTGGCGACTGAGGTGCTGTCGTAGAACTTAGTGTTGGCATAAATTTATCTAGTTTACCCAAAACTCTGTTGGTACCATTGACCCAGCCATCTTTAGTTTTTACTTCTATGTAAAAACCTGGTTGGCCAATTTTACCGAAAACCCTAATATCGTTACCCGGGCTAGACTGTTCATATGCTTTAATTGCTTTCTGTAAATTTGTCTGAGCAAGCTCTGGGCTTCCGTATTTATTAGTAAAAGAGTTCAAGACGGCTTGACCATTAGCACCCATAAGTAAGTCTGTTTGTTGCTTTGTGAGCTGAGTAGATCCATTTTTCTTCGGCTCACCACTGCCCTGAGAGTATTTAGCCAATCGTTTAGCGACCACTGAGCTGTCGCTAACCCAATCATTGCCAACTTTTACCTGAACATAAGTACCCGGCTCTCCTGCCTGACCAATTAGCCGAATTTTACCGGGATTTTCTTTTTTATACCTCTCGAAAGCGGCCATAAAAGAACTATTTCCCTGACTAGCGTCTCCTTCATGAAAAGCACGGCCGAACCTGTTAGACATTGTAGACTCTAGCCCGCCAGGGTTAGCTTGTTTAAGGGCCAAAGCCTTAAAAGCATCTGTTGGGTTTTCACTGGGTGTATGACTAGCTAATTTGTTCTTTACAACTTCTGGATCAGTGCTCCAGCTACCGTCTTTAGTTTTGACGGCTACCGTGTAACCATATTGGCCCGGTTTGCCAATTTCTTTAAGGTCACCAGTTGTCTTCATGCTCTCAATAGACTTTGAAAGTGTTTGTTTGGCATCTGTCTTATAGACTTTTTCAAATATTCTAACTAAGTTGTCTCCGTTACCATTTCCATGAATTTTCAAGTCACCACTCCCCAACTTTGGGTTATCTATATTTTTTCTTTTTTTCTTGCTAGCATTGATCAAAGAATTACCTGCCTTTTTTAATTTTAAATCGGCCATTTTTTTATTGTTCCTTTTTTTGTTTTTTTAAGTTATGTCTTATATATAGCTTATGGTTAAGTAAAAGTCAATAAATCATGGCTGAATTAACATTCAAAATGTAACTCTAAATAACATAAAAAGAGATGTAAGACTTCTGTGTAATCTCTTGTTTGCAATAACAGTTATTACAATTCAGGCAGCCTCAACTAATAAACCAACTTTTGTCTCTAGCTCATCAAAATAATTGGGCGGATGGTGTCTAACTGCCCTTTTTATTACTTGCTGTGGGCCTGTGGGGCAACTTTTGTCAAGCATGCCCATTTCTTGGGCTTTTCGGTATAAGGGCTTTATTGGATCGGTAGCATTTTCTATTGCTTTTCCAACTATTAGCCAACCAAGCTGAGCCCTTTTTTTTGAATCTCTTTCTTTATTCATACTTAGAAATTTTTTTAGTAAATCAGGGTTGATACCTTCGATGTTATTTTCTAGAACATATTTCATAAAAAATATACCTCTGTGTTTTGCGTAATCATCTTCCCCAGTTGTTTTATTGATGTTGACTTCTGGATGTATTCTGCCATTTTTTCTAAAATATCTATATCCCTTAGCATCTATATCTACTAACTTAGGCTTTCTCTGACTTACGTCTACTGCTTTATTAGGAATATACCCAGCACAAGCAAGTGTTGCAAAACAAAACTTTTCTAAATCGGTTTCTGGCAAAGCTATGCCATCTGGATAAAATTTGTGGTAGCGGTTATGTAACCACCTTGGCACAAGCTGGACTCTAGAGTGACGGACGGACCTACCGGCATCACCTTGCAGTTCTGGCGATAACCGCTGGTAAGCAGCATGATGCCTATCTTCCCAAGTCTCTATCTGTCTTGTCTTATCCAGCACGGGGGCAATTGGATAAGGTAGCATTGTGGCTATATCTATATTTCCGAAGTCACCTATGGCGATTCGACCAATAGAACTAGATGCTGCAGAAGTGTAGTTTG
>JAGORN010000005.1 GCA_018062805.1 Candidatus Saccharimonadota bacterium | reverse complement strand
AATGGACAAAATTAATAAGCGAATGGGTGTTGAACAGCCAAAACATAACATCGACTTCAAGCCAGGCGAAGTGGTCGGTATAATAGACGGTCCGTTCAAAGGTTTTGACGGTGCTATAAATGAAATAGACACCCAAAAAGGTAAAATTAAAGTCTTAGTAAATATGTTCGGTCGTGAAACACCAGTAGAACTAGACAGCCTCCAGGTCAAAAAAGTCTAAATAATGAGAAACAATGAACAAGGTAAGGACTATGGTTATGCTCGGCAGTTTTGGGGTGCCACTAGCTTAGGGTCAGTGAATATTTTAGCTGCTAGCACTATTTCTTATGTGGTTTTAGAAACAAATACACTAAACGATAACCCAGCATATAGGTGGAGTATGGGACTTCTGGCAGTTGGTGCGGCACTAAAGGGTATAAAGTATTCAAAAGATGCAGTTAGTCATATTTCCAACTTAGACGATAAAAAAGTTGTATTTGATAAAGAAATTTTCGAATAGTAAATATTTAAGCAATTATGTATCGACAAAACAGGGGAAATCTGTTAAATTAGTTTAGTTACGCACTTCTCTTAAATTATTAAGCTAGAAGGAGAGTTAAGCATTAGTTAGTTGCTTCAACTGACTATCTAATTGTAATGAGCTCGTTAATGAAAGGATTTTTATATGGCAAAGCCAGTAAAAGCAAACTTAAAAATGAAAATTAAAGGTGGTCAAGCAAGTGCAGCGCCTCCAGTAGGTAGTTCGCTTGGACAACACGGCGTTAATATGATGGATTTTATTAATCCATTTAACGACCAAACAAAAGACCGAATGGGACAAAACTTAACTGTTCATATTACTGTTTATGAAGACAGAACAATGGATTGGAGAATAGTTGGCACCCCAACCGACGATTTAATCCGTCAAAAGTTAGGTATAGATAAAGGCTCTGGCCGACCAAATACTGAAAAAGTTAGTAAAAAACTTTCGGATAGCCAGCTAACTGAAATTGCCGAAGCCAAAGCTTCTGACATGAACGCCGAAGATGTAGATGCAATAAAGAAAATGGTTGCTGGCACAGCACGTAGCATGGGCGTAGAAATAGAAGGTTAGTTGCAGTGGAGAAAATTACCACAGATACCATTGAAAATGACAAATCTCTTAATCACCATGAAGCTTATGCGCACTTCTTGAACATAGAGAATGTAGTACTAGACAATTTAAATAAACTGCCACGTTTACCAAACCAATCAGAAACGACAGATGAACTAGAAATGCTCAGTAGGTGGCTTTTTGAAGAGTATTATAGCTGTTCTATTGACGGTCCTAAGGACAGCAGTCGAGCAGATGATGTTCTGCGAATTGGAACTAAGTTATTGGAATACGGCTTATCATTAGATGCAACTGAGCTAGACAGGCTGAGTGCAATCAGAGATTGTGGAGCTATGTCCAGTTTTTTATCTATGAAAGAATCTTATTTGCGCCTAGTTTATAGAAGAGGTGATGAGCGAGCAGATGAACCCAACACGCTATTTGAGCAATTTCAAGATATTCAGGAGCAAAAAAATATAGTTGCTCAAAGGCTTAGGAAAGTATAATTATTAATTAACCTGTGGGAGGACTAAGTTTCCGCCAGAACCACAAAGGAGAACAATATGCCTAAAAAAGAAGATAAGCAAGACCTAAAACTAGCAGAGCAAGAAGTTGCTGAAGAAACTACTCATAAAGTAGAAGAATTAGTAGAGACCGAAGCTATAGCCGAGGAAATTGTTAAAGTCGAAAAACAACTCGATGAAGAAGAAGCTTCTACTAAAGCAACTGCTAAAGCAGGCAAAAGAAGTGCAAAGGCCTTAAAAGAAGCCGAGGAAAAAGCAGAGAAAGAAGCACGAAAAGCAGAACAAGACGAACATGCCGAGGTTAAGCCAAAGCTAATACCAAAAACACGCAGTAAATTAGAGCGAAGAGGTAAAAAGTTCAGAGCTGTTGCCGTTAACGTCGAAAAAGGCAAAGACTACAGCTTGAAGCAGGCCATTGAGCTTGCCATTAAAACTTCAACTACAAAATTCGACTCTAGTGTAGAACTACACGTTCGTCTTGGTGTTGACCCAAGACAAGCAGACCAAAACATTAGAAATTCAATAATTTTACCAGCTGGAACAGGTAAATCTGTTAAGGTAGCTGTGTTCGCAGATGTGGAAGATTCAGCCAAAGCTAAAAAAGCTGGTGCCGAAATTGCTGGCAGTGATGAAATAATTGCTCAACTAGAAAAAGGAATAATTAGTTTTGATGTTCTAGTAGCTACCCCAGCACTAATGCCAAAACTTGGTAAATATGCAAGAATCTTAGGCCCTAAAGGTTTAATGCCATCGCCAAAGAGTGGCACAGTATCACCAAATGTTGTTAAGGCAGTAGAAGAAGCTAAGGCTGGCAAGGTTGAATACCGTGTCGACAGCACCGGAATAATTCACCTAGCTATTGGTAAGGTTAGTTTTGGAACCGATAAAGTCGCTCAGAACGCCAAGGCCGTACTAGCTAGCATTAAAGCTGCTAAACCAGCCAGCTTAAAAGGCACTTACGTAACTAGCATATACCTAACAACTACTATGGGGCCATCTGTAAAAGTAGCAAATACTGAAATATAAAAAGTAATAAAAGCTAAGAATAAATTTTTCGTTATAATTAAGTCACTTGATTGGCGCTTGGCTGTAGGTTACATTTATCTCATATGAGATATGCATTTATTGTCGGACTAGTTTTAGGAGGGGTATATATTTTCGCCACTCAAATGGTTTTAAATGAGCTGAGAGGTATTGCTTATTACTACCAAAATGCTGAGCAAATAGCCGATAACATTGCTCAGTCTGCTAAGTAGTAGTGCTGGCTCATTGAGTCATTGGCGCTCTAGCCCTTAGAGGTTCTTGGCAAGGGCTGACAAAATATGGCTCCATGGCCTTATAGTACTCTGTTGGTCTTTGGGTTGGGTTAGCGTGGCCCCCACCTTGGACGCTGATTCTAATAACTCGGCCACCAAACATTGCATCCCACGAGTTATAAGCTCGTTCAACATCAACGGTTTGGTCGTTAGCTGTATTTTTAGGGTTAATAAAGTATATTTTAGTTGAGTCTGGAATGTATTGACTGTAATTTGTTGGTGTAATCTTCCCTAGTTCATTCAACTGATCTGTAAATAGTCTCGGGGAACTGCCAGTTATGGCAATTCTGCCAGCGTCTTTAAATTGTTCGGCAGTGCTGAGGCGGGTATTTTTATGGATAAACACATTATTACGAACTTCAGCAATAGTTTTGCTTATTAGTCCACCTCCGTAAATTGGAGCAACGGCACTTATTATTGGCGCAGTTGAGTCTTTAGCATCATCAATATCGTAAGGGGAGCAATCGAAAACAATATTGTCAATTGGAACCCGGTTATTCAATTGGGCTAACAGTTTGAGGGTTACTGTTCCACCCATGCTATGAGCATAAAAACTAACAGGCTGATTGGTTTTAGAAAAGACCTCTTCAATCGAGCTAGCTAGTTTACTGATGTTGACACCATCATCAGAATAATTCGCATAAGCAAGCTTTCCACTCCTTGATAGTGCAGGTTCTAGCACTGAAGCCATTGCATTACCGCTCTGCACTCCTAGCCCAGGTAAAATAATCCAGGTATTTTCCTTAGAAGATTTTTCAGAATTATGTAGGTACTGCACTGAAGTATCTTCTCCGTGCCATACAATAAATCCCAGAGCTTTGTCGGTATTCGCAAAACCCAGAGTCGCCATTAAAACGAATGCAGCCATGCGTCCAGTTTTATTGTATCTGTGTAATAAATCGAAACTATTGGCAGTGTCTTTTTGTTCCATAGTGTAAATAATACTTTAACGACTTATAGTAAATTTGCAAAATTTGTTTTAAACTAACCTTGAAGTAGTGGGGCTAAATAATTGGAGGTCATAAGTGGAAGAATTCAATGGGCAAAATGTTGAAAAAGAAAGTATATTTCGGGATGATGTAACCGTAGAGTTAATAGACCATTGTCTTTCAGATAGCGCAGTAACTCGTGCAGCTCGAGTATCCACTCTTGGTAATGAAGCAGGGGTTGAAAGAGAAGATTCCGCTGAAAGGGGTTTGATTAATTTTCTCATGAGAGAAAGACACGGTTCTCCTTTTGAGCATGGCTCAGTTACATTTCGTACAGAAGCTCCCATTTTTGTTTTTAGAGAACATCATAGACATCGTATAGCTTCTTACAATGAAGAGAGCGGTCGCTACAAAGAGCTAGAGCCGGTGTTCTATGTGCCTAATAATTCTAGAAACTTAGTTCAGCAGGGAAAAGCGGGTGCATATGAATATGTACCTGGTAGCCCCGAGCAACATCAACTTGTAGTGGATTCAGGCGAAGAAGTTGCCCGATTTGCTTACGAAAAGTACCAAGAACAACTTAAAGCAGGAATCGCCAGAGAAGTGGCCCGAATGGTTTTACCAGTATCTATTTTTTCTACTTGTTATGTAACCATGAACCCCAGAGGTTTGATGAACTTTTTGTCCCTTAGAGTAAAATCTGAAGATTCGACTCATAAATCGTACCCTCAGCGAGAAATTGAGATGGTTGCAGAAGAGTATGAGAAACATTTTGCAGAACTAATGCCAATGACTCATGAAGCTTTTATTAAAAACGGTAGAGTAGCCCCATAGAGGTTGATTATATGGCTAAGGGCGTTTTTAGCAATACGGAAATATTTAAAGCAATAGAAGATAAACAGATAGTCTGTTACCCATTTGTCGAGGAGCATGTAAATACAACTAGTATGGATATTAGGCTTGGTGAACATTACTATAGAATAGCCGAGCATCGCAACGACGCAGTTGTGTTTAACCCTTTTGATGAAGAACATGTTCGTAAGCACTTTGAACACAAGAGAGCTGTGCCACTTTATCAAGCACTAGGTTCTTTAGCACTTGGTGAACTTAGGAATTATCCGAAAGATCATCTAGTAATTCCCCTTGGGCCTCATGAACGAATTTTAGGTCATACCTATGAATTTATCGGCGTAGCCAACGAAGGAACGACTAGCATGCAAGCCAGAAGCACGGTTGGTCGGAGCGGCATAAATGTTTGCCAAGACGCCGGTTGGGGAGACACTGGTTATATTAATCGTTGGACCATGGAAATATATAACAACAACGACCGACTTGTTTTGTTGCCAGTAGGTTGGCGGATTGCTCAGATTGTATTTTTTCATGCTAACAATGTCCAAGGCGAATACAGCCAAGACACAGGTAAATATCAAAACCTAAAAGCAAAAGACATAGACCAAATTATTAAATCTTGGCAACCCAGCGATATGCTACCAAAAGCCTACAAAGATAAAATACAAGACTATAATCCATTGGAGTGCGACTAATGACTGAAAAATTAGGTAGATATATAGTTATTGAGGGTTCAGATGGCACTGGAAAATCTACTCAAGCAGAATTGCTAGTCAATAACCTTAATATTCATGGTATTAATGCTAGCCAAATTGAAGAACCAGGCGCTACCCCAATTGGCGCTGAACTGCGAAAAATTATAAAAAACGGTCAATTAGACCGGTCTCCAAGTACTAACTTATTACTTTTTACGGCCGACCGCCTAGAAACTTGGAATAATATTATTAAACCCTCGCTTGACGCGGGAGGTTGGATAGTCTCCGCCAGAAACTGGTTTTCAACAGTAGTTTATCAAGGTTACGGTGAGGGGCTGGAGCATAAAACTATTGAAGATACGACACGCAGATTTGTAGGCGACCATTATACAACTCCGGATCTCTCTATTGTCTTAACTCATAAAGACTCCCAAGCTCTTAAAGAACGTATTCAAGATCGTGCTGAAACAGGATTGGATTACGATAATTTTGAAAAAAAACCAGAATCTTTTCAAGAGAGTCTAGCCAGGGGTTATGAAGAAATTGCACGCTCGTTAGGTGATATTGCAATTAACATAGACGGCCTGTCAATTGAAACAGTCGAAGAAAAAATATGGGCTTCGGTAAAAAGGAACTTTGACATTAAACAGTAGCAGTATTTATTATGGGTCACCTTATTTCAATAACAGCCAGTAGTCGTAAACAAGCAGAAAAGACGTTGTCTGAGCTAACTGGGGCGCTCAAAAAACAAGGTAAAAAAGTATCTAAGGTTCGTGTAGCTATAAATCTAGCGCCAGAAGGGACAAAGAACCCATATATAGCCAGTACGTTTGACATTAACGCTCGTTATGCTCACCTAAGTAGTTTGGAACAGAAACTTAAAAATAACGATTTCGTATTTTTATTAGGCAGTGCGGCCGAAACTGCAGTTCGAGAAAGTAGTAAGTTTAAGACTAAAGACGAATTTGTTAATTATCTTAAATGGCTCGAGCAAACAGAATCTAACAGCTATGGCTTGCCAGTCACAAACATTGACCTCATCATTGGCACTGACAAAAATATGGGCCTAAAACAATATGCTGAAGCCACCAGTAAATCTATTGTTATAAAGAAAAACACCAGTCTCAAGAAAATTGCTTTAAAGTTAGGAGAAACAACCAAACCCACTAGCGTTATATTGCGTCAACATCCTAAGCTTAATATGTATGACGTAGTTTTACTGGCGTCTACAGGAAAAAACTATAAATATAAACTAGCTGAACCTAAATACTGCAAGAACCCTAAAATTAAAGAGTTACTTGCTGGAAATAATTTGGTGGCTAAGCAGGCGGGCCTGAGTAGCTACTTCACAAGTATAACTACGCCACTTTCAGCTCAAGTTGTTGACCTAGAAACTACGCCACTAAAAGTTCCTAAAATGCACAGCAAGTCAGTTTTAAAATTTGTCAGCACTGTTTTTCCCGAAGACTCAAACGAGCTAGGCGTTGAAAAAATTAGCTCAACCCCAAAAAACGAAGTTGAGCTCGCTAGTAGTCTACTAAAAATATACGGTCACTCTAAAGTAGAATTAACTCTGACCAAGCGGATGCGGCTATTTGAAGCCTGGCTCTTAGGAGCAAATTATGAGCGCCAGTTAATATTGAAAAGTTTTGACTTTAACTACAGTGGCTACTTAACTTTTTATGACATTTTGTATTTAACCAGTAAATTTAAAATGATTATAACTTGGAACGAGCCAAATGTTTATGATGGTTTCGTTGACTGTAGTGCACCAGAAAAAATTGACAGTTTAGTTCAGGAACTTTTCGATACCGCTACTTCTCTGGCTGGAGCCGAGCCAGGTTCGGCTGAAAAATACCTACTTCTAGGCCATAAAGTATATGTCTATTTGAAGTTTGACTGGCAAGTGTTAATTAAAATATATAAAAACAAGTTAGTTGGTGGTAGCGAATTAGTAAAGGAATTTTTAGATAGCCTAAGCAACTATTTTGAAGAAAAGTACCCTATAGTTACCGAAATTATTAACTCTCAAGATTAAGATTCGATTTTTTGCCCCTGACGGGCCCTGTCTCTGCACTAAAGACTTGGTAGTAGCTGGGTCTCAGCATTTACCGACTGCTAAAATCCCGTGGTGTGGGAAATTAGCAAGTTGTCTTTAATGTGGACAGGGCCCGCTCTAGGGGGCGGGTCACGACTTTGAGACTAATTTGGTTGTATTTGACTCGTGGTCCACAACCGCAATCAGCCCTGCGTCGCGAAGGAGGGCGGGAACGTGGTTACGTGCCACGCCCAGCCTTCTTGCCAGTTTCTCGTTCAAATTACCCATGTTTGTACCGCAAGTTGAACAAGCAACTGAGTTTTCAGCGAAAAGTCTTTTTAGGGCTTTAACGCTTGCTGTTTTTGCCATTTCTTCACCTCCTTAAAAGGCTAGACGCTGGCAAATGGTTCAATGTACTTTCTATTTACGGGGTTACCATAAACAGATTTATATATTGAAAATCCGGATTCCTGTTGCTGGAATCCGGATTGTTATATTTTAACTATGCTAGTTCCAGCTACTTATTCAAGAGCAATAATGAGGAGCGAGCTACTCACTAGGTTTTTCGAATAATTAGCTGTGGTTTTAACCATAAGGTTATAATAGCTGACTAATTTTATTTGTCAAATACATTTTTAATTAAACCAAAAATACCCCTTACTACCTTTTCGGGTACATGCTTTTGGCTGGCGTATAAAGCGCTTTTCTCGTCTTTTAAGTATTGCTCCGCTTCTTTTTTAGCCTGGTCTAACGAGTCATGATCTTCTAGTGTTGAACATCCTAAGCTTACAGACAATTTTCCATCACTTTTATCTTGGACTACCGAATGTATTCTTCTAGATATGGCCTGTTTTGCCTCTTCTGAATCGTGCTCTGGTAATATTTTAGCTATTAAAATAAATTCGTCTCCGGCCGAGTTCATTCTAATTAATAAATCACCGCTTCTTAGGACGGTTTTAAGAGCGGTAGCGACACTTGTCAGCGCTTTGTCACCGGCTTCATAGCCGTATCTAGTATTAATTTGTTTTAAGCCGTCCATGTCTATCATGACAATGAGGTGCTTATCAACATTTTTTCGCTGCTCGTAGTTAGACTCGTGATATTTCTTAAGTCGATGCTCAAGTACATTAGCATGAAAATTATTAAAATAGTCTTCCGTTAGAACACCAGTTTTGGTGTCTATCTTCAGTTTATTATTTAAATCATCAATATTAGCTTCTAGCCTGGCGACTGTAGCTGCTAGCCTGGCATTTTCGTTTTTAACAGATTTACAAATTAATTCAAGCTCAGCATAGCTTAGCGGTTTTTCATCTTCAGGTAAATTTTCTCCTTGGCCTGTTCTTGCGTCCATAGTTTCAAGCAATCTTTAAATATATATCTTAGCATTATTTATGGCATTTGTCACTAATATTTTAGAATATTCGTAAAAATAGTTGTCAAAACATAATCAATCAACTACAATATAATAGATTTACCAAAGACAGTGACGGAATGAAAAGTTCTTAATAAGGTCACCTAGGTTACAAAATTTGTAATTTTATAATGTTCTGGTAAATTATCAGAGCATTTTTTGGTAGTAGATCATTAACAAGTCGATATTTAAAATTAACTAAATTAAGGAGTGAAGTAGTGGCTTTAACTAAAGACCAAAAGTCAGCGGTTGTTGCCGAAGTTTCAGAACTTTTAACAGGCTCTAAAATGACTGTCGTCGCTAATTATAAAGGCGTCACAGTTAAGTCTATTCAGGCCCTTAGAAAGCAAGCAAAAGACAGCGGGACTGTTGTCAAAGTCGTTAAAAACCGACTGGTTAAGCAAGCTATAGGCAAGGTAGACAGCCTTAAAAATGTTGAAACAAACGAACTTAAAGAACAGCTTTTGTATGCTTTTAACAGTGAGGACGAAGTATCTCCTGCGAAAGCTCTTAGCGATTTCGCTAAAACAGAACCCGCTCTACAGTTCGTCGGCGCAATCACTGCCGAAGGTAAGTTTATTAGTGCAGAAGAAGTCAAAGCGCTAGCAAACCTACCAAGTAAGAACCAATTAATTGCTGGTATAGTCAATACATTAAGTTCACCGCTAAATGGTGCCATGAGCGCACTAAGTGGCAACTTACATGGTTATTTGAAGGCTATTGAAGCCAGTAAATCTTAAACAATTTGAAGGAGAATAAAATGGCCGATTTGAAAAAATTAGCAGAACAGTTAGTAGGCCTAACAGTTCTAGAAGTAAATGAACTAGGTACGATTTTGAAAGACGAATATGGTATCGAACCAGCAGCTGCAGCAGCAGTTGCGGTAGCAGCCCCAGCTGGTGACGCCGGAGCAGCCCCAGCCGACGAAAAGAGTGAGTACGACGTAGTCTTAAAAGATGCTGGCTCGCAAAAAGTAGCAGTCATTAAAGCCGTTAAGGAAATCACAGGACTAGGGCTAGGCGAGGCTAAAGCTATTGTAGACGGTGCGCCAAAACCAGTTTTAGAAAAAGCAGCTAAAGACGATGCCGAAGCAGCTAAAAAATCATTAGAAGAAGCTGGTGCAACTGTTGAGCTAGCCTAAAGTTACTAGAAAAATATCGACTTTGTTTAAAAGAATACGCTTGAAAGGTCTTGACTGCACAGGCGTATTTTTTATTTGACTAAATTTAAGTTATTGACTTATCCACAATATTTTCATAATATTATTGGACAATCATTATGAAACATGATATTTTGTAAACAATTATATAAAGTGGAGTAAACAAACAAGTTAGGATAAGCTGCGATGTCCGATATACCTGAGAAACAAATAAAGAGGCTGAGAAGCCTAATAAGCGAAGCTGAAACCAATTTAGCTGCTGCTAAAGAACTACTAATTAGTCTTGTAGGGGAAGATCCGTCTGTGACTGCTACAGCTCGCGAAAACGTCTCTGGAAAAGTTCTAGAGGGTGTATTTGACGGCCAAAATATGGTTGGTAGCGATGGTAAAACCTACCCAGTTCCGGCTAACTACGCCAGTAAGTCTAAACTAGTTCAGGGCGATATATTGAAACTGACAATAGGTGATGACGGCGCTTTCTTGTATAAGCAAATTGGTCCAATTCCAAGAAAGCAACTAGTTGGAGTACTGGTTCAAAAAGAAGGACACTACTTTGTGGAAATAAATGGCGACCGAGATTACCGTGTCTTACTAGCCAGCGTGACTTATTTTAAAGCTAAGCCAGGAGATCAAATAAGTATAAACGTACCAGAAGACGATGCCGACGCCGAATGGGCCGCTATTGAAGCTGCACTTTAGTAATTTCGTACAATAATATTAGTCCGTCAAATCAATTTTGGCGGATTTTTTGTTGTTAACATCTATTAACAAATAAAGCTTAAGAATTGCTTATACTACAACAGATTTTTATTAGTATTTTGTTTATAATGAAAACACGAAAAGAAAAAAAGAAATTGTAATAGGTAGGGGTTATGTCGCAAGCATTGTATCGTAAATACCGTTCAACGACTCTCGATGAAATAGTCGGCCAAGATTTGATTGTATCGGCACTTAAGAATGCTCTAAATCAACAAAAAATAAGCCACGCCTACTTGTTCACTGGCCCAAGAGGAGTTGGAAAAACATCTATAGCTCGAATTCTAGCGCATGAGGTTAACAATTTAGAATATAGTGGCGAAAATTTACCGCTTGACATCATAGAAATAGATGCTGCCTCTAACCGACGGATCGATGAGATTCGAGATTTACGTGAAAAAGTCCATATTGCACCACTTCAGGCTAAGTACAAAGTTTATATCATTGACGAAGTCCACATGTTGACAACTGATTCTTTCAATGCACTTTTAAAAACTCTTGAAGAGCCACCGGCTCATGTAATTTTTATACTAGCAACGACTGATGCACATAAAATTCCTGAAACAATTTTATCTAGAACCCAAAGATATAATTTCAGACTGGCAGAAACGGAAGTTGTAAAGAAACATCTAGAAAAAATTGCCAAAAAAGAAAAAATTGCCATAAAAAGCGATGCCCTTGAAGTTATAGCTAAGCATAGCGGCGGAAGCCTAAGGGACGCTCTGAGCCTACTTGACCAGGTTAGACACTCTTCAAGTGCCGAAATTACCCAAGCAGAAGTAGAAGAAGTCCTTGGATTGGCTCCATCTCAGTTAGTCTATGAAATTATGGGTTCAATCAAAGAAAAAGATATTAAACAACTCATGAGTTTACTAGGCAAGGCTTATGAGAGTGGAGTTTACCCCAGCCAGTTGGCGTCTAGTATGGCTGAAAAAATCAGGCAAGACTTAGCCACCAACCAGCAATATCTACCAGCAACTTCAGCACTACAGCTACTTAAAGATCTACTTTCGGTTGAAAGCTCTAATAGGCCTCAGGTTCTACTAGAACTAGCTTTACTCGAAGCTATTGTAGAACTAGATGAGATTAGACCCACAAAGACCTATAGTGCAAAAATAAGCCAACCAGCCATTAGTTTGTCTAGACCAGCTACTAAGAAACTAAAAAGAAATGAACCTAAAAATACTCCTCAACCTGCCACTCCTCCGAGCATAACAACAGCCAATAAAAACCTCTCTGAGAAGAGCTTGGCTAAAGAATCGGCAAAGGACTACCTAGTCGAACAGTCGGGTTTAGACTCTAGTGTTTGGAACGAAGTTCTAGAAGATATTAGGAGCTCACACAATACGCTGTACAGTGTACTCAGGATGGCTGACATAGACTACTCTGACTTAACGAATAGTCGCATTTTACTTCAATTTAAATTTCCATTTCATAAGAAACGTATGTCAGATAACAAAAATCAACAAATAGTACTAGACAAACTCTCCAAACACGGTGTTTCTGGCTATGAAATTATTTGTGACACCAAACCAGACGTCTCTATAACTGATAGTACTATGGTCGGCGTAACGGTTGAATCATCAAAAGTAGCTGTGGCTACTGGATCTGACAATACTTTAGACCGAGTTAAAAATATATTCGGCGACGCAGAAGTGTTAGAATAGTACCAATATGCCTAAACCAGCTATTCAAGCGAAACTACCTCCTCAGAATCTCGATGCCGAGAGCTCTCTACTTGGAGCTATACTAATAGATAGCGACGCCCTTGTTCGAGTAGCTGACATGATTGCCCTTGAAGATTTTTACGATCAAAAACATCAGCGTATTTATGAAGCAATTTTAAAGTTATATAACAAGCATCATCCAATTGACATACTAACCTTATCGAACCAACTTAGAGATGACGATTTTCTAGATTACGTAGGCGGGGCAAGCTATTTAACTGAGCTGACTAACTTTGTTCCAACAGCCGCTCACGTGGAAAATTATGCTGAAATTGTTGCCCAGAAAGGCTTAAGAAGAAGGCTTATTCAAGCCAGCCAAGACATGGTAGGTTTAGGTTATGACGAAAAACAATCCGTTCAGTCATTAATTGAAGAAGCGGAAGCTAGGTTGTTTCAGGTCAGCTTGCAGCATGTTAAACAAGACATTTCGTCCATTGAAGATATTTTAGCCGAGAGTTTCGAGCGTCTTGATGATTTACACAAAGACAAAGGTAAAATTCGAGGCGTACCAACTGGCTTTAAAGACCTCGATAATATTTTAGCTGGCTTGCAGCGTAGCGACCTAATAATTGTCGCTGCCAGGCCAAGTATGGGTAAAACTGCCTTGAGCCTTAACCTAGCTCACAATATTGCTACTAAATCAGAGCAACCAGTTTTAGTTTTTAGTCTTGAGATGAGCAAGGAGCAGTTAGTAGACAGAATGCTTTCTATGGAGTCTGGAGTTGATGCCTGGAATATTAGAACAGGTAATTTGAGTGATGCCGATTTCGAAAAAATCGGACATGCCATGGGTACATTAAGTGAAGCTCCAATATTTATAGACGATAGCCCAGGCATAACCGTTAGTGACCTTCGGACAAAAGCCCGTCGCGAACAACATAAAAGGCAGCTCGGTCTTATTTTGGTTGACTATTTGCAGCTAATGAGTGGCGGTTCGAAGTTTGGTGGAGAGGGCAACAGAGTTCAAGAAATATCAGAAATTAGTCGTGGGCTTAAGGCTATTGCTAGAGAGCTTAATGTGCCTGTAGTCGCTTTGTCGCAACTGAGTCGTTCGGTAGAGTCTAGAAGCCCTCAAATTCCACAACTAGCCGATTTAAGGGAATCTGGCTCAATTGAGCAAGATGCCGATGTCGTTGCCTTTATTTACAGGGAAGATTATTATAATCCAGACACTGATCGTAAAAATATCACTGATATTTTAATTAAGAAACACCGTAACGGCCCAACCGGAAACATTGAGCTTTATTTTGACAAAGAACGTCAAAGATTCAAAAGTCTAGATAAACGTCAAGCTAGTGGCTTAAAAGTACCTTTTGAAAACTAAAATCTGTTTGCTGTCTAGCCCTTAAGTTAAGCGCCTCTTTATGCTATAATTTGAGACGATATTATGACGCTCAAATATAAAATGCCACGCATTAATTTTCAGTGGCCTAGAGATAACTGGCGAACTATTTTTGTTACTTTAGCAATACTGTCAATAGCTTTTTTTATATTGGCGCCCCAGCCGAAAGTAATTGACGGAAAACTCAATATTTATGAAGCTCAAACTGTTCTGAAGCTACAGCAACCCGACAAGCCTTGGTACCGAGCGGTTGATGCCATTTATCTTTTACCAGCTCAAGCAGTCAGTAAAATTAATGGCAACTATTTAGACGCCGCAAGGTTAGTTAGCAGCTCGTTGGTGCTGGTAGCTACGGTTTTGTTTTACTTTCTTGTTAAAGCTTGGTTTAATCGTCGGATTGCACTTGTTGGGGTATTCATTTTCTTAACTAACAGTTTAGTCTTGAATTTCGCTCATCAAGCCGTAAGCTGGTCAGCAATAATACTTAGTTCAGTAGCAGTATTTGCTAGCTTGAACTGGTTTTTAAGAACTAAAAAACATACCCTGGCTAGTTTCTTGACTTTTATCTCTGTAATAGCTTTAAGTGCTTATCTGCCATATGGTTTATGGTTCATTTTAGTGGGCATGATTGGTCTAATATTGTATGGAAGAAAGAATTTAAGAAAACTCAAACCATGGCAACTTATTGCAGCCGGAACTATATATTTATTAATTCTCACGCCATTATTTATAAGTTTAGCTGGAGCACCTGGACAGCTTAAAGAATTACTGGGTATTCCAGCCCAAACAACCAACTTAAAAGGTTTCGGGACCAACTTGCTGTTAATATTTTCATCTATTTTTGTTTATGCCAAGTCTGAGCCAGTTTTAATGGTTGGCAACTTGCCGCTACTCGATATTTTCACAGCAGCCCTAGTTGTTTTGGGCATATATTATTTTGTAAAAAGAATTCGTCATCGTCGTTCGCTGCTTCTTTTTAGTAGTTCTGCTTTGTTGATTTTGGTGCTGGCCTTAAATGACCGCTTTATGCTGTTTATTGGAGTCTTGTTACCCATAATTTATGCATTTGCCATAGCTGGACTTATAGAACTCATGAAACGTTGGTTCTCTTATGTTCCTAGAAACCCATTAGCTCGTAATTTTGGTGTAGCCATGTTAGTTATTGCAATATCGTTAACTAGTTTTTACCAAATGGAAAGATATTACGTGGCTTGGGCTCAATCACCAGAAACTAGAGCTGTCTACATGATAGAATATAACAAGTAACTAAATGGAGATTACATGAGTAAATTAGACCAAGCTAAAATGCTGATGAAAGTTAGAAAATTGCAAAAAGAGTTGCAAAAGATGATTATTGAGGTTGAAGCTGGCGAAGGTGCAGTAAGGGTTGAAATAACTGGTGAGCAAAAAATAAAAAAAATTCACATTGATCCAGAGTATGTCGACCTAGAAGATATTGGACAGCTTGAGAGATGGGTCGAAGAAGCTGTTAAAGAAGCCATTGCCAAAAGCCAAAAAATAGCTGCCGAAAAAATGCAACCAATGCTCGGTGGCTTGGGCGATTTAGGATTATAAAATAAGGATTTAAAATATGTCTAAAGTGCTACCCAAGGCACTAATAACTTTAATAGAGTCTCTCGGTTGTTTGCCCGGAGTTGGCACAAGAACCGCCGAACGTTATGCTTATTACTTGCTAAAAACTGATAAAAACAATTCTGAGCGAATTGCTAACTCACTATTTGACCTGCACAGTAAGGTCAAAACTTGTCCAAAGACTTTTGCAATTATAGATGCTGACCTTGAAGTTTCGCCCCTCTATTCAGACCCTATGCGTGACAAACAATTAATTGCCGTTGTAGCCGAACCTTTCGACATTGTTGCATTAGAAAATACTGGTAGTTTTTTGGGTACTTATTTTGTCCTAGGCGGCTTAATATCACCCATTGACGGCATCGGGCCAGAAACTTTACGATTTGATGATTTAAAAAAGAGAATAAATGAAGACGGAGTGCGTGAAGTCATTTTAGCTACTAATGCTAGCGTAGAAGGTGAAACAACCGCACTTTATTTACAGCAACAGTTGGCTGACACTGGCGTTAAGCTGAGTCGTTTGGCTCGTGGTATACCTATAGGTCTCGACCTTGAGTACGCCGATCAAATAACTTTAGGTCGAGCCTTAGAAGGAAGAACAATTTTATGATTCCAAACAAAGATGAAATTAAAGAGTTTATAGAAAAACATGATAAGTTTTTAATAATTCAGGCCGATAACCCAGATGGGGATTCCATTGCAACTTCGTTAGCTTTAAATGAAATTTTAACTGACATGGGCAAAACAGCCTACCTCTACTGCGCGGTTGAAGTGCCTGGATATTTAAAATTTCTAAATGGCTGGGATAAAATAAGTTCAACTATTCCTGCCGACTTTAGTGCCAGTTTAATAGTCGATACTTCAACTATTAAACTGCTAGAAAACCTGACCCAACAAATTGAGTTTTCTTGGGTTCAATCTAAGCCGACTTTAGTGCTCGACCACCACCAAGAAGTTAATTGCGATATTTCATTTGCTACGGTAGTTTCTAATGCGCAAAATTTTGCTTCTACTGGGGAAGTTGTTTATCAGCTAGCTAAAGATTTTGGCTGGCCACTTTCGCTTAAAGCAATGGAATATGCCACACAGAGTATTTTATCTGACAGTTTAGGATTAACAAGCGACATTGCGGGGTCAAACACTTATCGCCGAGTCGCAGACATGCTAGAGGCAGGTGTTAGCCGTTCCAAACTCGAAGAAACTAGACGCGAACTGTCTAAAATGGATATAGAAGTTTTTCGCTACAAAGCTGATCTCATAGACAGAACCGAATTCTTTTACGATAACCAAATTGCCTTGGTTGTTATTCCAGAAAGCGAACTATACGACATTGGAACACTGTACAATCCAGGTCCGCTCATTATGAGCGAGCTTCTTAACGTTAAAGACGTCAAACTGGCAGTGGCACTTAAAGTCTACAAAAACCGCTTAACTGGGGCTCTACGTTGCTCTGCAGGCATCGAAATAGCTAACAAACTAGCTTCTATTTATGGCGGTGGCGGCCACCCTTACGCAGCTGGCTTCAGACAAGACAATTTTTGTGAAGATATTGACGCATTCAAATATAACTTAGTGAAACAAGCAATCGACTTGTTAAAATAAATTTATGATTTTATATAATACTAAAACAAGGAAATTAGAAGAAATTAAGCCTATTAAAAAAGGCCAGATATTGCTCTACACCTGTGGGCCAACTGTATATAACTACATAACGGTTGGTAACTGGGTCTCTTATATAAGATGGGATATTTTAGTCAGAGCTTTAGAGCTTGAGGGCTATAAAGTCACTAGAGTCATGAATATTACCGACGTTGGTCATTTAGTAAGTGACGCCGACGAAGGTGAAGATAAAATGCAAAAGGGAGCAAGACGTGAAGGTAAAACCGCCTGGCAAATAGCTAAAATGTATACCGATAATTTTTTGATTGGCATTAAAAAACTAGACTTAATTGAGCCAACTTATCTGACTAAAGCAACAGATTTCATAAAAGAGCAAATTGAACTAGTTAAAACTCTAGAGCAAAAAGGTTATACGTATGTAATAGATGACGGCGTTTACTTTGATACGTCAAAATTTGCAAGATATGCCGATTTTGCTCGGCTCAAATTAGACGAACTAAAGGCTGGGGCTAGAGTCGAACATAATAACAAAAAGAAAAATGCCAGCGATTTTGCTCTTTGGAAGTTCAGCCAAAAAGGCGAGACCAGAGACATGGAATGGGACAGCCCTTGGGGAGTAGGCTTTCCCGGCTGGCATTTAGAATGTTCAGCGATGGCCTTGGCTAAATTAGGCCATACTATTGATATCCACACTGGTGGCATCGATCACATACCAGTCCATCATACTAACGAAATAGCCCAAAGCGAATGTGCAACCGGTAAAACCTTTGCTAATTACTGGGTTCATAACAATTTTTTGCTAGTCAACGGCTCCAAAATTAGTAAAAGCTTAGGCAATGGCTATACTTTAGAAGATATTGAAGGCAAGGGTTTTGAGCCAAAAGATTTTAAGATGTTCGTTCTGCAAAGTCATTATCGGGCTGAAAGCAATTTTACATGGGAGAACCTAGAGGCTGCTAAGAACAGACTTAAGCACTGGCAGAATGTGGCATGCTATGTTCACCAAGCACGAGAAGAAGAACTGCCAGCTGACGATTGTGTCACCGATGAAAATCTAGCTTTTTTAAACGCCATCAATAAATTTAAACAAGTTTTATCTACTGACCTCGACACTCCCAATGCTTTAGTTGCCATTGAGGATGGTTTTAGCTATGTTGAGCAGAACGGGTTGACTATAAATGGTCTTGCTAACTTCAAAAAACTAATTACTCTTGCAGAGCAGGGTCTGGGAATTAAATTTACAACTAGCGACATTACTGCTGATCAAAAAGAGTTATTAATACAGCGCGAAGAAGCTAGAAGTAATCAGAACTGGAAGCTGTCAGATAAATTAAGAGAAGAATTAGTTAGCCAGAAAATTCACGTCAAAGATACTAAACAGGGACAAATCTGGTTTAGATCCTAGCCCAAATAAAATAGAAGCTGACTCTCTACGAGATAAAAAGTAAACCTATGCCAAAATCATCTACTTACAAAAAAGCTGAAAACTTCATTAATAAAAAGGAAATTATTTTTAATGACGCAAGCACCAGACAGTTTAAGTATTACGATTTAGTGCTAGCCCTGTTCGTATCTTTTTTACTTATATCTAATATTAGTGCCGTAAAAATAATTGATATTAGGGGCTTTTTGACAGATGGCGGAGCGCTACTTTTTCCGCTGACCTACATATTTGGCGATATTTTAACAGAGATTTACGGACTCAAGTATGCGCGTCGGGCAATATTAACTGCATTTTTTGTTATGGCATTGGCGAGCGTTGTATTTTTGTTAGTTGGCATAGCTCCAGGTGGTGCAGATTGGAATATGCAAGACTCGTGGAACGACATATTAGGCTTTGTACCAAGAATCGTTATTGCATCACTTGTTGCTTTTTTGATAGGTCAATTTGTGAATTCTTATGTGCTGGTTAAAATTAAACAAAAATATGGCGCCAAAAGACTATGGGTCAGGCTGATTGGTTCAACTGTTGTAGCTCAGCTACTAGATACCGTCATTTTTACATTAATAGCGTTTAGTGGTTCTGGGTTTATGAACAGTGAAGACACGCTGAAGTACATTATTCAGGGTTGGATTTTTAAAACACTCATAGAAGTTGCAATGCTACCTATAACCTATCAAGTCATTGGTTTTTTAAGAAAAAAAGAAAGAATTACTTAATTTATTTACCGTAATATCTAGCAAGCCAGCTTAGTTTAAAATCATTAAAAGTTTCAGTCAGAATACTCTCGCGTATATCGTCTACTAGCTTAATTATGAAGTGTTCATTATGAATAGTCGCCAGTGTTGCCGCCAAACGCTCGCCCGCCCTAAACAAATGGTTTAAGTAAGCTTTGGTGTAGTTTTTGCAAGTGTAGCAAGCGCAGTCTATTGTTACGCTACTATAGTCCTTGGCATACATAGCTTTTTTGATATTAATTTTGCCGTCTAAAGTGTACAAAGCCCCATTACGTCCAATTCTGGCCGGAGAAACACAGTCAAATGTGTCTGCACCATTTTCAATGCCAATAAAAATATCATCTGGCTCACTGAGACCTAATAAGTGTCGAGGTTTATTACTTGGTAGAATCTCATTAACCCAGGCAATAATTTCAGCTAATTTTTCTTTCTCTAAGGCTCCGCCAATACCATAGCCATCAAACGGTAATTTGCCCATATATTCAGCTGCTTGCTGTCTTAAGTCCCTATAGTTTGCTCCCTGGATAACTCCAAACAATGCTTGGTATGGTTTTTTGTTCCGAGACATAGTTAGTTTTTTATGTTCAGTAAGACATCGATCTGCCCACTTATGAGTTCTGATAAGTGAGCTCAGTTGGTAACTGTATGGCTGAGCGATAGAAGTGCATTCGTCGAATGCAAAAATTATGTCAGCACCTAATTGATGTTGAATTTGCATTGAGATCTCTGGTGTGAATCTATGCATAGAACCATCAATGTGCGACTTAAAAGTAACACCTTCGTCATCGACCTTAGCGAGTCGCTCATGATTTTTGGCCGTTACATTTTTTTCCTCAGCACTAGCGTCCATGGTAATCACTTTCTTGAAGCCAGCACCCAGACTGAGCACCTGGAAGCCTCCGCTATCTGTAAAGGTAGGGCCATTCCAGCGCATAAATTCTCCTAAACCACCAGCTGAATCGACTACTTCTGGACCAGGGCGTAAGTATAAATGATAGGCGTTGGCTAGTAACGCTTGGGCACCAGTTTCTTTAGCTTGCTCTGGTGTCAGAGCCTTAACAGTTGCTTTAGTAGCGACAACTATAAAAGCCGGTGTCTTAATAGGCCCGTGGGGAGTATTTATAACTCCAGCTCTTCCTAGTGAGCCGTCTATTCGCTTTTCTACCTTGAAGTTGAAGCTTTTCTTTTGCATGAATATCTTTTATGAGAAACTGTAGCTAAATAAAAAATTCTTTAGCTATTTTGGATTAGTTTATAAGCTACTACTATACCAATAATCGAGCCAATAACGCCACCCACTATACTAACTAAACCAAAACCGTCTGCATTGAACAGTAATACTGGCAAGTAGGCTCCAATAAAGCCACCTGCAGAAATAACTAAATAGACTGTTTTTTTATCCATTAGTAAGCTTTCTTTTACTAAAGAATAATATCATCATTCCTACTACTGCCGAGACAATTGAGCCAACAAAAATTGATACGGTTGCAATATTTATGAGGTTGTCTTGACCTTTAAAGGCTAAATTAGTAATAAATAGGGCCATTGTAAAACCTATTCCAGCTATGAAGCCAACGCCAGCTATTTGAAGCCAAGTGATGTTACCGGGCTTGTGAGTTATTTTGAATACATTAGCTACGTAGCTGAATAATAAAATTCCCAAAGGCTTACCAACTACCAATCCTAAAATTATTCCGGCAATTAGTCTTTTGTCGTCAACTGTCGATACTATTATAGAGCTAAAGTTAACCCCTGCATTAACAAATACAAATAGTGGGACAATCACAAATAAGACTATAGGTATTAAAACTCTCTCTAGCTCCTCTGAGGGCTGAGCTTTTTCAGTCTTAGTATTTTTTGAAGATACGAGCGGAATTAGAAAACCAACGAGTACACCAGCTAGAGTGCCCGAAACACCACTGGCTAGCAGTAGCCACAATATTAAAGTTCCGAAAATACCAAACCAAACTAGTTGCTTTTTTGTTTTTCTGATTGCCCAGAGTAGGGCAACTAAAATTCCAACTAAAATTAAATAAGTGTAATTAGTGGGTTGGTTATAGTACAAACTAATTATTAATATAGCTCCTAAATCGTCAACTATAGCAAGAGCTAGTAAAAAAGATTTTAAATATTTAGGTATCCGCGTCCCCAGTAAGCCAATTATTGTCACTGCAATGGCAATGTCGGTAGCCATTGGTACGGCCCAGCCGTTAGAGTAAGGACTTTCTGGGTTTAGTACGGAAAATATTAAGGCCGGCACCAGCATACCGCCTATAGCCGCCACGACTGGGAATGATGCACGTTTCCAACCTTTTAGCTCGCCGTCTATTAGTTCTCTTTTAATTTCAATGCTGACCATTAAGAAAAACAGAGCCATTAGGCCCTCGTTAACCCAGTGCTGAAGACTTAAAGTTATTCCCAGGAAAGTAATTTTAGTATTTACTACTTCAAAATAATTACTTGACCATGCAGAATTCGCAATCAGTATAGCTATTAAGGCAACGGCTAGTAACAGCACACTTGCTTTACGTTCATCGGCAAATAATATTTTGGTCAGGCTAGTTCGGCTATATTCAATACTTTTTAGAATTTTATTGATCATGTTTGTTATAAATTTAATTTTTATATATTTCTAAAATCTTTGTTCCAACGTGATTTATGTCATAGTTTGGCAACTGACTTTGTGCCCAATTATATGCTTGCAAGCGAGACTGTGGGTGTTCCAGGTAATACTGTAGCCTATCGGCAAAGGAAGTTGGTACATTTGGGTCAATAAGTAGGTCAGGGTAATCCTCGAGCACCGTTCGGTAACCTTCGTTGTTACCGCCTAACACTACCCTAGAGCCGGCAGCCATTGCTTCTATTAAAACAATGCCGAAGCTTTCGCCTCCAGTACTTGGGAAGACTGCAATATCAGCACCGGCTAGTAGCTTAGATTTTTCGGCTTCGCTGACAAAACCAACAAATTGGACGTTTTTGACTTTATTTTTAATGGCGTACATTTCAAGTTCGGTCTTGAGAGGCCCTTTACCAGCAATAATGACCTTGTAAGGCTCGTGGTAATTATTTTGTAAAACAAGTAAAGCATCCAGAAGTTGCTTGCAACCTTTTCGTTCAACTAAACGGCCCAAAAAAACAATTGTAGGAGTTTTATGGTTAACTGGTGGGTGGTGAAATTTATCGATATCGACAACATTGGGTATAACCACCGTTTCATAGCCAAAGGCCGATTTAGCAAAATCTGCTGCGGCCGATGAGACACAAATAATTTTGTTAAATTTTTTACTTGTTTTAGCGTTCAAATAACTGAGCCCTTTAGAGCTTAAGTAGTGCATTTTTGAAGCTGGAACAATATGGAAAGTACCTATGACTTTAGTTTTTTCCGATACACTGTCAATAACTTTACCAGCAAATAATGGGCTATATGGCATTTGAACATGAAGCACGTCCAAATTTAGTTCAGCTAATTTTTTTTTAATTCTGGTTCCGCTGGCAGGTAAGGGGATGGAAAGACGATTTTTGTTGAACCTGACTTTTACATTTTTGGCCATTGAATGGATGTTGTTTATATCTTTTCGAGTAGTTTCGCCGACTAAATAATGTACTTCATGGCCGTTTTTGCTAAACCAGCCACCAAGTCCAGTAACATATTGTTGAACTCCATCGGCTGTATCTAGCGTATCGTCCAGCAAAAAACCAATACTTAATATTTTAGACATGGACAATACTCAGAGCCTTTTCATATACCGCTTCGTAAGCGTCGGCAATCTTACTAAATTTATACTGCTTAACCGTATCCTTGGCCCACTCTTTCCATATTTTTCGTACTTTTTCGTCGAATAGCATTAATTCTAGTCGTTGGGCAAAATCTACTGTCGATGTTGGGTTAACCAAGCTGAGCATGCCGGTATCTTTCATGACACTGGCATAGCCGACATTATTTCCAGCTACAACAGGCGTTCCTACTGCCATTGCTTCAAGAAGCACAATGCCAAAGCTTTCACCATATGGCGCCGGTGAACAATAGACTGTAGCATCTTCCATTAAAAGTGGCTTATCTTCTTCGGCTACATAGCCCAAAAACTCGACGCCACTAATATTATTCTGCTGGACATACTTCTCTAAACTTTTTCTTTTAACGCCACTTCCGGCAATTTTTAAAATTACTTCAGGGTGCTTATTTTGAACTAACCTATAAGCATCTATTAAATACTCAATGCCTTTTCTTTTTTCTAGTCTGCCTAGATATAAAATATTTTTTTGGTCACTTGTTTGGCCAGTTGGCTTGAATTTAGTTAAATCTATACCATTAGGTACAATTTCAATAAGCCTGTCTGTCATCCCAACTACATACTCACTAGCCGCACTCGATACAGCCGTCAATGAATCTAAGTAGTTTAAGATGCTTTTAGTATATGGCCCTACAGAGCTAATGAATGATTTGCTCATTATAGTTTCAGGGCTTTTAGCGTGAAAAGTACCAATATTTACTGCTGAAGAACGGGTAAGTATTTGTCTTGATAGCAAGGGAATCCAGGGCTCATGAAAATGAATTACATCGAACTTTTCGTTTTCTAAAATGCTATCTATTTCGCTACTGACAGCCTCAAAACCGATATCGACCATGGTTGCCATTGTGTGAACCTTGGCACTCCTGCCTAGTAGAATATAATCTTTTGGAACCTCGTGGTTGAAGTTACGGGGCTTTGGTGTTATGACTCTAACTTCATGACCTTTTCTTTTTAGCTCGCGGTGCAGTTGAACTACGACGTCTTGAACACCACCAGCAAACTGGAACATATTATAAGGGCATACAATGCCGATTTTCATCTTGTAATTATACCATTATATTGCTTTTCAGATAACACCATCCTTAACCTAGGCGGTATAAAATTAGCCGATTGATCCTTAGAGCTAACCACGGTAGGGGCGTGATTACCCAGCTTTGCATCATAAACGTAGACTTTTTTATATACTTTCCTCATATTTTGCTTAACTTTTTTATTGTTAAAATACTGATCAGCGTCAACTGTAACGTGGTGAACTTGTAAGTTAGTTTTAGATTGCGTAAGATCGACGTTCATCATTCTAGCAGTTGTCTTCATGTAGGTTCGAACATCGTTGATTTGCCATAAATATGCTTCAAAGGTGATTCTTTTGGCCAGTTCCTGGCCACTTTCGGCATCTTTCATTTTAGGGTGAATTTTAGATACTGAACCATAGGCAAATTTAATAGCCAACTTATTTAAAGCTAGGTGTCTAAATGTAAATGCAGTAGGTCTGGTGCTGAAAAATAAACTGCCATACCTTAGAGCGGTCATTTTGCTCGTAGATAGCTTAAAGTCTCGAGTAGTAGTAAAGCCAACCATACTAATAACCATATCAACTTGGCTGGCTAGTTCAGGGTATTTCTGGAGCATTTTTGTGACCACTAAAAAGCCGAAGCTCATGCCCGCAATAGTTATTTTCTTTCTTTTATACTGTAGCTTAATAAGAGTTGCCAGATAATCGGCATAATTATCGAGTGTTGGTTTTTTCTTTATTATGAAAAAACTATCCATGCCACCAAAACCAGGCATATCTGGCATTAAGACATTGCCATAGTCAGCAATATTTTGTGCAATACTATACATTCTTTCAATACAAGAATGATGTCCATAAATTAACAAAATGTTTCTATTTTTGTACTCTTGATTGGTTACTGGCAACTTCAACATGCGGCCATTTAAGCCGTTTATAGTTAGAGGAGCAATGTACCGACCGGGTACGGCAATAATATTTTGTTTCATTAGTAATAAGCCTTAGTAATTATTTTAAATGAAACTGCTAAGAAAATCTAATTAATTTGTAACTTTAACTTCTAGAGAAATATCGTTACAAGTTCGACCACAGGCGTCTTTTAGCTGTTTAGCTAGAGCTTGGTAGGCTTCAAGCTTTTTAGTCGCTAGCTCTTGTTTCTTTGTTGCGTCTTTAGTGTCGTATTTAATACTATCTAGCTCGCTGTTTAGCATTTGGACTTTAGCATTGCTTTCATCAAGCTGTTTCTGTAAGTCTTGAACTTGGCTGTACTGGAAGTAAGCAAAGACAGAAGCGGCAATGAAAAGTAAGGCGAAAATTATTGTCAAAACCTTAAACTTTTTACTTGGATCTTTAACATGACCACTAATGTGTAAGTCGTTGTTTTCGTGGGCGTAATTATTAGGAGTAGCTGGTGTTTCATTAGCTGGCCCAAGGTCGCTTAGTTCAGCGTCATTACTCTGGTTATTATTCATGTAGTTGTTTTCTGGTTCTTTAGGTGGGGCTCCGGCTCCTCCCATCATTCCATCTACACTTTTATTTGGCTTAAAGTCGTCCACTTTATTCTCCCTCTATTACACACTTTTATCATTTACTATGTTTTTAAGTATAAGCAACTTAAAATTAAAATACAACGCTAAAAGCAATTTTCAGCGTGTCGCTACTCTTAGGCTAGGGCCAGCTAAGGTGTAGAGAGTTGACAAGTTATAGTATAAAGCGGCTAGTAACTTGAAGTTGGACTCTGACTCGTTCAAGCTTATTTTATCGGCTCCATTTTTTAACGCCCATGCATCTAAGTTAAAAGCTTGAAGATTTTCAAACTCATTAGCCACCTTTTTTCTATCAAGTGTAGTTTGTTCGACAGTGTTTATAACTACTGCTACTTCTTGATGGTAGCCTTGTAACTCTGAAACAAATCCATATTTTCCATATGTTTCAACCAAGCTTAGACCATTACAAAATAATTATTTATCAGAAATTTCAGTGGCTTTATCTATAATATGTTCGTGTTGTTCGTTGCTAAAGAAAAGACCCATTTGCTTGGCAGCCACCTTTAGAGAAGGTCCATTAGAACTCATAACCGTCATGATTTTATTTGAGTTATCGCAAGCTCCGCACCCAGCCTTGCCACTCTGAGCGTCTGTGAGGTTGTCGACATGATCACCAATCGGCATACCAAGATTCTGAAGGGTATGGCAAAAACTGTCGACATAATCTGAAAAAGGTTTGTCACCTGGTATTCTATAACGTTCGTTTGTTAAAAAGTCGGCTACAAAGAGCGAATGTGTACCTCCGGCGGCACATGGTAAGTGCTGGTTGGCATTCGGGTCATATCGACCGTCAACACAAGCCACAGGAACATTTGCTTCTGCAGGGGCATAAAAACGGTCTGTTAATAACTCTTCTATAAAAGCATCGACTAGTCGTGAATCTATGTTTCTAGCTTCTGGCTCAATAGTACCAATGGCCGCATCACCTAAACTTACTACTGTGTGAACTGCTTCTGCTTCAGTTGTCGACATGTTAAATAAATCTCCTGATAGTTGTTTTCTTTCCATAATTATTCTTTATTAATTTTTCCACGTCTAATATTACGCTAGTTGTAATTAAATGCAAGCTGGAGTTACAATAAAAAAGAGGACTATATTAAAGACGTGAGTTCAACAGAAGCCAATACACACCTCCCTCAGCTCGAAAAAGCGGTATTAGCTCAAGTTGTCCAGCAAGACAGCGACCATGACTTTGAGCGTCGATGGTTAGATCTAAAAAATTCAGACCCAGTTCTAGCCCAGTTCGTGTTAGAGCAAGTTACCTTCATAGGTGAAGACAATGTAACATTAAAAAATGCTATTTCTAAGTTCGTAATGTCAGTTTACGTTGCGCTAGACCAGCAAGTAGAAGTTGATTATTTGGATAGTGAATACGCCAAGGAATTAAAGTCTATCTTTTTGGTCGACGGCGAATCTTAGCAACATTTAGTCTAACAACATGTCTATCTATAAGCTTTTGAGCCTGATACAGACTTTGTCGGTCTTTAGCGGCGCTTTTTAGTTCTTCAGCTAGTTTCATAGCTTCTTCAATTTCTTCTTCAATAAGGTCGTCTATATGATCGGCCTCGTCAACCAACACTTTGACTTCGGAGCCTTGTTCGACAGTGACTACTCCACCATAAACTGAAAATATATCATCTTTACCATTTTCATCAATAACCGTTAAAGCTCCTGGCTCAACAATGGCCATGAATGGTTCGTGCCCAGGTAAAATTGCCATATCGCCTTCAGTTGTTCGAAGCCTAATTTCTTTGGCTTGGCCACTGTATTTTTGGCCTGAAATAGTAAGTACTTTTGCTAGCATTACTCTACTTCCTTAATACTCCCCTTAAGGTAGAAGGCCGATTCTGGCTTATGATCGTGTTGGCCGTCTAATATTTGTTTAATACCTTCTATGGTATCGGCTAGTTTGACATAAGCCCCCGGTTTGTTCAAAAATACTTCTGCTACATGGAAAGGTTGCGTTAAAAACCTTTGTATACGTCTGGCGCGAGCAACGGTTTGCTTATCTTCGTCAGATAACTCTTCCATGCCTAAAATAGCAATAATATCTTGAAGGTCTTTATACCTTTGCAAAATTCTCTGAACTTCGCGGGCTGTATTGTAATGATCTTCACCAACTATTTCTGGGTCCAAGATGGTCGAACTTGAGTCTAATGGGTCTACGGCAGGGTATAAGCCCAGTTCAGTTAAGGCACGGCTTAAGACAATGGTTGAGTCTAAGTGTGAAAATGTAGTAGCTGGAGCAGGGTCGGTTAAGTCGTCTGCTGGCACGTAAATAGCTTGAACAGATGTAATCGAGCCTGTTTTAGTGCTAGTTATACGCTCTTGTAAGGCACCCATTTCTTGTTGCAAGTTAGGTTGGTAGCCAACTGCGCTTGGCAAGCGGCCAAGGAGGGCAGATACCTCGGCGCCAGCCTGAGTAAACCTAAAAATATTGTCTATAAACAATAGCACATCTTTGCCTTGGTCTCTGAAGCCTTCAGCTAAGGTTAGGCCAGTTAGACCAACCCGCAAACGAGCTCCTGGCGGTTCGTTCATTTGCCCAAAAACTAAACTAGTTTTATCTAGGACGCCACTTTCTTCCATTTCATAGTAAAGGTCATTGCCTTCACGGGTTCGCTCACCAACGCCTGCAAAAACCGAACTACCGCTATGATACTTGGCAATGTTATTTATTAGTTCGGTTATAAGGACTGTTTTACCGACTCCAGCACCGCCTAAGAGGCCCACTTTACCACCCTTGGTAATCGGACAAATTAGGTCAATAACCTTAATACCAGTTTCTAAAATTTCAATTTTGCCACTTTGCTCATCTAAGCTTGGCGCTTCACGGTGAATCGGAGCTGTATGTTTAGGCTTAAAAGCTGGCTTGCCATCTATAGGTTCACCAACCACGTTGAACATTCTGCCCATAGTTTCATCACCAACAGCTATAGTAATAGGTGCACCGGTAGAAACAACCTCTTCTCCTCGCTTTAAGCCATCTGTACTGCTCAAGGCAACAGTTCTAACTGTCGACTCGCTTAAATGCTGGGCAACTTCTAGATAAAGCTTGTCTTTGCCTCGTTCTACTATTAAAGCATCATAAATAGCTGGTAATCGGCCAGAAGTGAATTCAGCGTCAACAACCACGCCAACTACTTGTGTTACCTTACCTATTTGTTTCGTTTTAGTCTCCATATATTATCCTTCCGATTTTAAACTAGTTAAAGCAATTGATTGTTCATTATATTGTTGAGCGTAATTAAAACCTTCGTCATACCATTTTTTTAGCATCCACTCGGCTAGTTGATGTGGCGATTGGCTATAATATTGAAATTCTTCTGCTAAAAGAGCAGGGTACTCATTTGCGTTCAACTGATGTCCGTTTGATTGTGAGCCGTCGGCGTATCCACTAGCATAAGAGTCATACAAGGATCTTGGTAAAAGTCTATGCTGATCAAGCTTTTCATATGCCATATTCTAGTTTACCGCCTGCGCACCAGCGCTAATTTCGGCCAGCTCCTGAGTAATAGCAGCTTGCCGAGCGTTATTGAATGCCAGAGTTAAGTCCTCTATAAGGTCAGATGCGTTATCGGTTGCATTTTTCATAGCTAGCATTCTAGATGCTTGCTCGCTGGCAGCCGACTCTAATATAAACTGGGTCAAGTTTGCTTCCAAATACCTATTTGCTACGTAGTCGACCAAAACTTCACTACTTGGTTCATATGTTTTATCTAGAGACGATTCAGTAGTTTGCTCGTCAAGTACAATAGGAAGCAACTTTTCAACTTTTGTCTCCTGCCTAACCGTTGAAACAAACTTAGTGTAAACAACAAACACTTCACTAACTTTTCCAGCGTTAAATAGTTCAATTGACTCTTGAAGTATTGGCAATGCAAGCTCGACGTCCACAGAACTAACTGACATTGGGTAAGCTGCAATTTCATCTACCTCATCGAGCTCATATTGGTCATCTGGTCCATTAACTTTAGAAACAAATAGCGAGGCGTAGCGACCCACACTAATAATTTTGTGGTTCCGACCACCTTCTTTCAAACTAGAACTTAACTTTCTAACAACATTGCTGTTGTAAGCGCCAGCTAGACCACGGTCACTGCTTATGACAATGGTTAGGGTTGTTTTAGAACTATTGGTTTTAAATAAATTAGATTGACTCGCGCTACTTGAATTTGCTAGTTCTTTAATCACTTGACTAATACTTTCTACATACTGCCTTGGTCCAAGCGCCTCTTCTTGAGCTTTTCTAAGCTTACTAGCAGCTACTAGTTGCATAGCTTTAGTAATCTGTTTCGTACTTGAAACAGATTTGATTCGGTTTTTTATGCCTTGCCTAGATGCCATATTACTCGCTTATTTTCCTTCACCAAAAGTTTTAGCTATTTTATCTGCCTGAGCTTCGATTGCTTTAACTGATTTTTCGTCGGGCTTGTTGCCTTCATTTAAAGAGTCGTAAATAGTTTTATGTGACTTTTTAATATCAGTGACCAGCTGATGAGAAGCCGACTGGACATCTTTTTCTAGCAGGGTGTCAAAATGGCCACTAGTTGCTCCTAGCAAAATTATGACTTGTTCAGCAACACTTAAAGGCTGGTATTGCTTCTGTTTCAATACTTCAGTCAGTAAGCGTCCTCTAGCAATCCGTTTTTTAGTATCTTCATCTAGGTCACTGGCAAATTGTGCAAAGCTGGCTAGTTCTCTAAACTGAGCTAATTCAACCCTTAGTGCACCGGCAACGCTTTTTGTTGCTTTTGTCTGAGCAGAACCACCGACACGACTAACGCTTAAGCCGACCGAAATAGCTGGCCGAACGCCTTGGTTAAATAAATTGGTCTCGAGGTAAATTTGGCCGTCTGTTATAGAAATGACATTAGTAGGAATGTAGGCGCTAACATCTCCAGCCTGCGTTTCAATAATTGGCAGGGCAGTTAAGCTACCCGCGCCAAGTGCGTCTGACAATTTGGCAGCTCGTTCTAGTAGCCTCGAGTGAAGATAAAAAACATCACCTGGGTACGCTTCACGTCCTGGTGGCCTTTTAAGTAGTAAAGACATTTGACGGTAAGCAACAGCATGCTTGGACAAATCGTCAAAAATAATTAAAGCGTGTTGCTTGTTGTCGCGGAAATATTCACCAATGGCAGTGCCAGCATAAGGGGCTAGGTACAGTAAGCTAGCTGGGTCAGACGGGCTACTAGAGACTATAATGGTTTGGTCCATAACGCCTTCAGTTTTTAGTCTGTCTACAAGTGCAGCAACTTTAGCTCGTTTTTGACCGATGGCTACAAAAACATTTATAACTCCTGTTTTTTGCTTAGCCTGATTAATCATTGTATCGACTGCGATTGCCGTTTTACCGGTTTGACGGTCGCCAATTATCAGCTCCCTCTGGCCTCGGCCAATTGGTACCATGGTATCAATAGCCATTACCCCAGTTGCTAGTGGCTCATGAACAGATTTTCTGTCCATAACTCCAGGAGCATTTTTTTCAATTAGGCCTGTTTGCTTAGCTTTTATGGGGCCAAGGCCATCTAGTGGCCGACCAAGAGGGTCAACTACTCGACCAAGCAGTTCTGGGCCAACTGGAACTTCAAGTGGGCGACCCGTTAAGACCGCTTTAGCACCAGCTCGAACGCCTATTTCGCTATCTAGTAACACAGCGCCAATCTCATCTTCGTTCAGGTTCAAAGCAAAAGCTCTTGCTGGGGTACTACCGTCAACCTCTATTTCAATTACGTCGCTGTAACCACAACCTTGCAAACCGTAGACCCAAACTATGCCATCGCCAACCCTGGTTACAACACCAGACGACTCATAGTCACCATTTTGACTAATGCCAGATATAGCTGCTTCAAGCTCTTTAGTCAAATCTTTAACGTTTATATTACTCACTGTTTATACCTCATATTTAACCTATATTCTCAATTAATTTAACTAGTCGTCGTTTGACCGAACCGTCCAAAACTCCGTCTGGTACTTCTATTTTTATGCCACCAATTAAGGACTTGTCTACCAAAAAAAGAGGCTCTACTGTGTGGGCACTAAACTTATTTTTTATTTTACTGGCAATATCTTGCTTTTGGGAATCACTCAGTTCACGAGCTGTCGTAATTTTGGCAAAAACATAACTTTTGTCGTCCGCTAAAAACTTGGCTGTATCTTGCTCTAAAAATTTAATTTCGCGGGTTCTTTTGGTCGAAACTAACCACGAAGCAACTTCATTTACGGCTTTTTGGCGTTCTTGCTTGTTGCCGGTAGCCAGTTTGCTCGCTAAGTATTTGGCAGTTTTAGAGCGAGTTAACATTATTTAAGAGCCTCACTAATCAGTTGCTGGTCTTTCTTGGAATCCATTTTCTCACTTATGACTTTTTCGGTAGCTTGAGCTATAAGCTTGGCATTTTCTTTCTTAAGAGCAATCCGCGCTTTTTCAACTTCTACATTTAGCTGAGCTCGGGCATCACTCACAATTCGTTCCGATTTTTTAGCTGCTTTTTCTTCAACTGCTTTTATTAGGCTGGCAGCCTCGTTATTAGCTGTATGTATTAAATCTTCAGCCTGAGCTCTAGCTTCTTTCAGTATTTTTTCGGCATTAGCGCCGGCATTTTCAAGTTTAAGGCTAGCTTTTTTTGATCTTTCAAGTCCAGCTTCTATTTCTTTTTGCCTAGCATCTATAACTTTAAACAAGTTTTTGACAACAAATTTATTTAAAAACCAAACAACAATAGCAAAAGTAATTAGCTGAAAAATAAAGGCTTTCCAGTTTAGTCCCAAAGCACCAATTCCACTGCTGGTGGCTTCTGTATCTGGGCTAGATGATGCTACTAAAGTATTAAACACTGTTTCTCCAATTTATTTTTTAAGTTGTAAAGACAATTAACAGCACAAAGACCATAATTGCATCTACAAGACCCGCCATAATTAGGGCCATTGTTAAAATTTTACTTTGGACGTCTGGGTTGCGGCCAACCGAGTTAACTGCTGCAGCACCAATTAAACCAAGACCAATAGCAGGCCCAATAGCACCCAAAGCTACTGTTAGACCTTTGACTAGTTCTGTTGATATTTCCATTTATTACTCCTTAATTTACCTTATTTATGCTTCAGCCGAGGCCGATTTTGCTACTCGTTTATTATAACTGTCGGCTTCATGGTCGTCATGATTTTCATCATGCGAAGTCCCCATTGCTAAATAAACCGACGATAACATAATAAACAAATAAGCCTGTATTAATGAAAAGAAAATCTCTAAGAATATTATTGGCAGGGTAGCCACGCTAGAGAAATTACCGCTCAAATTGGTTATAACGTGCAGTAAGACCTCGCCAGCATAAATAACCCCAAATAACCTTAACGCTAAGGTCAGCAGACGGATCAGTTCGCCTAGCATTTCTATGGCCCCAATAAAAAAGTTCATAGGGTTCCACCATGGTTGCATAATGCTGAAGTAGTGTTTTATGTGTCCAAAAAAACCACGCTCTTTAATAGCAAAGTATTGAACTGTAATTATAGATATGAAAGCAAGTGCTAACGTTCCATTTAGGTCGGTAGTAAACGGCCTAAGAAGAGCAGCTTTTATGCCTTCGCTCTCAACATAAACCGAACCACCCATACCTGGTAGTAGTCCACCAAGGTTATTTATTAGTATAAAAGTGAAAAGAGCTAAAAACAGCGGTAAAAATTTACGAGCTTTAGCTTCGTCGCCCTCGAAGTTCTTTTTAATATTATCTAAAATAAACATAGTTAGCGACTCAATAAAAAAAGCAAATTTAGAAGTTGGCTTAATTTTTATAGCCATGGCCATAGCTAGAAAAATGAGCATAGTAATTATAGCGGTTAATACTCCCATTATCATGCTGTTGGTAACAGGATAGTTACCTATTGTAAAAATTGTTTCAGCGCTAAGCGGCACTCCACTTTCACTGGCAAAAAAATAATACATTAACACACGCTCCATGAGCGTCTGCTGGAAGTTACTTTTACAGACTTAAAAATATACATTTTTCTTAACCTAATTTTAGCAAAATAACCACCACCACACAAATAAATTAATAATCCCTAAAAACCAAAATAACTAAAAACTAAATTCTTTAAGATTTGTTTTGGAGGGCGCGCATTTGGTCGTGGTTTAGTCCGTAGTAGTGGGCCACTTCGTGCCAAACTGTTTCAAAAACTTGCTTTTTTAGCTGGGCTTCGTTTTGGGCAAACTGTTCATGGGCCTTTTTAAAAATAGTTATTTTACTGGGTAGGGTAAAGGCATAACCACCGTCATTTTCGGTTTTAGGCACTCCTTCGAATAAGCCAAATAAACTATCGCAAGGTCTAAGGTTAAGTTTTTTAGCTTGCTCTTTAGTTGGTTCGTCTTCGGCAAAAAAGCCAACATTAACTAGACCATCTTTGTAAGTTTTAGGAATTTTATCTATTGCTTGCTTAACGATTTTTTCAAAGTCAGTAGCACTTATTTGGTAACTCATTATTGCAACCCTGATGTTAAACGGGCTAAATTATCTACCACTTTTTCGTAGTAAGGCCTGCTTTGCCACTCTTTAAGTTTTAGTTGCTTACTGTTGTTCATGTACTTAGTTTCTACTTTAGTCATTTGCTGGACTAGTTTTTTATTGTACGCCAGCAAACTAATTTCTTGGTTAAGTTCAAACGAACGTATGTCCATATTACTAGAACCAATAACCACCATAGAATCATCTACACTTACGTGCTTAGAGTGCAAAACATAAGGCGCTTTATACATATATATGCGCACCCCAGCTACCATTAACCTCTCGTAATATGAACGTTGAGCATGGTAAACCAAAAACTGGTCTTTTATGGCGCTTACAAACAATATAACTTCAACCCCTCTTCGAGCGGCAGTCGTTATAGCCATATACATTGACTCATCGGGCACAAAGTAGGGGCTGGTAATGACAATTTTTTGTTTGGCGGCATATATGACGCTGTTAAAAAGCCTCAAATTATTGTCTGTTTGGTAGCCCGGACCACTAGGCAAAATTTGGGCAGGGAAGCTACTCTTAACATTCGTTTTAGTCGGCTTAAAGTTAATTTCGTTTAAAAGTTTTTCTTCAGTCTCGGCGTACCAGTCGTTGGCAAAGACGGCTTGCAGCTGCGAAACAACTTCACCCTCTAGCCTTACGTTGAGCTCACGCCACTTGAGGTTTCTTTTTATATTTTTGCGTTTGTTATAGCTACTGTCAATGATGTTCTGCGAACCCATATAACCGACTTTGCCATCTATAACCATCAGCTTACGGTGGTTCCTAAGATCTGGCCGTTCAAAGTAACGACTGTTAAATAGTTTTATTGGTTGCATTTTATAAAACTCAATGTTGTTTTGGGTGCAAAAAGTAATGAAGTCTTTATAGCCCGGGTACATCCAGCTACCAAGGTGATCAAATAAAATGCGTACTTTTACGCCTCGTTTTGATGCTACGGCTAGTTCACCCAGTAGCTCGGCTGTAGTTTGGTCGTAACTAACTATGTAAAACTCGAACCATATGCTGTTTTTGGCTTTTTTTATGTCTTTTATGAGGCTGTTAAAAAACTCGTCATAGTCACTTATGAGTTTAAATTTCGTTGCTTTTACTAGTGGCAACTTACTTAAGTTGTGGTTCAGGCTCGCTATCGAATTAAAACTTTTAGAGAGTGATAGGGTTTTTGCTCTATTTTTATAGACAAGTTTAAAGTTGTTAGTAACTTGGTCCTGTCTTTTTTTTCTAGGCCTTGCCAGGTCACTTTTACCCAAAATTATAAAAAGGGGCCAGCCAACCAGAGGTATGAAAAAAATCGCCAGTAGCCAAGCAGTAGCGGCCGAAGGCTTACGGTTATTGGGTATAACAATTAGCGCTAGTATTTTAAGAGCAGTATCTATTAGTAACGCAAAGTTAAAGCTAAAAAGCGCTGCTAGGGCAGTCAAATTAATATCCATTATTTATAAGTATATATAAACTTTAAAAAATTATTCTATAACTGCCGGGTAATGCCCTAAAATTTTGTATTTTGCATGGTTCTTCTTAAAAAGTTCGCCCAAATTATCTTTGGCGTAAATGTCTATAAAGTCTATGTAAAACTTGTACTGCCAAGGTTTATTTATGTACGGCCGAGACTGTATTTTAGTTAGGTTGAAGCCTTTTTCGCTCATATCAGTAAGTAGTTTAGCCAGCGAACCTTTCTGGTGAGTTAGGTCAACCACCACCGAATATTTATTAGCATCGCTTAAGTCTTTGTGGCTTTTATTAGTAATTAATAAAAACCTTGTGTAATTATTATGATTATTTTCGATGTTTTTAGATACGATATTTCTGTTATAAAGTTTAGCCGCCGTTATACTGCCAATAGCAGCGCATACATCTGGCATTGTATCCAAATCTTTAACTGAAATTGCTGTATCATCTGAAAAAACTAGCTTAGCTAGTGGTAAATTCTTTCGTAAAAAATCAGAACATTGTTCAAGGGCGACAGGATGAGAGTAAACAACTTTTATATCTGCCAACCTTGTATTTTTGTAAGTTATCAGTTGTTGGTGAATTTTGAGTGGTAGTTCTTCTATGATTTTAAAGCTACTATTATTGTTTTCGAGTAAGTCGTAAACCTCGTTTATAGAGCCAAAATTGGTGTTTTCTATGGCCGCCACACCATAGGTAGCCCTATTCTCATTTAATGCATTAAAAACACTGGCGAAATCGTCGCAAGCTACCAGCTCAACTCTTTTGTTTTTTAGCAGTAGACCGGCGGCTTCATGATGAAACGACCCAGCAATACCTTGAATAGCAACTTTCATAACTAAACTATTCTACCAAACAATGAAGCAGCCCAGTCAGTGGTTGTCCCACCGACTGGGCTTGTTGCCAAATCACTTCCGTGCACGGGCAACTTGCAGTAGCCGTTCAGCAGATGCCACCAAAGCACCTAGCCAGGTAAGACCTGCCGTCACCCAAAGACTACGAACCATGAAAAGCGCTTCAGTACTGCTATAGACTTGAAAACTCCCCGTGCTAACGACGTAGATACAACCTGCAAGCCCACCCGCGTAGGCGAAGAAAGCCAACGACAGGGGAACCAGAATACTCACACTTGTGGCTTGCGCCATGTAGACCAACACTACAACCATTGCACCGAAGCCAATCGCAGATACAACAAGGAATAATTCTAGGTTGCTCGTGACCGCTTGTCTGAACATGTCAGCGCCCTTCTTGGTAGGATCTTGGTCAAATTATTGTAAGATAGTTACTACTACGTGTCTAGGTCTATATATTTCCATAGTCATTTTTTACGTCTTAAACTACAAGATTCAAGTTAAAGCATACCAACAATCGCATGGGTAGCAACCTGAAGAACAAAACATCTGGCTATTGAATAATAAGAGTAGT
>JAGORN010000048.1 GCA_018062805.1 Candidatus Saccharimonadota bacterium | reverse complement strand
TCTCGCCGCTCCTCACGCGCATGACTGCTTCCATCCTTAATTTTGGTAGTTTTGGATTAGTTGTGTATGCCATGTACATAGCTTGCTCCTGAGGTTTAGGTGTTGCAAAGCTATTGAACCATTACGAGATGTTGACAAATAGTCATTTTTTTTGTATAATCTAAAAACTAATTAATAAAATAAACAGAACCAAAAAAATGAAAAAACTAGATCAAGCACCCGCCCCTAACCCTTTAAGTGTTCATCAACAGCACATGAAAAAAGAAGGTCAATATGGCTGGCAACCACTCGACACCATAGCGAGTCGAATAACTGAAGAAGATGCAACTAAAATAAGGTCGATGTTCGACCAACTTACCAATTTGGCAAGTAATCTACTAAATAGTAATAGCACGCCGAATGCGGGAACTTACCCAATTCCACCCAGCGCCAAGGTTAATATTTTCCCTGCTGGTACAAGTAGCGCAGATATTTGCCGAGGAGTTCATGGTACTGGTCTTGAATCGGTCTCCAAAGAACAAAAAGATATTATAACTATGCTGTCGTACCTTGTTGAAGGTTGGGGTAACGATAGTCTTATAGTTTCAGACAAGAAAGCAGATGATGACACTGAAAACTTCGATGGTTACTTGGCTGCCCTCTTAAAAGACGAAAACGGTGAAGTGGTAGCATTTGTAGCAGATGCATTCCAAATAAAAAATGCAATTTACATCTGGAGAAAAGATGTTTCAGATGTTAGCGACTGGACCACAGTCATCGAAAAGGACAAGAAAGCTGCTAAGGAGGAAAGCCAAGCCCTGGCAGTCTACCATACTGGCGATACGACACTTGATAGAGTCTTGTCTTACCTCACGGCCACACCTGAAAAGTTTGAAGATGAGTGGCTTAAAAGAAGTGTCAGGTAATTAGCTTTTTAGCCTACAATAGTTCCCTTTGTAGTGTCGCCTCCAAGAACTGCTAACACAGAGTCAGAATTCGACTCACAAACAATAACTTTTATTTTTTTATCGGCCGCTAGTGCTATTGCTGCCTTGTCCATAACTTTTATGTCTGGGTTTTGTAGAGCTTGCTCATAAGACAGCCGTTCATATCTAGTAGCACTAGAATCAAGCTCAGGGTCTTTAGTGTAAATTCCGTTAACCTTAGTCGTCTTAACTACAGCTTCACAGTGAAGCTCAAAAGCCTGAGCGACTACCGCGGTGTCAGTAGTAAATCCTGGCTTACCCAGTCCGCCAGCAATAAGTACTACCTTACTTTTAGCCATGTACTTCATGGCTCTCTGGTACGAAAATCGCTCACATAAACTTTCGACTGGAATATTGCTAAATAATCTACTTTCAACAATTTTTCTCTGATTAATAACTTCATTTAAAAACAGTCCATTCTGAACTGTTGCCATCATACCCATCTGATCGGCAATAATCTGATTAGAAAAGCCATTTTTATGAAGTTTGTTACCTCTAACTATATTGCCACCACCCATGACACAAGCAATTTTATAATTACTCTTGATTAGCGCTTCGAGTACATCGGCTATTTGACTAGCTTGCAGTATGTCAAAGTTGTACTCATCGCTTCCAAGCTGTTCACCTGAGATTTTTACAATTAATCGATTGTCCATTTTGTCCTTTCAGTTAATTAAACCACATTCGGTTATTATTTTATCAATAACTAGCCGTATCATGCTAGAATAATTAGCATGAATGGTGGGGACTCTAAACAAGAGAGTATTGCTTTGGCTCGAGCTATTGCCGATGCAAGACGGGCAGCTGGTTTAACTCAGCAAGAACTTTGCGCTCAAGCTAATCTTTCCTACAGTACACTAGCTAAAATTGAACGAGGAGCAATAAAGACTCCTAGCGTATTCACCGTTGCAGCAATTGCCGTGGCCACCAACACAACTGTCGAAAGCTTAACTGGCATTAAAAAGCAACTGGCTCCTAAAGTAGACTTTAAAACCTCAAAACACGGCATTAAGTTCGTCTATTTCGATGTCAATGGCGTGCTAGTCAGGTTTTTCCAACGAGCCTTCACACACATAGCTGCCGACACGGGCGCATCTATACAAACTATTGAATCTACCTATTGGCACTACGACGATAGTGTTTGCCGGGGCGAAGTACCAATAGAAGACTTTAACCTAGCTCTGGCAACCAAAATTGGCATTTCTAGCATTTCTTGGGGTGAATATTACCTCAAAAATGTCGAGCAAATTGCCGAAATGCGACAAAGCTTAGAATGGGCTAGTCAATATTACCCCGTAGGGCTTCTTAGTAACACCATGCCAGGGCTAATTGAACAAATGCTTGAAAACAATGTTTTGCCCCGCCTTGACTACGCTACTATTATTGATTCTTCGAAAGTAGGCTCTATTAAGCCAGAACAAAAAATCTTTGAAACTGCTCTTAGGGCCAGTCAAGTCGAGCCACACGAAATATTATTTATCGATGATAGCAGACCCAATTTAATGGCTGCTGAAAAACTAGGCTGGAATGTACTTTGGTTTGACGATTATCGCCCAGAAGAAAGCCAGGCTCGCATTAAAGAATGGCTTGACTTTGGTGAACCAGAAAATATTAACTAGTTTACCGAGTAAGAAGTAAACGACTTAAGTTCA
>JAGORN010000004.1 GCA_018062805.1 Candidatus Saccharimonadota bacterium | reverse complement strand
GCTTAATGTTAAGTTTAAAATGTGCAAAGCTACCTATATTTTCGAGTCAATCTGTCCGAGCTAGCGAAGCTGGACCAGCTGACCTGTCCGTCCTGTCGGAAAGACAGGCGGGGCTACGGGTGCTTAATGTTAAGTTTAAAATGTGCAAAGCTACCTATATTTTCGAGTCAATCTGTCCGAGCTAGCGAAGCTGGACCAGCTGACCTGTCCGTCCTGTCGGAAAGACAGGCGGGGCTACGGGTGCTTAAAACAGGGGTAATAATAGCAAATAAATGCTGTGTTGTCTATTGGCTGGGAGGAGTGTCTTTCTTGACGAGCATGAGTATCCCCACAATTGGCCCAACAAAAAATAGTACAAAGCCTAATGTACCCGTAACCCAAGTAAAAATTTTTGCGACATCTTCAACTATACTATTCTGTCCACTACCACTGAAGACGAAGTTTATAATAATTTGAAGAAAAACAGTAATGAAGAGCAAGGTAACACCTGACACAATCCACAATATAGCCTTGGTTGTTTTGTTCATTTTCATTTAAAACCTCAATCTATGACTTAGTTTATCGGTGAAGTCGCGTTTCTTTTCTTGGTAGGGTAGGTAGTTTCCTAGGGTTTCGACTACGTTGTCTAGTTCGCTTGGTGCAACGTAAATAGTTATTGGCATCATTAATTTTTTTATAGGCACAAGGTGCAAGCTTGGTACAGCCATGTCGTCTAGAACGCCAAAACTACGAAATTCATCGAACGAATAAAACTTATCTCCAACGCGAATTCCAGTTTGTTCAATGGAATAGTTCAATGTTCTAGGCTTTATGGTAGCATAAACAGCCACAGCAATTGCCATAACAACTATTACAACTGCCGAAAAGATTTGTTTTGTTAAAAAGAAGGTAAAGACAGCGAAAACAATAGCGCCTAAAAAGAGCAGTATGTACCAGCCACTATTCTTTTCTGATGAGCTAAATTCAGATGCTCGCCAAGAAAGAATTGCATTCGGGTCGTTTGAGGTAGGGGGCATATTTGGCAGTTCATTAGTCTGGGTGTTCAATGTGCTGACAGTTGGATTTACTATTTGCTCGGGTTGAGAAGTAATTTCCGTGGAATTCGATTCCGGTTGGTTGTTAAGTACTGATTGCTGATTGGGAGCTTGGTTTATGGGACTACTTTGGCTTAGTTGCCCAGATGTATATTGCCACTGTGGAGCTATAACTTGTGGCTCATTTGGTTTTTCGTTTTCTTTTGGGTTCATTTAAATATATTGTACAACACAGTTATGCTTTTTAAATGAATTACAGTATATGTTAGGGTAGAGCCAAAAAATACAATTCTTTGAAGTGATTTCTTAAGCATTATTTAGCAAGATGTTAAAATATTAATAAATGACAAAACACAAAAAATTAAAAGCGATAATTTTAGCAAATTTCATTATGTATACTGGATACCAGTTATACGCACCTTTTTATGCGTTGTTTGCGCAAGACATAGGAGCAGATATACGAACAATAGGTTTTCTTTGGTCATTTTATTCAATTTTAATGGCTATTGTTATGCTTGTTTTTGGCAAATTAGAAAACAACTATAGCAAAGAAAAAATAGTAGTATATGGCTTCTTCATGTATAGCGTTGGATCATTTGCCTTTTTGTTGGTAAATAATATTGGATCATTAGTGTTGGTTCTAGCGCTTAACGCATTACTGGGCGGAATAACAGTTCCGGCCTACAAAACACTGTTCACTCATTTACAAGATAAGGATAGGGAAAGCGAGGAATGGTCATGGCTTGAGGCGAGTTATATGATTGCTATTTCAGTTGGTTCTGCTGTTGGTGGAATAGTATTATCTACACTTGGCTTTAACGGTTTATTTATAATTATGGGAACAATACAATTTATAGCCGGTATTATAGTATACAAATCACTAAAGCATAAAATAACGTTTGAAGGCGATTTGCTGAAAGCTACAAGTGTTGCTAAGCGTTATATATCAAGATAACTTTATTAATTTTTTGAGGAGGGATTTCGACCCACAAGTCGAAAAGCTTAGCTTTTCGCTTTCGGGCCCGGCTCACGGCCTCGCTCTTTTTGCTCGGCAACGCTCCGCCTGTTCGAATCCCTGCGAAACTGAAGCAGTTCAGTTTCTTCTTCCCAACCAATTTAAAAACCCACAATAAATTGTGGATTATTAAATTGGCGGAGGAGGAGGGATTCGAACCCTCGCTGGAACTTTCGCCCCACTAACGATTTAGCAAACCGTCCCCTTCAGCCACTTGGGTACCCCTCCGTATTTGATATTTAGTGGCTAACAGAAGTTGATTATAACAGTGTCACTTGACGCTATCAACAGTTAGCTAGAAGGTTTTTGCGAAGGCAACTACCATGACTTCTTTTGCATCAGCTTTTTTTAGCAACTTAGAGCACTCTGAAACTGTTGCTCCTGTTGTTATGATATCGTCCACCAGTAAAATTGTTTTGTCTTTTATGACAAATGAATTTCTGGCAGAATACATGCTTGTGATATTTTTTTGTCTTTCTTCTTTCGTTAGTAGGTGAAGCATTGTCTCGTGATTTCTAGTAAATAGCTCGGTATAATTGAGTTTTCTTTTTCGGGCCAGTTCTTTAGCTATTAGTCTAGAGTGATCAAAACCTTTTACTCTCATTCTGGACGGAGATGTTGGTATCCAGGTGACCAAAGTTTTGGTGTTCATGTATGGTAAATAATCATTCATGTATTTGGCAATTTCAGATGCAGCCGACCTTTTTTGCTCAAACTTAAAACTTTTTAAGTAATCTTTTATTACGCCCTCGTACTTTTGGAGCATAAATACGGCGTCTGGACCATTTTTAGTTTGATGTTTATGACAAGGACTGTGGCCAGGAGTAGCTTTTTGGCAGATAAAGCAAATACTCCCAAGTTCGAGCAGGTAAGAATAACATTCGTAGCAGAGTAGGGCATCTTCAGCCCCGCAGCTTATGCAGTTTTCTGGTGCAATAATACTAATGAGTTTGTCTACTATATTCATGGTGTTGTATAAAATATGTTGTTAAGCTAACTACGATCTATTGCTACTTCTTAGTAAGGTTAGCTATACTTTTACCACACACAAAAATATTTTAAAACTAAAATAAGAGCTTTAAAATAAATCGTGGAGGGTAACAAATGGCACGACGCTCAGCAAATGAAGATGATTTGCTAATGGAAGATGAACTAACTGCAGCTTTTTTGGGTGAGGAAGAGCTTGGCGCGGTCAGTGCTGAACCACAAATGCAAGAAGAAGAGTGGGATGAGGAAGAAGCTGTTCCTGGACAGCTAGCAATTGATGTTTACGAGACCAAAGAAAAGTTGGTCGTTAAAGCCAGAACTGCTGGCGTTAACAAAAACGACTTAGACGTAAGTATTGCAGATAATACATTGTCTATTCGTGGCACGCTGAACGCAGGTTACGAAGAAGATGTTGAAAACTATCACTTACAAGAATGTTATTGGGGCGAGTTTTCGAGAAGCTTTGTTCTGCCTGTACAAGTTAAAGAAGACGAAATTGAAGCTGTGCTTAAAGATGGTGTTTTGACCATTAGCTTTACTAAGGTTAAGCAAGACAGCGTTAAAAAGATTCAAATTTTATAGTAGTTACAAAAAAATTTCTTTTATAAATAAACCCCTTAAACGAGGGGTTTATTTATTTTTTGTTGCAGGTTTTATTCATGTCTCAATGACTGAATAGGGTCTTTTCTAGCTGCTTGAACAGCTGGAGCCATGCCGAAAATTATGCCGACTATAATTGAGACCAAAGTGGCTAGTAAAATAGTGCCGAGCGATATTATAGGGTTTAAGTCGGTACCAATTTTTATAAAGTAAGTAGCAATTAAAGCGACGGTGACACCAATAATGCCACCCACGACGCTAATGACAGCCGATTCAACTAAAAACTGGCTTAATATTTGTTGGTTAGTAGCGCCAACTGCTTTTCTAACGCCAATTTCTCTAGTTCGTTCACTGACGCCGACTAACATGATATTCATAATGCCAATACCGCCGACTATTAGTGAAGTGCTTGCAATTGCCACAATGAAAGCCGTTAATTGTGAGAGAGTTTGGTTAGCAGCCGCTAGGTAATCTTCTTTTTTGACAATGGTAAAATCTGCTTGGCCGGCATGGTTAGCAAGCAGGGTGGTGTTTATTAGGTCAGCCATTTGCTTTGGTTCGGTTGTTGGACTAATTTTGATATATATTTCGTTAATTTGGCCAGCTGAACCACTTATTTCTTTAGCAATACCATAGGGTATGTAGACATTATTGTTTAAATTATCGGTTATATTAATGGGGCTGTCTCTGAATTGTTGTAGTATTCCTCGAACGACAAATGTTTGCCCACGAATAGTTAAGCTTTGCCCTATGGGGTCTCTTATTGAAAACAGACTAGCGGCAATATCACGGCCAAGTACAACGTTATTGCGCATGTTGTCGTCGTTATCGAAAAAATCACCGTAGTCTACTTTGTCACCAAGAATTTGCTTAATATCGCCGGTTGTTCCAACAATTTTGCCACCAGAAAAATCGGGTTTACCTTCAACTGTTATGACGCCTCCAATTTGCATGTTTGGTATGACGGCTACAATTCCAGGAATTTTTTTAATTGAGTCTATATCTTTTTCGGTGAGCGTGCTGACTCCTTGCTGGGCTTCTGGGTTAAAAGCTCGTAAGGCACCAGTCTGTGGGTCGTAGTCAAACGACTTTCCGGGCTTAATAGTTATAACATCTGCCCCAAACTGATTAATTTGGTCGACTACTTGTTTTTTGATTCCGTCGGCAATACCTACGGTTGTTACGACGCTAGCGACACCAATAACTACACCCAGCATGGTCAAGAAGCTTCTTGTGCGAGATGATTTTATGCTAGTGAAGGCCATGCGAATATTGGTATTGATCATTTCTTTGCCTTCTTTTTGCTTTTAGCTCGTTTCTTTGCCGGCTTTGATTTTGGCGCTTCGGCTGTGCTCGATTTTATATCTTCTTCTAACTCAAGGGCTTCATTAGCTAGTTCTGTTTCCTCATGAGCTAATCGGTCTTCTTCGGTTAATTTCACAAGGTCTACCTTCTCATTTTTCTTCAAAGGCTGATCACTAACAACTGCTCCGTCGCGTAAATAAATTACCCGGCTAGCGTAGGCTGTTAAGTCGGGGTTGTGAGTAACAATGATTATTGTGTTTCCAGCTTCATGGATATCGCGCAGCATGTCCATAATTGAGTCGCTACTGGCGCTATCTAGGTTACCAGTTGGCTCGTCGGCAATTATGAGGCTAGGTCTGTTAATTAGAGCTCTAGCAATAGCTACTCTTTGAATTTGACCACCACTTAGCTGGTTGGGTAAATAGTATTCTCGGTTTTGTAAGCCAATTTTCTGGAGCATCGCCGATGCTTTTTTGTAGCGAGTAAGTTTTATTATGCCCTTGTAGGCCAGGGGCAAAGAGACATTTTCTAAAACCGTCATGGTGTTAATGAGGTTGAAACTTTGAAATATAAAGCCAAAGTGGTCTCGCCTGATTTTAGCCCTTCTTCTGGAGCGAATTCTTGAAACGTCTCGTTCGTTTAGCAAATATTTACCTTCAGAGCAGCGGTCGAGGAGGCCTATAATATTTAAAAGAGTACTTTTGCCTGAGCCACTAGCGCCCATGACTGCTACGAATTCACCCTTTTCAATATTGAGCGAGACCTCGTCGAGAGCAATTGTAGTAGCATCTCCGAACCCGTAAACTTTGCTGACGTTTTCTAATTTGATTAATGACATTTATAAAAGTTTACCTGTTTTAAGGTGTGATTATCAAGTTATTATATTGGTTTGGTGAGCAAGGTTCGTTAAAATACTACGTTGTTACCACTAAACTCCATTGGCATTTCGCAAGGAAACCTTCCGAATCAAGCTTGCTTGATATCGTGAAATCTCGGGGTCGCAGGATGTGACCGCCAAAGGTGGGTCGAAATCCCGGAATTCGAACCGGTATAATTAATCAATATGGAGGGGTCGCCTAGTGGCCTATGGCGCACGCTTGGCCACCGCCTAAAGACGGGGTCCCGCCATAGGCGGGAAAAGCTTAGTATAAATGTTCCAAGTCTATATAATAAAATCAACAAAAAAAGTCCGATACTATACTGGACATACAGATAATATCCAAAGAAGACTAAAAGAGCATAATGCTGGTAGGAATAAATCTACAAAGGCATATATACCTTGGTGTCTTGTGTATAGTGAGTCATATGCAACAAAAAATGATGCTTATGAGAGAGAAATGCAAATTAAGTCATATAAAGGTGGCAGAGCGTTTAAGGCTTTGGTAGAGTAATCAATATGGAGGGGTCGCCTAGTGGCCTATGGCGCACGCTTGGAAAGCGTGTTGGGTGCAAGCCCTCGAGGGTTCGAATCCCTCTCCCTCCGCCAAAAAAATATTAAATGCATTATGCTTGTGCTAATTGACTATTAATAAGACAATATAACTATGAATATTTTGTCCGTCTATGCTCACGATAACCCAAAGTCACTGACAGCTTCACTAAAAAATCTGGCACTCGGGGAACTCCAAAGACAAGGGCACACCATTTACGAATCTGACTTATATGCTGCTGCTTTTTCGCCTGTAGCTAAAAAGCTCGACTTTACCAATTTATTGGGTGGTCACTACAACTACTTGCTTGAACAGAAAAATACTTCTACTAATGGTCATTTATTTTCACCCGACATTATGTCGGAAATTGAAAAAGTGGCTCATGCAGACCTAATAATATTTCATACACCACTCTGGTGGTTTGGCTTTCCAGCAATATTAAAAGGCTGGTTCGACCGAGTTTTTGCAATGGGGGTAGCCTGGGATGCTGGAAAAGTTTTTGACCAGGGCCTGCTTAAAGGAAAAACAGCTCTCATTTGTACAACTGTTGGTTACCCTGAAAATTATTACAAAAAAGAAGGTCAGCTTAAAATGACCATGGACGAAGTCTTAAGACCAATTCAAAATGGCATATTCTCTCTGTGTGGTATGGATGTGCTTGAGCCATTTGTTGTTTATAATTCACTTGGTATGACAGAAGAAGAAACTCGAAAAGTAATAAGCGAATATCAATTTAAAATTGCCCACATTAAGGACAGTCCAACCTACGTGAGTAAATTTGACTAAATTTCGAGTATACTAACACTTATGGTACTCAAGAAACTGAAACTACTTTGGGATGAGCCTAGAATTGGCTTTTTGCTAGCTCTTAGTTTTTTGTATTTATTGAACCTAGTGCTTCTGCTTGTTCGTTTTGTTATTGCTGGAAACAATGAGTTTTGGTATTTGGCCTGGAATTTGCTACTTGGGACTATGCCACTCTTGTTCGCAATAGCCTTTTATAAATTAACTAAAAAAGGCATTAGGCTTAAGTGGGGCCAAATTGTTCTTTTTGCGCTATGGCTACTATTTTTACCAAATTCATTTTATATTGTCAGCGACCTAGTTCACTTAACGGAGTCACCCGACGATTTATTAATATTTGATGTAGTTCTAATTAGTACTTATGCCATCACCGGTTTGGTGCTGGGCTTTTTGTCTTTAGCCTTAATGCATATAAGGTTTGCTCGTATAAGCCGAAAAACAAGTAATGCGGTTGTCTTTGGTTCGCTACTGCTATGTGGCTACGCAATTTATTTAGGCAGATACTTAAGATGGAACAGCTGGGATGTTGTTACTAACCCATTCGGTATTATTTTTGATGTTTCAAATAGTCTTATAAACCCAAGAAAATATACAGAATCTGTCGGGACAACACTGCTGTTTTTTGTTTTTTTAAGTAGTATTTATTTTGTTCTTTGGAAGGGTATTTTATATGCTCAAAGTTTTAAAAAACAGCGAGTGTTAAAATAGTAGTCATGCAAGAAGTTTCAAATAAAATTTCCAAAATAGTTAAAAATCTTTTTGGTTTAGAAGAAAACGCTGAATTAACCATTCCCGATGAAAAATTTGGAGATTTTTCAACCAACATTGCACTTCGTCTATCTAAGCAATTGTCTAAAAACACAAGAGAAATTGCTGAAACAATAGTTCAAGAGCTTCAAACAGACGAAAATTTTAAAAAAGTTGAAATTGCTGGGCCCGGATTTATAAATATTTTCTTAAATGACAATTATTTAGCCAGTAGTTGGTCGCTAGAAGCACCAAAGTTTTACAAAAATAAAATTGTCATTGCCGAATATTCCGACCCAAATGCGTTCAAGGCTTTGCATGCAGGTCATTTGTATACAACTTTAGTAGGTAACGCCATAGCTAACATTATTGAACAAGCTGGTGCCAAAATTTACAGGTTAAATTATGGTGGAGATGTTGGTCTACATGCAGCCAAAGCTATGTGGGGGATAGTCAGTTATTTAGGTGGCGAAAACCCAGAAAAACTTTCTGAAATACCTGCCAAGGAGAGGGCAGAGTGGGTGAGTAAAAGATATGTCGAGGGCAACACTGCTTACGAAAACGAGGGTTCCGAAAAGCAAGAAATAGCTGAATTTAACAAAAAAATTTATGCTATTCATAAAAATAACGACCATGAATCTGCGTTTGCACAAATTTATTGGACCTGCCGTAAATGGAGCTACGAGGGTTTTGAAAAATTATACGCCGAACTGGGCGTAAAGCCATTTGATGAATATATTCCCGAAAGTACAGTAACCCCACTAGGTCAACAAACTGTAGAAAAGGGCTTAGAACAAGGAGTTTTTGAATTTTCAGATGGCGCAGTTGTCTACCCAGAAGCAAAATCTGGCTTGCACACTAGGGTATTTATAACCTCAAAAGGTTTGCCGACTTACGAAGCCAAGGAGCTGGGGCTAGCAACCTATAAATGGCAAAAATATAAATTTGATAAAAGCTTAGTCATAACTGCCAATGACATTGTTGAATACATGAAGGTTTTATTTAGCGCCATGTCTAATTTTTATCCGGAGGTCGAGCAACGAACAACTCATTTAACCCACGGTATGATCAAGCTAACTGGTGGTCGAAAAATGAGTAGCCGAAAAGGCAATGTTTTAATGGCCAGTGACATTATTAGCGATGCGATTGTAGCGAACCAAAAGTATTCAGGCAAACAAGACAACTCAGTGGCAATTGGCGCCATAAAGTACGCTTTTTTGCGACAGCGCATCGGTGGGGATATTATTTATGACCCAGAGGAATCTGTAAGTTTGCAAGGTAACAGCGGACCATATTTGCAGTATGCCCATGCCAGAGCCAGGAGTATTTTAGAAAAATCTACCTTAAAAAATGCCGAAGTTATAGATTCGCTAACCACACATGAACGGTCGCTCGCTAGGGCTTTGAGCCATTACCAACTAGTACTTAGTAAATCAATTAACGAATTTATGCCACACCATATTTGTACTTACTTATACGAGCTTGCTCAGATATTTAATCGCTTTTACGAGAACAGTAAAGTTGTTGGCGATGAACGCGAAGCTATAAGAAGGGTGTTAGTTGAACGCTACGCCGAAACTCTAAAAGCTGGCCTTGAGATCCTCGGCATAACCGCCCCCAACAAAATGTAGCCTCTACAAAAAGCTGCATGTTAATACATAAAATTTGACATAGTTTGGTTAGTTATGGTTACCTATGCACAGTAAAATGTTAGATTTCAATAAATTTATTAAAGCAAAGCATAACAAGACAAACGAGTCACGGTAAGTGGCTCGTTTTTTTAATAGGAGGAAAAAATGTCAGAAGTTTTTATACCAGAAAAAATAAACGGTGATTGGGCTGGCAAAGACTACATATCAGTATCCCAAGTTGATAAAAATGACCTTCAGATTGTTTTTGATAATGCGGATGCTGCCTATAGATTATTCAAGAGCCAAGTACCGCTAGATGTTAATACTGGCAAAATTATGCCTAATGTTTTTTTGGAAGATTCAACAAGAACTAGACTTTCATTCGATGCTGCATTTCAGGGTACGGGCGGCAGTGTACTAACAATAGATAATGCCAATTTTTCTTCTATGAATAAAGGGGAGAACCTGATTCATACAGTAAAAACTATAGAGCGATACAGTAGGGGAGGTGTATTTGTCATTAGGCATAAACAGGTCGGTTCAGCTGCCCTGGCGGCGTCAAAATTAGAGATGCCTGTAATTAATGCGGGTGATGGCATTGGTGAGCATCCTACTCAAGCCAAACTTGATATTTATTCCTTATTGCGTGATTTTGAAGGTGAAATTGACGATAAGGTCATTACCATTGTTGGCGACCTGAAGCATGGTCGTACTACCCACTCTCTACTAATGCTTTTATGTGAATATATGCCACGGAAAGTAAATTTGGTAGCACCTGAAGATTTTCAGATGCCTCTTGAGTATTTGCAATACGCCCAATCAAAAGGTCTTAATATAAATGTTACTTCAGACCTAGATTCTGTATTGTCTGAGACAGACGCGTTGTATATGGTTAGGCTACAGCGTGAGAGAATAGAGGAAGAAAAGGGCAGTCTAAAAGATGCTATTAATATTAAGGTGGGAAGAATTAGAAACGCCGGTAGCCCAACCCAGCAAGAACACATAGATGACGAAATGCTTCGTAATATGCAAGAGCTATTTGATGCTCTTGAACAGGGCAGTATGAAAGAAAAAGCCTTGAGTCAAGTTGCACTGTACTCGTTATTAAAGTCCCTTCCAGATGTAAAAATATTGGGCAAGTCAAAGCAGTTCGACGATAATTTATACATTTTAGATGAGCAAAAATTATCTCAAATGAAGCCAACTGCTAAAGTCAAGCACCCAATGCCGGTCGGTGGTGTAATAACAGAAGAAGCAGAAGAAGATCCAAGAGTTACAATTTTTGACCAAGTTGAAGATGGCGCCATGGTACGGGCTGCTTTAACAACACTAATCACTGGCGATTCATTAATTGACTATGAGCAAAAACTTATTAGTAAAACAAAACTTTACAAAGAGTTGATGGCTGTAATAGAAAATGCCGAAAAGAATGGCACTACATCAGAAAACAGTACTGCCATAACTATGGCAAAATTTATGACTGCAGGCTTCAAACCATATGAAATAACAGAATAAACTTATCTAGAACTGATAAAATACTAGTTATGAAATCTGATAATAAAGAACTCAGTGACGAGCAAAGAGAAGTTTTGTTCGACAAGGCTACTGAAGCGCCCTTTAGCGGTAAATACTTGCAAAACAAGGAAGGTGGCAATTACTATTGTGCCAACTGTGGCAATATTTTATTCAGTAGCGAAACAAAATTTGACTCCGGTAGTGGCCCAGTTTTTATAACACGGCTACAAAAGAAGCTGTTAAGCTAGCTGAAGACAGGTCTGCTAACATGCAGAGGGTTGAAGTGCAGTGCGCAGAATGTGGCGGGCATTTAGGTCATGTTTTTAATGACGCTCCCGAGACTCCAACCAACATGCGTTTTTGTATAAACAGTCTGGCACTAGACTTCAAAAAATCAGACTAAAATAGATGTGAGATAATAACAAATGCATGAGTGACTTAAAACACGACAAATCGACAAAACTATTATGGGTCGACCTAGAAATGACTGGGCTTGAACCGAACACAGATAGAATTTTAGAAGTTGCTGCAATTGTTACCGACTTCGACTTTAATGAGTTAGATAACTTTGAGGCTGTTATATACCAACCTCCCCAGGTGCTGGCCCAAATGAATGAGTGGTCGAGAACTCAGCATACAGCCAGTGGCTTGCTTGAGAGAGTTCAGGTTTCTCCGAATGAACAACATGTGGTTAACGACTTTAGTAGTTTTATTAAAACCAACTTTGGCCAAGAACCAGCCATACTAGCAGGCAATAGCATCCACCAAGATAGACGGTTTATTCGGCAATGGTGGCCAGTAGTTGACAAGCAGCTCCACTACCGAATGCTAGATGTCAGTAGCTATAAAATAATAATGCAAAATAAATACGGCGTTGAGTTCAAGAAAAGCGAGACTCACCGCGCACTAGATGACATCAAAGAATCCATCGCCGAACTAAATTATTATTTGCAGTTCATAAATAAGTAGGGGTAGAACTTACTATTTTTAACATTGAGGCTAAATTCATTGAATTATAAATTTTTTGTATTAGAATAGTTAGTTGGATTGCTTGTGGGCGATTTTTTTATGCCCGCAGTATTCTAGTTCGTACAAAAAACCAAACACACCACCAACTCAGGAGGCAAAAATGGAAACCGCTACACTCAAGCACAGCAGGAAGCCAAGCGAAGTGCGGTTGCACAAGGTTGGCTTGCGCTACCCCGGATTGTTCGGGGCCTACGAAGCTGACCAGCTGATGTATATGTTGGTCAAGCTTTTTCAGCAACAAGGCTCATGGACTCCCCTGAGCTGGACAACAATCATGCGCTGTGAACTGCTGCATCAAATGGCTTTCTTCAATGGGGGAGAGGTCAAGTCGACACTTCTTGGTCTTGAGAAAACCGGTTTTCTAGCGCTTAATAAAACCGGCAAGCACAACAAACAGATACAATCGGTTGCCCCCACTACGAAGTTGATCGATTACTTGGTAGCCAACGGCTACTAGTTTGTCGAAGGGGTTGTTTGTGTTTGATAACGAACAATGTTTGGGATGCGTGGCGCGTAATGTAGCGCCCCATCCCAACCCTTCTTTTGTTTACTAAACTAGCAAATTAAAGAAGGGGAATTTGGTTTATACTTACTTTTTAAACGGAGCTCCTAGTCATAGGCTATAATTTATATCGTGATGAATCATAAATCGGTTGAAAAATATTTATTATCTTTTGAAAACACGTGGCTCGACTACCCGTTTGGAGAAGAAGTTGCTGTTTATAAAGTTGGCGACAAACAAGCAAAAGAAGGTAAAATGTTCGCGCTCATTGCTGAAGGTTCAAGCCCGTTAAGAATTAGCCTCAAATGCGACCCGCTACTTGCTAAGACTTTACGAGAAAAATACGAGACTGTTTTACCGGGACACCACTTAAATAAAAAACACTGGAATACAGTAATTTGTTCTGGACAGCTCAGTGAAGACGAAGTTAAAGATTTAATTCGGCATAGCTATAACTTAGTAGCTAACGCTTAATTGTTACTTTGTGGGGCGGGCTGAACTGCTGCAGGCTTAACTTCTTCTTTAGTTAGACTTAATTCTTCTAGCTCTTTATACATTTTGCCAAGTTGGTCTTTTGCAGAGCCACTCGAACTTGCGTAGGCTGCTTTAAGTGCTATGGCGTATTGGTCTAAACGGTTTTGGTATATGCCAAGGAAGGTTTCTTCGAATTTGCCACTAGCTTCTGCTTCATCTAAAACATCTTTAAATTTAGGGTCCTTGTAAATTGCCAGCTCTTTCTGACCTGCTTTAACACCACTTTTTTTAATAATAGCTAGTGTTTGTGCGTTTTGCGACTGAAGAATAATGTTGGCGGTGTTCATGAGTTGGTTTTTGTTACCGTCTCGAACTTTTTCGGAGCCAATTTCAGTAATGGCAATAAGGTCGGTTTGTTGGGCAGCCGGTTTTAGTAGAAGCTCACCAGCACTAGTTTTATTACCAAACACTAAACTATAAAAGATAATTAACAGCACTAAAATAATACTTGCAAAAATAGCAACTTGAATAACTCTGGTTTTAGTATCTCCGCCGCTAAGTAAGCTTTTTTTCGGTGAAGATGAGCTATCGTTTATAAAATCGTATGGATTTTGGTTTGGTGGCATTAAGCCTAGTATATCAAATACGCTTGTGATTAAAATTGTTTTACAGTGTACAATTAGTTTAAATATGGATGCAATTGAAGAGATTAAGTCTCGTCTTTCTATAGAAGATGTCGTGGGCGACTATGTAGAACTTAAAAGAGCAGGGCGCAATTTTCGTGGACTGTCGCCTTTTTCGGCTGAAAAAACACCAAGTTTTATGGTTAGTCCTGAAAAACAAATTTGGCACGACTTCAGTAGTGGAAAAGGTGGCAATATGTTTTCGTTTGTCATGGAAATGGAAGGTTTAGAGTTTAAAGGGGCTTTAGAACTACTGGCCCGAAAAGCGGGCGTTGAACTTGCCGATTACCGAGCCAGCGGGGGTGATTTTCAAAAAAAGAAAGACAAAATACTAGAGGCACTTGAACTAGCAACCAAATACTATCAGCAATCTTTTGTAAAAAGCGAAGATGCTATAGATTATGTTTTAAAAATTCGAGGCTACTCTAAGAGTACTGTGACTAGTTTTAGACTCGGCTACTCTCCAAATAGTGGCTCTGCATTACTTGATTTCTTAAAAAAGCGGGGAATAGATGATGAAACCAGCCAAAAGGCCGGCTTAATAATAAAAGGCTATCGTGGTCCAGCCGATATGTTCAGGGGTCGTCTGATGATCCCGCTGTCAGATCAGCAAGGTCAGACTATTGGCTTTACGGCTCGGATACTTGTTAATGACGAAAAGGCACCGAAGTATATTAATACACCAGCTACTATTGTTTACGATAAAAGTCGCCACATATTTGGACTAAATCTAGCCAAAGATGCTATTCGTCAGGCTGGTTTTGTAGTTATTGTTGAGGGTAATTTAGACGTTATAGCTAGCCACCAAGCTGGAGTCAAAAATGTGGTAGCTACAGCCGGCACAGCCCTAACGGCCCAGCAACTTAAAATTTTGCAAAGGTTTACTCCCGACATTAGGTTATGTTTTGACCAAGACAAGGCAGGTATAAATGCTGCCGAGAGGTCAATAGCCGTTGCCCAAGGAGTAGGCGCACAACTATCAATTGTTACTATAGAAGGAGCTAAAGACCCTGATGAACTCATCAAAAAAGATGCCCAAAAGTGGACTGAATTTATTAGTAAACCTAAATATGCCATTGATTGGTTAATTGATAAATACACCGAGCAATTTGACCTTAAAACAGCGCTTGGTAAAAAGCAATTTACCGGCATTATTTTAAATACCGTTAACAAACTAGAAGACGAAGTCGAGAGAGAACATTATATTCAAAAATTGGCCGACATAACTGAAGTAAGTAAAGAAGCAATTATCCAAAAAAGCGAGGCTAGTGCGTCGTCGGACGATAAACCTAAAAGGAGTATTAAAAGTTCATTCAGTTCTACTGAAAATCTAGACAAATATAAATATGAAGACCAGTTACTAAGTCTGCTAGTTACTTACCCGATTACTCGTCGACTTATGCAAACTGAAGCAGGAAATTTATTTTTTCATAGTCCCGAAAGGCAACGAGTTTATGAGTATTTAGAGCAAAATCCGCAGGCCACAATTGCGGTCGACACACCTGAAGATTTGAAAGATGTCGAAGACTATGTCAAAATAGTAACATTCAAAGCAGAAGAGCTCTACGATAAGTTCGACGCCAACGAGCGCCTTAGAGAGCTAAGAGATTTAATTTCAAAACTTACAAAAAATAATCAAAAAGAACAAAAAGAACAATTGACCGAGCAAATTAAACTTGCCGAAGAGCAGGGAGATACCGATGCGGCCAATAAATTACTCGAAAAGTACAATAATATTTATAAAGAATAAGGAAGCGCAATAATATATGGCAGATGACCCAGTAAAACTTAATGAGCTAAAAAAAGAATTGCTAGCCAAAGCAGAAAAAGATGGCAAAATTGAACAACGCGAAATATTCAAAAAAATTAGCGACACACCAGAGCATTTAGACGTTTTAGAGGCGCTTTACGCCGAACTGGCTGAAGCAAGTGTTGAAATTATAGCTGTCGAGGAACCAACCGCAGCCGATATTGCCGTTGACGATGAATGGACAGAAGACGATGAAGAAGAGGTTGCAATTGCTCCTCAGGTCTTTCTAGATGACATTTCTGACGATTCAGTTCGGCTTTACTTGCGTGAAATTGGTAAAATCCCACTACTAACCACCGAAGAAGAACTAGCTCTAGCTCATCGAGTCGTTGCAGGCGAAAAAAGAGCCAAAGACAAAATGGCCGAAGCCAATATGAGGCTGGTTGTCTCAATTGCTAAAAGATATGTTGGTCGTGGGCTTGACTTGCTAGACCTAATTCAAGAAGGGAATACTGGTTTACTAAGAGCTGTTGAAAAGTTTGACCCAGACAAAGGGTTTAAGTTTAGTACTTATGCTACTTGGTGGATCCGTCAGGCAATTACGCGGGCCATTGCTGACCAGGCAAGAACAATTCGAATACCCGTACATATGGTCGAGACAATCAACAAACTTTTAAGGACGCAACGTCGTTTAACTCAAGAATTGAACCGTGAACCAACCAATGAAGAAATTGCCAAAGAAATGGAAATTGAAGTCGAAAAAGTTGAACACATTATGAAAATTAAACAAGACATACATTCACTTGACCAGTCTGTTCGTGATGACGAAGAAGATTCTGTACTGGGCGACTTTGTTGAAGATGAAGATACAATTACTCCAGAAGAATCAGCTACTGGACAGCTACTTAAAGAACATGTTAAAGATTTACTTAGTAGCTTAAGCGAACGTGAGCAGAAGATAATTCGCCTTCGTTTTGGCCTAGAAGACGGCAAAAGCCACACGTTAGAAGAAGTGGGCCAAGAGTTTAACGTTACCCGTGAACGAATAAGGCAAATTGAAGCCAAGGCTCTTGCTAAACTGCGAAAACACAAAGACGGCAAGAAATTACTCGACTATATAAGGTAAATTTTTTGTACATTTTTTTGAAAAGACCATAAAGTAGATTTTTTGAACAAATATTATCTGCTACACTTAAGCTAGTAAGTACTAAGGGGCTAAGTATGGATGCTTTATTTGCGGTTGGTGTGGGCATTTACAGTAGCGATTTTTTAGTGCCCAGTCAAAATAAGCAAGACTTGTCAAACCTTTTGAGCTTCTTTGAACTAGTAGAAGAACTAACCTTAGACCAAAAAAATGGCCTAAATAGTTTTAAAACCCTAGAGTCTCTTTGGTTTTCTGAAATCCCCCAAAAATCGTCCACTAGGGAAAGTCGTCAGGCAATACTCGAACTAAAAGAAATTGTTGAAAAGTATGAACTTGATGGACACTTTATAGATGCTTACTTCAAGGCTAAAAAATACGATTTTTCTAAGTTCCAATTCAAAAATGCATCTGATTTTAATGCTTATGCAGTGGGTGCCTACGAATTTGTAGCTCTATTAATAGCTAAAGTATTAGGTCTGCAAAACGTCCAAGATTCCAACTTGGCTGCTCAAGCAAAAGCTTCATTTTATTTTAATATTTTAAGCAATTTAGACGAAGACACCAAAAATGGTCGTCATTATTTTCCGGTAGATGAGCTAAGACGGTTTGGGCTGCCTGGATTAAGCTATAAGTCTGTTCATAAGCGACCTGGAGCTTTTCGTGAGTTCATTGAAGCTCAGGTAAATAACTACTTAAATCTTCAAAAACAGGCGAAATTAAGCTATAAATTTTTACCTTATTCTATTCGACTTAAGTTGAAGGTGTCTATTGACTCAAATACTTGGCTAATGCTTGAGTACCAAAAAAACCCATTTTTAATATATGAACAAAACATTGAGCCGAATAAAATAGTTAAAATAAAATTTTGGCTAACGAGGTTAGTAGGTGGCTAACTTAACTCTTATTTTTGTTGGTGCACTAGTAGTGGGCTTAGTCTATTTTTTAAGCCTGAAAACTTCAGTTAAACCTCATTTGCATTTATCGGCTATGGCTCTTGGCTACCTAACAGTAACTTTACCGTCATTAGCTTATATAGGTTACGCCGAAACTAAGGACTGGCTAACTTTCAGTGGTGCGAGCGTGTTTGGGCTGCCTGTAAATATCTTATTTTTACTCATTATTACCCCGTTACTCGCTATTTACGTTTGGGGCTTAGTCAAATTTTTCGTAACTAGTAAATTGGTTTTACCAATACTGCCAGTAATATTTTTCGGGACCGTTATAGGTGTTTCAGCTTTATCTTTATATAATGGCGTCGAGCGTAGTCTCATTTTTATTACCATAACTGCAATTGTCTCTTCTGTAATATTTCTGCTCTGTAAGCTGATTTTTTCGACCCGTTTTTGGGTTTTTGAAGGGCTTGTAGTTTTTATTATGCTCTTGGTTGCTCTAGTATCTCCGCTACTAACCAACTACAGCTTTAGCTACTTTTTTAATTTGAAAAGTGTAGTAGCTGGCTTTTCATACTTAGGTTTGTTCTTGGTAGCATACGACTGGTTCGATCAGCGAATTTTTCAGCATAAAAAACTGAGCCAGCATTCAGAAGTAGGTCAAAACGTAACTGAATATAATGGTGAATCTGTGGCTTCAAGCTATGAAGCTAATCGTCAGAACTTAGTAGGGTCAACGAAGGCACAAGTCGCAGAAACAGAACAACCATTAAAAAATCCTCAAATTAATTCAAATAATGACCAAATAAATTCTTTATCTAGTGGCGCCCCAGGCCATGCTATATCTACTACGGCTAATAGGCGATCATACTCAATTAGAAAACTAAACTACAGCAGACTTATTCACAAATTTGTAAAACCAGTAAATAACTTAGACTCCGTGGTTCTTGAAGGTTCCAGTGATACTGCAGCGGACGAACCAAACAACATGCAAGTAGCATATGAACAATACATTGCCTCAGAGGCTAGCCGAGGCATGGTTACTAAAAAGCAGACAAGTAAGAAAAGCCTTGTTTCGCCAGATTATATCATTCCAAAAACCGAGCCCGTGCCTAAGAAAAAAAATAACAAACAAAGTAATTTTTCAAAAATAAAAATACCCAAATTCAGAAAAAAAATACCTAAATTTTATAAAAAAGATGAAGCCAATATTGGTCTTGAGCCAAACGAGTTTAAAATGCCAGAATTTAATAAAGCTAGTAGCATGGGTAAGGTCGATGAAATAAGTAGCGTAGTGAATGGCACCCTAGAAGCAACTAAAAATAAGAAGCCACATCTTCTGACTAACTTAAATTTAAGTAGGACCAACTTTTTTTCGACCAAACTAGAAAAGACAGGGCGAGCGAGTAAAGACGAACCAGTAGGCCAGGGTTTAAAAAATAAACATCTTTCTGAGCAAGCGCAAACAATAAAAAAGATGGAAGAGACTAACAAGTTTGAAGCTGCCTTTAAAAATACTTTAACTGTAGCCACTGAATTACCAAAAATGCTCACTAGACAAGCAGAAACTACCAAACAAAAAATAGCTAAAAAACCATAAACATAAATTGACAAAAAAACAAAAAGTTGTAAAATAATTTTATGAATGTATCAGAAATAAATTCTAATTCTCAGTTTAATGCGAATACCCAGAGAACAGTCGACTTGCTTCGCCCCAGATGTACTAACTTGATCAATTACAATCAGTTGGAATACGGTATAAATTACTTTGAGAATAATGGTTTTATTTTTGGCCAAACTAGAGGAATTAATGTGCAGGCGATAGAACTTGAGGATGGGACCACGCCTCAGCCAGGAATCGTTAATTTTGCACATGAACTTGGTATTTCTCAAGATAAGTTGGTCATGCCTCGCCTAGATAGACATACTAATAAAGTTTTAGTTATAGAAAGTGCAAGTAGATTAGTTCACGATAAATCTCAGGGGCGTACAGTAGGTTATGATCCAGAGCATGATACAACTTATATAGATTCACTAATAGTAATAGAGTCACCCGAAACGGAAGGAATTGTTCTAGGCATACATGGTGCAGATTGCCCTGGAATTGTAGGCTCTGGTAAATTGAATAACGGCAATAGGTTTATCTTTGGTTTACACGCCGGTAGGAAAGGGTGCTTAAGTGGAATTATTGAAAATACTGCCAGAGAGCTACATAGATTAGGTGTTATTAATGGTAGTGTTCGAATAGCCATTGGTCCAGGTGGACAGACACTAGAACTACCAATTGAAACAATCCAAAAAGAAGCAGCGACTAATCAAAATCAGAGTACAACCAGTATCTGGAAAGAAAGTGCAGTTATTAGCTATAGTAAACTGTCTGATCGTAAAAAAATGGTTATTTATGATAATCAGGCCGATGTTATAAGACGAGCACAAATTCTACTAGGTCCTATATTGGCTGTAAATGGCAGTAGCATAATTGATGCCAACACTTTGACTACTCAAGGTCTGAGAAGCTATAGAGCGATGTCAGTCGCCGATAATTTGAATGACAAGCAAATGCAGCAAGAAAAAATGGGTCGCAATGCGTTGTTTACTTTCTTTAACTAGGTAGCTCTGGTATGGTATTTTGATACTTCTGAATAAATGATTGTGCATCGATAAATTCTCCTCTAGTGGGTAGTTTTTCATATCCAGGCCTTCGTTTCAAACCTTCGTCTAGTAAAGTAAAAATCTGTCTTAAGCTCTCTGCGATTTGAGGACTATCAATTACCATTCCAATTGCTTCTTTACCGAATGAAATAATAGAAACTTTATTTCCGAATACGCTCCACTCCACAGGAGCTGTATAGTCGTTAACCAAATACCATGTACGCTCGAGTAACATTTCTTTGTCAGATGTTTTGATGTCGGCGGGTACTTCTGGCGCGTCAGGAGTAAAAACATATCTGTGTATGCCAGCTTTTGGTGCCAAATTTCTGATTTTGTGCATGAAGTCAAAGCCAAAAAAACGAATATCATCTCTAGTCTTTAAAAAATATATTTCTTTTTTCTCTTGAATTTGTAATTTGAAAATTTCTTCTATCCCACTCTTTCCCCTATAAAAACGAACTCCTGGCTGCTCATGCGTTTTGTGATATTTGTCTATAAGCTCAGGTATCTTAGAATTTAAGTTTTTCTCTTGTAAGTCAATTCTATCTCTATTTGCGCGGGCCAATTGCCCAAGAACAGACGGACTATTAGCAGTGTATACAAATTTTTTATTATGTTTGATTTTATTAGCCAGGCCCTTATTTACAAGTTCGTCTAAAATTTTATATGTATTAGACCGCGCTTCTTCTATTGCAATACTAAACTCGGTAGGGCTGATGAATTCAAATTCCAGTAATTTTAAATATGCTTTAGCCTGTTGCTCTGTTAGTCCTGCTATTGATAATTCATTTTCCATGCTTATATATTAACATAAACAATATATTTTGTGAATAGCAAATATACAAAATTTATACAATATTACAGATGAAGTACAATTATCTTCATTATAGTATTGACAAAAAAACAAATAACATGTATAATGCATAATATTATTAATTTTGAAGGAGTTTTTATGAAAGGGGCTACTTTTGCGGACAGTACGCTGTCTACAATGAACGACTTGCTAGTAGAGCTTGAACGCTTAAGGTATGAAAACGAAACACTCAAAATTGAAAATATTTTAATTAAGAACTTAGTAAACGAAGGATAAGAAATATGGAATTTGGTAACAAACAAATAGCTGGAACAGAAGTCGATGGTACACATCTTGTTCCGGCCGAAGTCGTAGGTGGTACACAAGCCTACAATGATATTATGGACCCAGCTTTCGACGCTCACAGAGACAAAGTTGTAGAGACTCTACTTAATCATAATTTTGAAAAAGATATTGAGAGTGCTTTAGACACAATTTTTCTAGAACCAAAGGTCTTAGACCTGACCGATTTAAGGGTTCACTGGGCTGAACTATCAACGGAACGAGAGTATATCCTTTGTGGTGAAGCTGACTCTAGTAGTGCTATGTACCTACTGGGCAGAAATGTTGACGTGCTAGGAGACAGACGATCAACGGAAGAATTAGTAGAGCAGCTTAAGACTGAGATGCGTCGAGCAGTCGAAGAGCTTAAGCAAGATATTCAGCAAGGACGCTCAGGCCTGTTTGTTGTCTTAGACGAACAAGATTCCGAGCAAATGCTAGACAGCCCCTACGAGACAGACGATTCTTGCAAAGAAGAAATACTGAGCCGATTAGAGGACATGTACAGATGGAAAATTGCCCACAGATACACCGAATCTTTAATAAAATTTGAAAACGATGCCAGTGACTACGGTCTAAGTAACGCGGGCAGTATGAACTCTGGTGCTAAATATGTATTTGACTATTGGTTGGCACTAGATTTAGAGAGGCGAGGTTTTTTGGCTCCAAAAGCCGTTGAAAATATGACCAAATACGGCCTACTCGTGCCACCTGAAATTACTAATGAAGAAGAAAGCGATGAGTAAAGAAAAAGAAACAAACACGGAAGAGTATTTGAGCCCCGAAGCCGAGCAGTGCAAACAAGGAGATAGTGTTACGCAAGGTCCAGAATTGCCAAAACAATCTTATTCAGAAGAACTAATTAAAGGTGAAGATGGTTTGTGGTACCACCATACTTGCTACTATACCGAGGCTTGCGAAGGGTGTGGTCCGCTGCCAAAGTACAAAGAATATTAAATCAATTACTAGGAGTTATCATGAAATTTAACAAAAGAACAACTTAGGAATAAAAAAATCTTGCAGAAAACAATATTGACAGATAAGCATAAAAATGATAATATGTTTATGTAAATATAATAGCAAAACAAAAAAAGATCAAAAAATGAATAATTACGAGAAGCCAAATTCAAAAACAATAACTGAAGTTTATGAATTCAAAGACAGGGATGGCAACAGGCATAGATTATCTAAGTATGCCGATGGTGAAATGTTCTTAACTGGAACTTATATAAATCCTACTAGTGAAAATGGCTTTTCCCACGGTATGTCAATAACTTACAAAGTTGACCCTGAAAATGGCAAAGAGCACGATACTGACAATACATATGACTGGTTCGAGCCCTAAAAACAACCAATTAATTAGCAGTAAAGGAATGTAACAGATAAATGGCAAAACAAGAATTTCAAAGCCCAGATGCTGAAAAAACAGTGCCTAAGTATCTTCTTTATAGTGATTTAGGTGAAGTTGAATATAATCCCAGTCAGCTAGAACATGTTTCAGATCTTAGTGAATATGAGTTAAAGCAATTAGCGGAGAGGATTGTTTTAAAATACTATCGTATATTTAGAGAAGATAATCAATATAACCGACGAGGTGGTGAAGATCTTAGCCAATTCCTAGAACGCAGCATGGCAACAGGTTTAAAAGAAGCTAAAATTATTGCTATGCATGAAGTTTTAGGTTCTTTAGGTGATGATTCAGTTGATGAAAGTGGAAATTTCAGGCGAATCAGTTCCCGTGAAGATGTACATCTTGATTATGATGGGTCAACGAGCTGGGAGTTATCTAGAGCTTATGCAAGAGATTTGGCGCAAGACAGGCTTAACGGTGAGAATAATTCAAAATGGTATGCTGAAGACATAGCAGCCGAAACTCCTGTTTATATGCCAGGCCTAGTAGGCAATTTTTATGTGGGAGCCGGAGGTGCTGTTGAATGTCTTGAAATGCTTAGGTATATAGAAAAAAGCATAGAAAAGCAAAAAAAATTAGGAAAAGATACAACCTATGCAGAAGAAAGTATATCTTACAAAAAACTAGTATATGAATCTATTATTCAACAAATTTCTGCGGCTGTTGAAGATAGAGCACAACGAAATATTGGCCATAGGCATACTCCATTGAGCCCCGAAACTGTCGATAGAATTATACGAATAATTTACGGGCTTTAATTAGTAACTTTAACGATATAGATTATCTCTTAAAAACAAGTTAGCACCGTGTACCTAAGCCTAGATTCATAATGTGTGACACTGATTTGCTTGTAACCCAACTGAGTGGTAGCACTGGAGCTATGGTGACCAGCTTTGGGCGTATGTAAAAGATCAGCCAACAGCATTTTATTCAATTGTTAAATAGGCCAAGTGTTAATATAAAACTATGAGCAGTCCAACAAATAGCGGGAATTTTAGTGTTAGTCCTTCCGAGTGGAGTCGTTCTTTAGAAGGTGATTTTTTCGTCAGTGGCAGTGGCGGTCTTTCTGCTAAACAAATCGTAGCTATTAGACAGTTAGTTCAGGCTTATATGCTAGCTAATAAAATTGTAGATGATGCGGTCGAAACAATAAGTGAAGAACAAAGTATTAACTATTGGCTGAAGTTAACGGGCGACACAGCTAATATGTATCGGTTGGCTTGCTCAATTGCTAAAAATGCGCTCGGAGCTCGGCCATGGTCCGAAGGTAAGTATGAGCAGGCAATAGATCTGCTAGTCAATGCTTTAAGCTCACAATACTTAGGAGACAGCGACGATAAAGTCCTAAATATCAAAAACCAGTACATAAAAATGGTCGAGCAAGGTGACTTTGGCTTGAACGACACTAAGAATAAAAATCTTCTTGAAGCTGCCGATAAGTTGCTATTTAGCGGTCTGAATAGCTAGGTTGAGTATTTTTTCTAGGTAGGTTTGACTTTTAAGTCGTTTATGGTTAGTATTAGTGGTATAAAGCTTAAAACTAAAAGCTAGTACCGCGATAAAAAAGAGACAAAAAGTAAAAAAGAGAAGGAAACCTTGTGGACATCAAACATCCGCGTCGTCCACGGCAGGGTTCTTTTGTTGGTATGAGACCACAGCCTATTTCGCAGCAGGCTAGTGGTAGCTTAACCGCAAATATTTCCATGCCTATGGCATCTCAACTACCTTCGTATTTAAGGCAAGAGGGTGGTAGTTATGATATGCCCAGTGACGTACCAGTTGAATCGGCTAAAAAAATCGTTGGCCAAGACGATTTAGCAAAACCCAGTATAAACTACGCAGTTAATGCAAGTGCACACAAAAAATTTGTGGCCTCTAAAGCTATATACAATGTTTTGTTTACAGTTACAATCTTATTGTTATTCATTACTGCATCTTTAGGTGGGCTAGGGGTTTATTTGAATGCTAAATATGTTGGTAAGGCTTTGCCTTTTGCCAAAATTGGTAACGTAAGTGTTGGTGGTATGGATAGGGAGCAAATTAAAGCCCTACTAGGTTCTACCAGCCAGAATTTAACCATAACTTTTGTAGACGGAGGACTCAGTTGGGAGGTACCGGCCACTTCTTTTAACCCAGAATACGATTTTGATACAGCTATTGACCAAACAATAGCCAAAAGGTTTAATCCATATTCGTTTCTGCTTAAGACTCAAGTTCCAGTATCGGCAACTGCTAACGAACGCCAAGTAAGTGGCTATTTAAGGCAGAATATTACCCATATGCAGACTCGTTCCGAGGATGCCTACATAATGAAAGGCACCGACTCGGTTATAGCTAAGCCCGAAGTACTAGGCTTTAGTGCCAATCCGGCTCACGTAACCGACCAAATAAATAGTGCACTTTCACTCATGACTGACGTGACCATAAAAATGAATTCCGTCGGTGTTAGGCCAAATATCTACACTGCCGATCTCCAAGCTGAAATAAATCGCGCAAATACTTTGCTGGACACACCGGTGAGTGTTAAGTATGCTGGTACATCTGTGAGCCCATCAAAAAAACAAAAACTTGAATGGCTACAAATTAACCAAATTGCTGGCTCCGCATATTATACTTACGATTTTTCTAAGCCGAAAATCAGAGAGTTTGTGGTCGGTTTAGCACAAAAATACCAACGACCAGTCAAAGTTGAACAACCGGGCAATAGTGAAAATCCAAGTGGATATAGCGTGCCAACGGTTGTTATTAATAATGTCGAGTCTGTTACTGACCAGATATACGATGCTCTAAAAAACAACCGTTCAACAGTAGCCTTCTTCACTAAAGATAGTACAGTTAATCGAGTTATCCCAGTCACGCAGGTTGCTGGTGCCACCACTAAAACACCAAATGCTAGCACGCCATCTACCAGCTCAATTCAAGCATCGTCACAAACACAGAAGCCTGTCAGCCAACAACCCGAACAGGCTCAAAACTAAGCTACTACTTAACAGATAGTAGCAAGATACCGACTACTGAAGTATACTTATTCTATACGAGTAACTGCGAGAATAATTTTTGGTAGATGAAGTGAATAAAAGATTAGTCCTAATTGACGGTAAAAGTGTATTTTACCGGGGCTACTATGCCATGCCAAATTTATCGACTCAGGACGGTACGCCAACTGGTGGGGTGTATGGTTTTGCTATGCTTAGTCTTGAAGTTATTAAGAGGCTTAAGCCAGATTACGTCGCTGTAGCCTGGGATAAACCAAAAACCAATATTAGAAAAAGGCTAGCAATTTACCCAGAATATAAAGCTGGTCGCAAACCAGCACCACCTGACTTTTATGTCCAAATTCCCATTTTGCACGAACTGCTAGAATCGCTCGGCTGGCCTTTATATGAGCTAGATGACTATGAGGCCGATGACATTATGGCTGGTCTAGCAAAAAAAGCCGAACAAAAAAATATCGAGACAATTTTAATTACGAGCGACCTGGACGCTTTGCAGTGCATCAGCAACAAAACAAAAGTTTATGCCCTTAAAAAAGGGCTAAGTAATATTGAAGAGTTTCACCCTGAAAGCTTCAAGGAAAAATATGGCCTTGAAACAAGTCAGTTCTTGGACCTTAAGGCTTTACAAGGCGACAGTAGCGACAATATACCCGGTGTTCCAGGTATAGGTGTGAAAACTGCTTCGGGGCTGTTACAACAATACAAAACCATTGAAGGCATTTATGACAATATTGAACTTGTTAGTGGTAATGTTAAAGACAAGCTAATTAAAGGCAAAGAATCTGCTTATATGAGCCGAGAACTAGCTCGTTTGTTTACAGATGCCCCAATAGAACTTGACCTGCAGGAAATGGACGTTAATAATTTTGATGGTGCTCGTTTAAAGCGGAATTTAGAGAAACTCGAGTTTAGAGCCATACTTAGAAATATGCCAAAATTACCAGAAAAATTTGAAAGTCAAAACGTAACTTCATCTAAAGAGTTGGTAGGCGAGTTAGAGTTACCGGTTATTGTTAAACTGAGCGAATTTTCTGCTAGCGAAAATTTGTTTATTCACTTGGTCGCAAAAGACACTCACGGTCACAAGCCAACAGCAATAATTCTAGCTACTGAAAATAAAGTAACTTTTATTGAAACTTTTAAAGATACCGAGCAGCTAGCCAAAATAATTTCTGGCAAGAAACTAATTGGCTATGACTTAAAAAAGATAATTAAAGTTCTGAGCAAGCTAGGGCTGAACACTTTTTCAATTAGTCACGATATTCAGGTGGCTAATTTCTTGATTAATTCGTTAGATAAATCTAGAAGTTTAGAAGAGATAGCCTACTCGCGCCTAGGTATAGAACTGACTAATTTAGATGAACTACCAGCTGAAGATCTTGGGCTAGAAGTCGCTCAATTAGCCGCTTCTATCGTTGCAATATATAAGAGTCAGGTTGGTGACTTGCAAAAAATGCCAAAGGTTAATAAATTAGCTCAGACCATTGAATGGCCAGTTATTCCAGTTATTGCTCAAATGGAACTCGCGGGCATAGCTGTTGATAGCGAATATTTAAAAGTCATTAGTCGGCAGCTAGAAGATGAAATTAGTGATCTTGAGCAATCTATTTATGGTTATGCAGAACAAGAATTTAATATTGCTAGTCCGCAGCAACTGGCTGATATCTTGTTTGAAGTTCTGAATTTGCCAACAATAGGCATAAAAAAAGGTAAAAATGGCTATAGTACAGCAGCCAACGAGCTAGATAAAATTCGCTCCTATCACCCAATAATTGATTTAATTACTAAATTTAGAGAATATTCTAAACTAAAAAATACTTACGTTGACACTCTGCCTGACCAAATAGGGAGTGATGGTCGGGTCCATACAACTTTCAACTTAACAGTTGCCCCGACAGGCCGACTTAGTAGTGTTGACCCAAATTTGCAAAACATACCAATTAAAACTGAAATTGGTCGTTCAATAAGAACTGCATTTAAGGCTGCTCCAGGTAACTTATTTGTCAGCGCTGACTATAGCCAGTTCGAGCTACGACTGGCAGCGTTTTTGGCTGATGACACCGATATGATCGAAACCTTCAATAGTGGCGAAGATATTCATACTAGAACGGCTGCTGAAGTCTACGGTGTTGCTTTGGACGATGTAACCAAGCAAATGCGTAGTGCAGCTAAAACAATCAATTTTGGGGTGTTGTATGGCATGAGCCCGCATGGTTTAAGTGTGGCTACTGGTATGACAATGGGCGATGCTAAGAATTTTATAGACAGATATTTTGCTGCTCGTCAGCCGCTTGTTGACTACATTTATAAAATTAAAAAAGAGGCTCGAGAGCAAGGTTATGTAGAAACATATTATGGTCGCCGACGCCCAACCCCTGATGTCCAGTCATCTAACTATATAGTCCGTCAAGCCGCTGAAAGACAAGCTGTAAATTTACCAATTCAGGGTACAGAAGCCGATATTATGAAAATTGCCATGGTTAAAGTTAATGAAGTTTTGCCAAGCGGAGCTAGACAATTACTGCAAATTCATGACTCGATTTTAGTTGAGTGTAAAAAAGAGGATGCCGAGGAAATTGGTCAAAAGATGCAAACTATTATGGAAAAAATAGCTCCAGAAATAAAAATAAACTTGGCTGTCGACGTCAATATAGGCCAAAATTGGGGTGAACTATAGTAAAAAACATCTTTCTAAAACTTGCAAGTTCTGTTAAAGTGTTTTGTTATGGAAGAATTTGATAAGTCACGTGAAGTCCAAGACATGTCAAGGCGGGCATTTTTAGCTACTAGTCTTGGTTTGGCTAGCTTGAGCATGCTACCGATGCGTAGCGCTAATGCAGCGGTTACACCACAGAAAACACCAAAGCTAGCTCCACTTATTAGAAGCGTCGACACAAATAAGAAAATGGTTGCATTTACTTTTGACGACGGTCCTTGGCCAAAGTTTACCAAAGCTATTATGAATCATTTCGAAGATTTTGATCTAGAAGGTCAGGCAACCTTTTTCCAAATAGGCAACAATATAAAACAATATCGTTCAATTGCTGAACAGGTAGCAGCCCGTGGTTATGACATCGGCAACCACAGCATGACTCACCAGTACAACCCTTATACTATTGCTAGTGAAATTGAGCCAACCCAAAATTTAATCAATGGCTTAGGTGTCGAAACAAATTTATTTCGTTCCCCAGGTTTAACCGAGGGTTATGTTATTCAGAAAAAACTTGGTCGGTTAGGCATGGTTAATGTTTTTACCGACTATGACGTTCGTGACTGGAAGGCGCCACGCTATTCAACCAAAAAAGTAGCCAGAAGAGCGAATAAATCGCTTCACCCGGGTAGTATTGTTCTGCTTCACGACGGTGGTGATCATCAAAATACCGTCAAAGCAGTTCCCTATATGCTAGAAAACGCACTAAATAAAGGCTACCAAGTTGTTCAGCTGAGTGAATTACTAAGCTCGGGGGGTCCTCGTTAATAAACATTGTGTAAAATTGTTTAATGCTATAAATACTTAAAAATCTTGTTGTTTTAGTCACTCAGGGGCATACTTATATTTAAGAATTGCTTATGGTTAAAGTAAAAAAATCGAATAAAAAAGTTCATGGCATAAAAAAATTTATATTTTTAGTGTCTATTTTGTTAGCATACGGCTTGTTTGTAGTATTTAAGTTTGGCATACAAGACGGCTTAAGCGTCACTTTACTAACCTGGGCATTTTTTGTAACTTGCACACCAATCGCTGATGCTGGTTTTTTGGTGGATTTTCCAGTGAGAGTCATTTTCGGCTTTAAGATGATATTTTCTGAATTAGTAGTTTGGGTATTGGCTACAATAATTATCGTAGCCAGTTTAGGACTTAATCCGACAATATTTGAGACTACAAAACTACTAGAAATATTTCACACAGTACTTATTAACCCATGGCCTCTCTGGTCGATTATTATAGCTTCGGCCATAGGGACATTTTTATCAATTTATATAGGCGATGAAATATATAATTTAGTTCAAATGCACAATCATCATAAGCGCATACGAAAGTTACAGTACCGAAGATTAATTTTAGAAATACTTTTATTTATTTTTGTACTATTATTATATTTTGCTTTACTACAGCTTACGAATGTAGCGATACCCAAATAAATGCAAAAAGGAATAATATTTTCGAGTCTTTAATTTTATAAGTTAAGTCTTACTCTGTAATAGCTTATGGTCAACTTTTATAGGTGTTAGCCACTGACTAGGACGAATATTCCAATGCCAACTAATAGTAGACCTGCGATTAGGTGTAGTTTATCGATGTGCTGTTCTCGAAGTCTTGCGATAGTGTCTACTTTAAGCCCAAACGCGACAGCAAAAGTAATGATTAGCATTGGTAAAATGAAAACCAAGTTATATATAAATAGATACCATAACAGATGAATATCCATAGGGCTTTCTGCTAGTAGACCTAATATTACAATGTAAGGTCCACTAGTGCAGGGTAATAAAAATAATGATACTAATAAACCGGCAGTAATAGCACCGGCTGGACTAGTTACTTTTTCAATTATTGAGGCCATTTTTGGTCGCCAACTCATTGGCACCTCCATGGGTGCAGTTTTTCCATACCAAAGCCAATCTTTTAAATTAAATAATCCAAGTATAATGGCCAAAACCCCAACAATAGTTGTAAGCAAATTGGTGGTATTAGCGCTGGCGAGTGCAGTGTATAGTCCGATGCCCATTAGTGCGTAAGAAATAAATATAGCAAGACTAAATGCAAGGCCGCTGGCAATAACTTTTGTACGATTACCTTTTCGAGCAAGTACGGTAGTCAGTAAAATAAGTAATACGGCAAAAGCGCAAGGATTAACGGCGTCTACTAAGCTAGCACTAATAATTACCCATAATGATATGCTAGAACGATCGCTTGATTTATTTTTTTTATCTTTGTTGGGCTCTGTAGTAGAAGATGAGCTTTGTGAAAAATTTTGAGCTATAGTTGTAAACTGACTGATAATTGGTTGGTCTCCTGTGATGATTTTGTCTCCAGCAATAAGTGTCGGGACACCTCTTTCATTGGCAGGTTTTCCAGCTCGGTCCATGAGCCGATTAAACTCAGCTGCGTTTTCGCGGTTGAAATAAACTTCTTTAGACACAAGAGGGTATCTATTGTAAGCATCTATTTCTTGAAAATAAGTTTCAACTTTTGCGCAGTGCGAACAGCCTTGTCCGTAAAAGAACAACATTGCTGTTTGATTTTGGTTGGTTTGAGCTGATGTCTTTAAGCTAAAGAGAGATGCTGAAAAAAGAAATATGATTGCTGCCAGCCCAATAAGCAGGAGCTTTTTCACTACTTAATTATGACACATATGTAAAGTTAAGGTCTATTTTGTAAAGTTACACATACATGCGTTTATATTTACTTGAAATACTTTGGACTATTTAACATTAGCTTTATACTAGTTTTAAAGATGCTGAAAAAATCAAATAATTTACCAATAAAAAAATTACCGAAAGCGCCGGCTTTGCGAAAAATTATTGGTCCAAGTTTCATAATTTTGGGCCTAGGCCTTGGCAGCGGGGAAGTTATTATGTGGCCGTACCTTGCTTCTAATTATGGTATGGGCATTATTTGGGGTGCAGTCATAGGAATAACTTTTCAATTTTTTATTAATATGGAAATTGAGCGCTATGCTCTAGCTCGTGGTGAAAGTATTTTTGTTGGCTATAAAAGATTATTTAAGTGGGCGCCAGTTTGGTTTATTTTATCTACCTTTATTCCATGGATGTGGCCTGGAATTGCCGCCAGTTCTGCGGTGCTTCTAGGTAGTGTTATTGGTATAAATAACACTAACTTATTTGCTATTATTTTATTAATTTTTATGGGCTGTATTTTATCTTTTGGGCCCGTGTTGTATAAGACTGTTGAAGGACTGCAAAAAATATTAATAATTATTGGCGTGCCAACAATTTTTGTTTTTAGTTTATTGCTAACAAATAAAGCTGATTGGACGGCTGTAGCTCAAGGTATTGTTGGAAATGGTGACGGCTTTTGGTTTTTGCCCGCCGGCATCTCGCTAGCCGCTTTCTTAGGTGCTTTAGCATACGCTGGTGCTGGTGGTAACTTGAATTTAGCCCAATCTTTTTACGTAAAAGAGAAAGGTTACGGCATGGGTAAATATGCCGGCAGAATAACAAGTTTATTCACTGGTAAAAAAGAGAAGGTTAGTTTAGAGGGAGCCAGATTTGCAGTAAATAAACAAAGCATTAATGACTTTAACACTTGGTGGCGCCGTATCAACACCGAGCATTTTTTAGTATTTTGGTTGACGGGATCAATAACTATAGTGCTACTTAGCTTACTGGCCTACACCACTGTTTATTTATCTGGTAGCCCAAGTGCAACCATCGACTTTGTGCTAGTCGAGGCTACTGCCATTGGTCAAACCCTAGTTCCTGTTGCTGGCACGTTCTTTTTAATTGTGACTGGCATGACTCTTTTTGGAACGCAACTAACTGTATTCGATGCAACCAGTAGAATAATTTCTGAAAACATTGTTTTAACTAAACCTAAAAAAATACATGCTCGTTATATTCCCAAAATATACTACCTGGTTTTATGGCTTCAAATATTAGCAGGTATTATAATTTTAAGCCTTGGCTTCAAGCAGCCTCTGCAGTTATTGACAATTGCGGCCGTACTTAATGCCTTTGCATTATTTGTTCATACTGGCATGACCCTTGTTCTAAATAAGAAAGATTTACCAAAAGCAATTGGTCCAAATAAGTTCAGAACTGCGGCTATGATTTTAGCATTTATTTTTTACGGAAGCTTCAGTATTTTTGTAATTGCCAGCGAACTACAAAAACTTTTATAGATATAATTTTTCAACTTTGCTAAAAGTACTTAGTTACCTTTAAGTGGTAAGCCGTTAGCGTCGTTTAATTTTTTTGTGGCAATTAGTATTATGTCTATTAACCACCATATTCCACAACCACCCAGTGTGATGAGCTTGAGAATTCCTGTACCAATGTAGCCCATATAAAAACGGTCAATTCCTAGTTGGCCTAGAAAAATTGAGAGTAGCAGGGCGACTAAAAATTCTTTTTGCTCTGGTTGCTGTACATTATTGTTTTCGACTTTGGTTTGGTTGGCCATATTTATTCCTTTACATTAATACAATTAGTTTAACCCCTAACGAACATAAAAGTCTATCTGTAATTTTAGTTTTTTTGTTTATAGGTCGATTTGTATAGTTTATATAAGTCGATAACTAAAACTATTCCACCAACCACCACTACTAAATAGATTAGTTTATTTCTTGACCAAGCAGCGGCAAAATCACCTCTAATAAAAAGCCAGTAAGCTCTGGTTAATCCAATAGACGGGGCATTTTCGATGCCAATTTTTTGCCATAAAGATAAATTGCCAATGAGCTTATAAGGAAGCATATAAATAATGACTGTCGCCAAAGCCCAAAAAGACAATCGGCCCCTTGGAGTGCTTAGAGAAATGAGTTCTATGAAAAAGCGCTTCACACGATTTATTATAAACGGTTTTGCAACTTTAAATTATCTAAAAGAAATATAGACAAAAAAGCAAAAAAATGTTTATAATACCAAATATGGACTTCAATATTTTTAGAACAATTACTTGTGCTAAGCAACGAAGAGATGTTTGGCGAGATAAAAAAAGACTAAACTGTCTTAATATGCTCGAGCTAAGCGATGAACTGTTGATCAGAAAAGTTGCAGCAATTGAAGAAGCTGAACAAAAAAGTGAAAGAAAAATAGGCGATAAGAGAGATAAATATTGGTTTGGTATTAATTTTTTAGAAGCAGATAGACTAATGCTACTAGCAAACTTCCTGCCTGATTACCTTGCTGAGCACAATGAGCATGATCCGCTGAACGAGCTAATTGTTGACATAATGATAGATACGGAAAAAACAGTAGAGGAGAAGGAATATTTTAGGCCAAAAAATAAGGACGACCTTTCACGCGAAATTAGGCCAATTTTTTATAGAAACAGAAACTTTAATTGATAAAAAACTCTTAGTACTAGACTTTAAATACGAGTATAAAATAAAAAAGTCATCTGTTAATTTAGTTTCCCAGTAATAAAGTATATTAAAATATGATTTTTTGTAGCGTATTCTAAGTTAACAGAATGATTGTCAACGACATAGTCATAAATAAAGACCTTCGCTTAGTAAACCCCCGGCCCAAGAAAGATTCTAGGGTGACGGTTGGTTGGTTAGAGGGTGATATTGGTAGGCAGACACTACGTTTCATGGGTTGCTTGGTTGAAGAAGACTTTAATCCGTCAATAAAAGAAGAAACGAAGCGCTTACGGGCTATGCTTAAAAGTAAGTCAGCTGTTATTAAAATGATTGAATATCAAGGGCAAATAATTGGTCAAATAGAAATATGGCTAAAACAATATGACCGGGTGGCTTCTCCATCTATTAGTATTTTAATTGGCTCTCCTAATATGCGTGGCCAGAAAATTGGTTCGCTTATTTTGGGGGCAATTCACGATATTATTAGGAATTTGGGTTATGAGCGTTCCTATGGTCGAGCCCTGATGGCTAGCAGTTTATCTAACGAGTTTTTTATTAAAAATGGCTACCTGAGAAATGGTCGACCTTACGGAGATGACGATGGATTATTATGGCAAAACTATGTTACTACACTGGCTCAGGAACTAAACTATGAGCGACCAGGAGCAACTAAATTGGACAACTTAAATGATAAAAAAATGTTCCGGCCGAGCCAATTTTTAAGAAACCTATATAACTAGTTGAAAAATATACAAAAAATTGTATAATATTTAAGATGAATGAAGGTTTTTTGAAAGTTATTCGGTGGGTACTAGTTGCTCTTGGTGTGATGCTGCTGCTAGCTGTGATTGTCTTAATTTTTACTAGACCAAGTAACCAATCTAATAACGGAAACTCGGGTAGTGAACAGAACAAACCATTAAACTTACAAGATTACCGAGAAACTGGTAGTATGCGACTTGTGCAAAATGGTCGCGTTACTGCTCCTGAAAATCATTTTCGGGTAGTAATTACTATCACTAACTCTAGTAGAACTATAGATATCTACAATGGCTATGACACTCCTCCTTCATCGACTCAGAGTTATGCTAATAATCAAACTAGTTTCGATGCATTTCTTGGTGCATTACAGGGCAACGGTTTTACTAATGCTCAGCCTATTCCAAGTGGCATCAGTTATGAAACTTACTGTACGGCCGGCGTGCGTTATAGCTATCAGATATTAACTGGAGATAGTACAAAAATGGATAACTGGAATTCTTCTTGTAACCCTAAAAATGGCTCGTTCGCAGGAAGCTCAGCACAAGTTCAGCAGTTGTTTAGGTTGCAAATACCAGACTACAATCAGTTGACTTCTAGAGTTCGGCTTTAAGTTGACCCGCTAGCTTTAGTTATGTAAGACTAATATAAGTGAAGATAATATTTAAGAAAATGTCTGATAGTGCTCAAATACCTAGCTATCAAACTGAGATGAGTGCTGGTATGGATATTGCTGCCTGTCTTGATAAACCCTTGGTTTTAAAGCAGTTTGAACGAGCAGTTGTGCCTACCGGATTGGCAGTTGAGGTACCAGCAGGGCACGAAGTGCAGGTTAGAGCTAGGAGTGGTTTGGCGGCCAATCACGGTATTTCTTTAGTTAATGGAGTTGGCACCATAGATGCCGATTATAGAGGTGAAATTGGAATAATATTGATTAACCTGGGCAGAGAAAATTTTGTTATTAATAACGGAGAGCGGATCGCTCAACTAGTAGTTCTGAAGATCGAACAACCCAAAATAACTGAACTAAAAAAACTCTCCAGAACAACCAGAAATAAAAAAGGTTATGGGAGCACCGGAAAGTAAATTTCTAGTGGCCGAAGTTATATTTTAGCAAAACTACAAATATACCCAGTGCTACTGAAAAAGATGCAATAACTATAGCTTTTAAGACCGAAAAACCAACTAGTCTATAGGCCCAGAAACTAAATAAAAACAAAAGTCCTAGTAAGACTGCGTAGCTAAGTTTAAAGGCGGTTCTTTGAGTGTAAAGTTCAAGCCAGCTTAGTATGAAAATAGTTGAGACTATAACACCAGTTGACATCATGGCTAAACTGTCATTTACGATTTCTTGTCGTTCGGTTTTTTTAGCCCTTCCTCTATTTTTTATGTAGCTTCCCAGCATTTCAGAATATATTTCAGCAAAGGCGAAGCTAAAAGATGCAACTAAAGCCAAAAAGGCAAGAAGCATGACAGAAGTATTTTGTTCGTGGCTTTGAGAAATAAGGAAAGCGAACATTAAAATAATTCCATATATAAATTTTGATGCACGGTTGGTTTTGTAATATGGGTCTGTTTTTTTCATCTTCAATTATTATAGCTGAGAAATGGTTGCTTATCTATAAACAGATGCCTGACTCTTGCATTCTAGAGCATAAAGGTAAATAATGGGAACTGTCAGTTAAAAACAAAAATATCAAACAAAAATGACAAATATTGCTGTAGCTAATGCTAACCATAGAAGGCTTAAAAAAGGCGTTTTTATTGCAGTTGCTCATAATTCAGGTAATTATGAGTGTTTAAATGCGCACTGCTGGGTCGTTTGTAGTGATGTAAGGAAAGTTCTTCTACAGAAAAGAGGCTCTAAAGAGCTATGCTTCACTAACATGTACGATATATCTTTTGCAGGTCACATAGACGAGGGTGAGAACTCGAGACAGGCAATTGTTCGCGAGGCCTGGGAAGAGGGTGGCATCAATATAAATCCCTATCTGGCACCAAAACCAAAGAAATATATATTCACTGAAAAAGGCGTGTACAACAATGAGCTATTTGTTCATAACCAACAAGCGTATGTTTATATTGTTACTATGAGTGAAAGCCAAATTAAAAAAATAAGTGCCGATAATATTGAAGTGAGTGGATTTCGTTTGATTGATTTTTCAAGATTTAAACATATGATTAAGGTTAGAGATAAACATTTGGCTCCTCACCCCATAAACTATTATTTGAGCGTAGTGAAAGATATGACAGCAACTTTTGAGGCAATAGAGGCAACGAAATGATTAAGGCTGTTATTTTTGATTTCTTCGGTGTTATCGGAATATCGACCTACCAGTTAATTGCCGAGAAAATTGACGCTAATTCGAACGACGTTAGGAATAAGATTTCAGACCTACACAAGGCGCTAGATAACGGTTTTATTACTCAAGAAGAATTTTTGCATACCTATGCCGAGCTAGCCAGTTTGCCATACGATGATTTTTTGAAAATTTATCATGATGCGAGCGCTCGTTTTGCTGTCTCCGACAAGTTAATCGATTACATATACGAGCTTAAAAAACGTAACTATAAAATTGGTTTACTTACCAATGTTAACGAGGAAGCTTACAAAGAATTTGTTCAGCCCGTAGTCGCTAAAGACTTGTTTGACGAGGTTATGCCTTCTTTTGAAACGAAGTTAGTAAAACCAGCCGAGGCTGCTTTTACAGAAATGGCTAAAAAATTACAGGTTTCGCCTAGCGACTGTCTTATGGTTGATGATTTAGTGGCTAATTGTCAGGCAGCCGAAGCGTGTGGTATGCAAGCAATAGTTTTTGTTGATTTTTACGACTTTAAACAAAAAATCAGCCAGTTTATGTTAGGTTGATTTTTTACAAAATAGTAGTATAGTAATGAAAAGAAGCTATGCATACTATGAGAAAAGGTTACCCGTCAGGTAATCCAGAGGCTTTCTTACGCTCTGTCGATCTTGACAACAAAAAGGAAGAGGATCTTCAGCGTCCTTTTAGTGATATTAGAGAATATTCACATAAAGGCATTCGTTTCACTGTTAAAAATCACTATCCATCAAAATATAGGA
>JAGORN010000023.1 GCA_018062805.1 Candidatus Saccharimonadota bacterium | reverse complement strand
AAAAATCTTATATTTTTATAAAGACACTTTCTTATTATTTTATTACTAAATAAAAAAGAGGAAGGAGTTATGGAAATTTTAGTTTGGATAATTTTAGGCGGTCTGGCGGGTTGGCTAGCAAGTATAGCAATAGGCAATGACAGCAGTATGGGTATTTTACTAAATATAGTTGTAGGCATTATTGGGCCATTTTTGGGTAACCTTTATTTTCTTACATAAACGACGCTTCGGTGACCGGTTTTAAGCTAGGTAGATTCTTAGCTACCTTTACTGGATTGATAAGACTGCTATTTCAAATTAACCTATTCTTTAATAAGAGCCGTAAAACGAATTTGACGAAAGAAGTATCGCAAACTTGCTAAATATACGTTTTTATTGTAATGTATATTTATGAATGAAAAGGAACTACTTAAGCCAGGCTGTGAAAATTGCCCAACTGCCAAAGAAATGGCAGAGACTGTTACCGAGCTGGACGAGCAAGAAAGACAAGCAAATATCAGCCTAGTACTTTATGAGCATGATGCCAGCCTAGAATTACTAAATCGAGCAAATGAAATTGCGCACTTAGTAACAGCTAGCAATACCATCCCGGGTGACCAGAAAAAAGCGACTCAGGCTGTCAAGCTCAGTACTCCACTAATAAATTTATATGAAAAAGGCCACGGTGGTGAATATATAACTTTGAACGACTGTATATTGGCAATTAAAGAGGTTTTAGAAGAAGCCGACAAAAATACAAACCTAATTATGAACTACCAAAATGAATTAAAATCTATTTTAAATGATGCGCATACTTTATTGAAAGAGTTACAAGACCACGAACTTCTTTTTCAAGAAAATAAAGCAAGACTTCAAAAAGATTTTTCCGAACATACCGAAGTATTAGAGAAACTCCAGAGAAACTGTCCGGGCATTAAAAAAAAGCTGATTGGCTCGGTTGCCTGTAGGTCGCCAGAGCAATAAATTTGACTATACAATAGCTTAACCTAACATTTTTAGGTTTTTAAATATTTAGTGAAGTTATTGCTACTAATTTTTGAGTTAAGGGTCTATTTGGAATCTTGGATAATACGCATCAAAGCATCTACGGCTGTTTGCATAGCATCCTCTGGGGAAATGTCGGTGTTAAATTGAATAGTTTCGCCGTACTTGGTTAATATTTGCTCTATTTGTTCTCTCACAACTTTAAAAGTATACCAGTAAAAGTTTTTATAGATAAATACTTCAAACTTGGTTGGACGCAAAAGTTAAATGTATGTAAAATATAAAAGATATGACAACTCAAGAAATTCGAAAAGCTTATTTTGACTTTTGCCAAAAAAACGGCCACAAAATAATACCACGGGCTAAGCTCGTACCTGACAATGACCCTAGCACTTTGTTTACAGGTAGTGGCATGCAACCCTTAGTGCCATATTTACTGGGCGAAAAACATCCGGCTGGAACCAGATTAGTAGACAGCCAAACTTGCCTACGTGCTCAAGACATTGACGAAGTCGGCGACAATAGACACACCACTTTTTTTGAAATGTTAGGAAACTGGAGTCTGGGCGATTACTTCAAGCAAGAACAACTGTCTTGGTTTTTCGAATTTTTAACAGAAGTTGTCGGACTAGACGCAACTAAACTTTATGTAACTTGTTTTATTGGTGACCAAGAAAACGGTATACCAAAAGACACCCAGAGCGCCGAAATATGGTCTGGGCTATTTAAAAGCAAAGCAGTAGATGCTAAAACGGTCGAGATAGGCAGTGAAGCAGACGGTGCCCACAAAGGCATGCAAAGTGGGCGAATATTTTATTATGACTCTTCCAAAAACTGGTGGTGCCGTGCTGGAAAAATTAATGATATGCCAGTTGGCGAACCTGGTGGCCCAGACAGCGAAGTATTCTATGAATTCGACTTTATAGAACACGACAAAAAATGGGGCGAACACTGCCACCCAAATTGTGACTGCGGTAGGTTTATGGAAATTGGTAACTCTGTTTTTATGGAGTATGTAAAAACGGCAACTGGTTTTGAAAAATTACCTAAACAAAATGTAGATTTTGGCGGAGGTTTAGAGAGAATAGCAGCAGCTCAGCTAAACAGCCCCGATGTTTTTAAAATTAGTTTGCTGTGGCCAATAATTGAAAAACTCGAGGAGCTAAGTGGCAAGAACTACAATAGTCACACTGAAAGTATGCGAGTAATTGCTGACCACCTTCGTGCCGCTGCATTTTTAGCAGTAGACGGAGTAACTCCAAGCAACAAAGCCCAGGGTTATGTGATGCGTCGTTTACTTAGAAGAGCCATTAGGTTTGCGTTCGAACTTGGCGTTGAGCAAAACTTGCTAGAAAAAGTTGCTCCAGTGATAATTGAGCTTTACGAACAAGACTACCCTGAGGTACTCGAAAATAAAACAAATATTCAGAGTGCACTCGAACGGGAAGAAAAAATATTCCGACAAACACTACGGCAAGGTGTCCGCGAATTCGCTAAAATGACATCAAACAGTCAACTTACAGCCGAGCACTTGTTCAAGCTTTACGACACCTACGGTTTTCCTACAGAGTTAAGCCTAGAAGAAGCATTCAGGCAAGGAGTATCCATTGAGCCCGAAATCAATCAAAAATTCGATAAGTTAATGGAAGACCAACGAAATCGTAGCCGAACAGCCACAAAAGGTGAGTTTAAGGGAGGGCTGGCTGACCATAGCGAAATAACCACTAAGTATCATACCGCTACCCACCTTATGTACCGAGCACTTCGTTTAGTTCTTGGAGAACATGTAATACAGCGAGGCAGTAATATTACAGCAGAAAGGCTAAGGTTTGACTTTAGCCACCCGGAAAAAGTTAACCCTGAACAGATAAAGCAAATCGAAGATATAGTCAATGAGCAAATAAAAAAAGATTGGCCAATGAGCTACCGCGAAGAAAATACTAAAAAAGCTTTAAGTGAAGGTGTTATGGGTGCTTTCGGTGATAAGTACGGGGAAATAGTAAAAGTATATACAGTTGGTGACCCAGATGGCGAAAACTATAGTCGTGAAATATGCGGTGGTCCACATGTTGACCATACCGGAGCCTTGGCAGATGGTGGTAAAAAATTTAAAATTACTAAAGAAGAAGCTTCGAGTGCAGGTATTCGGCGCATTAAAGCCATCTTAAAATAAACCCATATTTAAAACTAAGTGTTGCATTTTTCACTATAGTATGCTAAACTTGTTTAGTTAGTAATGAACCCGTAGCGTTAAATGAAGTTAATGTTCGCTAAAAACAGTTCGTTGTTAGCCAACTAATTAACTTATATAACTCTAGGAAGGGTTCTTTTTTTATGGGATATTATCAAAATACTCGCGGACGGCGTTCAAGCGGTCCACGCAACAATTCAAGACGGTCTGGTACTGCTACTTACTCAAGAGGTAGAAAGAAAGGCCCAGCTAAACAATATATTCATCCATCTAAGTTTGTTAAACGAGCAAAGTCTATTGAAGCGACAGAATATATACCAACAAGAAGTTTTAGTGACTTTGAGCTTAACGATCTACTTAAAAATAATTTAGAAAACGATGGCTATCTTTCTCCATCAGCTATTCAAGACGATGCAATTGCACCAGCTCTTGAAGGTAAAGACATTGTAGGCATTGCCGACACTGGAACAGGTAAAACTGCAGCTTTCGGCCTGCCAATTTTAAATAAACTAATTGCCGAACGAGGCCACAGAGCTCTAATTATGGCTCCAACTCGCGAGTTAGCTCAACAAATTGAAAACGAGCTTAAAAGCTTAGGAAAGGGCAGTGGCTTACTCGGAGCAGTTTTAATTGGTGGAGCGCCAATGAGACCGCAACTAGATGACCTTAGAAATAATCCGGATATTATTATTGGGACACCAGGACGGATTAAAGATCACCTCGAAAGAGGCTCGCTAGACATTAGCTCAGTTAACTTAATTGCGCTTGACGAAGTCGACCGTATGCTTGACATGGGCTTTGTCCACGACATGAGGCAAATACTTAAATTAGCTAACCCAACAAGACAATCTTTCTTCTTTTCTGCTACTCTAGATGTTAGTGTTCGCCAGCTAATAAGCGAGTTCTCTAAATCACCAGTTGAAATTAGAGTGAAAACAGGCGAGACCAGTGAAAATGTCGAACAAGACATAATCCCTTACGCAGCAATTGACAATAAAGTGGATATTTTGCACGACTTATTAATAAAAGATATAGCCACAAAAGCTATAATTTTTGAAGATACCCAACGGGGAGTCGAAAAACTACACATAGAACTCAAAAGCCGTGGTTTTAAAACCGACTCAATTCACGGTGCTAAGTCGCAAGGCCAAAGACAGCGAGCTCTAAAAAGCTTCATTAATAATGACGTTAGTATTTTAGTAGCTACAGATGTTGCTGCTAGAGGTATTGATGTTTCCGATGTAACTATGGTAATAAACTATTCGACCCCGCAAACCTATTCTGACTACATCCACCGAATTGGCCGAACAGGTCGAGCTGGTAAAACCGGCCTAGCCTTCACTTTTGTTGAATCTAGATAAAAGAATTAGTATTTTATAGTATGAGTAGCTAGAACTTGGTGTTCATCGGCTGAAACAACGTATATTTGGTTGACCCGGGTTCGCAAATTAATTTTGGTTGGAGCTTCTGGGTTTTTGCACTTTGAGTTCTTTCGTTTATCTATAGCAAAACCAAAATAATCTAGTCCGTTAACAATTTTAGTTCTAATATGATCTGAATTCTCACCAACTGAGCCAGTAAATACCAAAGCGTCTGCTCCGCCACAAGCAGCCACCATTTGGCCAATACCTTTTTGAATATTATAAATGTAGGTCTTTACTGCCAGACGAGCTAAGTTATTAGCTTCATTTTCGGCTTGCTGCAACAAGTGGTTAATACTAGGAGATTCTCCGCTTAACCCAAATAAACCCGAATACTTATTAAGGTGCTCAACCATTTGGTCGTAGGTAAGACCCATGTCTTGGCGCATTGACTCAACAGCCTCGTAAGGCACGCTATCTGAGCTACTACCAGCAAATATGGCTTCATTAGGCCAGTATCCCGAAGTGCTATCTACTGCACAACCAGAATTTAAAGCAGTAATAGTTGAATGCTGTTCATCTAAGTAGCAAACTATAAGTTTTTGCGGTAAATCGTAGTAAAGTTGGCTTACTACAGATTCACAAGCTAAACCTTGGTAACCGAAGCGTTTAATACCTAATTTATCTGACAAGCTTATATCTATGCCATAATTCCAGGCTTGCTCGGGCTTACAAGAATTAAACGAGCTATCGCTTGTGGCAATTAGTGGCACAAAGGGGAATGCTTGCCATAAATTCTCTATTTCGCTTATAACATCTTTAAGCCATTTAAATTTATGTTGCAGATTCTTTAGCTCATTTAGATAATTTTCAGTAATAAGTTGGTCGTGTAAAAAATTATTATTAGGCACAACAACTTTTAAGCCAATTTTACCTACCTGACTAGATTCCTTTACAATTTTTTGCTCATAAAAGAGATTCATTATATTTTTTGGTACATTTTTAAAGCTGGCAATGCTAGTTTTTAATCTATCCTCATGGCCTTCTTTATTTTTTAGCATGCAATTAAATTCACCGTAGTTATCAGTTAAAATTAGGGTGGCCCTCTTTGTCTTACCCCTAAAAAGGGCATACTCTCTAGAGCTCTGGCTAGCAATAATTGTTAATGTAAGATGTTCCTTAGCCACTTAGTTACACCCACTGGTTAATAATAAATGTTGCTTGATATATAACTCCCAAAATGCTTTTAATACTTATGTTTATAATACGCTTAATAGTCACCAAAATAAACTAGCACTTAAGCTATAATTATGACAAAAACCTACCAAATTAAATGGTAGGTTTTTAGTTTAAATTATTTAGCTGTCAACTATTTTTGGTCGTGACCCTTAATGGCTGACTCAATAACATCTCTCGGTAGAGCAGCAGTATTAAGCAAAGCTTCGCGAACTTTTTCTCCAGCGTTACCACCAACTTCACCAGCAGCATCTAGTGCACTACCGACGGCTGCTTTTGTTGCTTCGCCAGTGTCAGCTCCAACTGATCCAGCGGCTTTAACAGCTCCTGAAACAGCTCCGACGGCTGCTTGTCCAATATCTCCACCGGTTTCAGCAACGCCACTCACAACGCCTTTAACTCCACCCGTAACGGCTTCGATTACATCTCCACCAACTTGAGACACGCCACTAACAACTCCACTCAACGTGTTAGCCGAAGTTTCTACTACAGAGCCTCCTAAAGATCCTGCTCCTTGCACGACACCACTAGCTACTGAAGCAACTGTATCTACGGTTGTTGAGCCTACTTCTCCGACACCTTGCAGTAAATTAACCACTTGATTTTTAGCCGTACCAGTAACAGCTCCTAAAATATCATCTACGCCATTAACTGCTGCAACAACTGCACCTGAGGCTTCACTTATAATTTTAGCTAGCATAATTTAAAATCTCCTTTATAGTAATACTAACTAATATAACATAAGCGTCTTTAAATTTTTATTAGAAAATAAGGTTTTCTTGAAGAAATTATAAGGTTAGCCTGTTTACTATTTTTCTTAATTAGGTGGGTATGCTGATGCAGCGGAACGGTCCTAACCTTGTTATGAACAGAACGACTGTATATGTTGAAGTCCAAAGATTCGTACTTGGCAACTAAATTGATTATTTCTAGTTTTTCATCAGAATTAAGTTCCGCTAGTGAAGCCACGTGTTTTTAGGCACTATCATTAAGTGCTCGCTTACCTCCTGCATTTCCCAAACATCATAAGGAAAATCATTTTTAGTAACGAAACAGTGCTTAGCTTCCTCGACAATATGTCTGTCTTTCAAGCTAGGCTGGCAAAAAGGACAACCAGCTTTCTTGGCCGTATTTTTGTATTTTTTGGTTGATTTTCGATATCTGTACACTACACTGCATTATATCTTATTTTTTTGAAATTGATTTTTTAACTGGACTCGGTTGGTTTTTGGTTGTAAGCGGGTACTTGTCGTGGTAAGCCTCAACTGCCTCGCCGAGTGAAGTAAAATGAGGCGAACGGTACAAATAACCAGCTAACCGGCTGGTATGACTTATTGTAGTTCGAACAGTGCCTTTCATGCGAGCTACAGCTAATGTGACATTTCTTGCCTTCAGGTCGGCAATTAAACCTTCGAGCATTTTAGCAGCCGTAGAATCTATTGAGGTTATTGTTTCAGCGTCCCATAAAAACCATTTAACGTTACTGTCATTGTCGTTGATCAAATTCAAAACTCTTTCGCGAAAATAACTGGCATTACCAAAAAACAAAGGAGCATCGAAACGATAAATTAAAAGTCCTTCTATTGGCTGAGTTTTTGGTGGCCTAGACCGATCTCTAAAGCTACCATTGCTAGCTATTTCTAAAATAGCGTCCTGAGGAAAAGCGGTACGACGAACCAAGTTTATTATTGCTAGCAAAACCGCAAGTAGCAGCCCTTGAAAAATTCCCAAGAAAGTTACCCCTAGAACAGTGATAATAGCTAGAATAGCTTCGCTGTGCCAGGCTTTCCAAATAGACTTCAGCTCTTTGTAGTCGAACAATTTAGCAGCAGCTAAAATTATGATGATTGCCAGAGCGCTGACTGGTAAGTATTTTAAAAAGGGCGCTAAAAATAGTAGTGACATAGCTATAGCAGCGGCTCCGAAAATTTGAGAAACCTGGGTTTTAGCATTGCTGTCAAAATTAACAGCCGACCTAGAAGCACTGGCCGAAACTGGAATACCACCGAAAAGCCCAGATGCTATATTAGACGCGCCTAAACCAATAAACTCCTGATTAGCAGATACTTCATCGTTTTTTCTAGCTGCAAAAGACCGTGCTATGGCGATTGTGTTGGCATAGCCAATAACCGATATAGCTAAAGCCGGTACTACTAGATTCTGCAAGTCTAGTGGCTTAATGGCAGGTAGGTGGGGGAAAGGTAGACCAGTAGGAACGTTGCCGAGCACCGGTATGCCATTATATATAAAGCCAATAGCCATTGAAATAAGAGTTGAACCAACTAAAATGATTAACGCCACAGGCAATCTTTTAAAGCGCATCGGCAATAATATTCCTAGTGCAAGAATAGAACTACTAAAAGCAATTACTTCCCAGTTAAAGTTAGCAATATTAGTTAAGATGTAGTTTAAAGAGCCGAAAAAGTTCGTTTGGAGTGGAGCGGGCAAACCAAAAATTTTTGGCGCCTGAGAGGCAATAACCGCCAGGGCAAGTCCAGCCATATACCCTAGCAGTATGGGCCTAGACAAAAACTCGGCTATAAAACCTAAACGCGAATAGACTGCAATAATACAGATAATACCAATAAAAATAGATAAAATTACTACTAAAGCGGCTGCTCGCTCAATGTCGCCTCCAGCAAGCGGAATAACAGTTGCTCCAGCCAGGGCAGCCATAGCCGCATCTGGACCAACATTAACAAAACGCGTAGTGCTGAAAAAGGCAAAAACAATCATACCAACGAGCGCGGCATAAAGACCCATAGCAATGGGTACTCCTGCCAGTTGAGCATAAGCCATAGCTTGTGGAACGGCAACCGAAGCAACGGTAACCCCAGCAATGACATCTCTTCTTAACCATTTAGTCGGATACGACTTCAAAGTCTTAAGAAGTGGTATTTTTATTTTAATTTTTTCTTGCATTATTAACTATATTGTAGCAAATAAACACAAGCTTTATAAACTTAACTAATCGTCTATTTCTTGGGCTACTAACTTCTGCTGAGCAACAACAGTAAAATAACTAACCACAGCAGTGTATACTAAGCCGACTAAACACAAATGCAAAATATTCACTGAGCCAGTTGCCACTAAATAGGTTCCAGAAAAGATAGTCGCTAAAATTAAGCTATAAGAAGCATACAATTTCGAGTAGGCTGGTTTAATAAGTAACAGTGAAGCAATCAATAAACTAACAGTTGAAACAATTATATGGAAAATAAGCATAAACAGTATTATATATCATTATTTATTAAATTAAGAAGCTTTCCACAGAAATAGTTAAAGAAAACAACAATAAACTAGCAAGCGAAACGAAAAATGATTTTTTAGCCCAAGAAACTGTACTGTTTCTACCAAGTCCTTTAAAACTGAGCACTAGCCAATATAGACTTATTGGTAGCATGATTGCTACATAAAGCCAGCCAAAACTCTGCTCAAACATCAGCCATATAACCAATAGCATGAACATTGCGACGTAAAATAACATTTCTCTAGCCACCCAAGAGTTACCGTGAACAATACTACTTACCGGTACGCGAGCAGCCAAATAATCCTTTTTTCGATAAATAGCTATGGCATAAAAATGAGGCATTTGCCATGCTACCAAAATAAGAAATAATAGCAAGCCAGTAAGGTCTAGCGAGTTCGTAGCAGCTACATAACCAGCTAGCGGAGGAGTAGCGCCAGAAATAGAACCAATTAATGTTCCATAGCTAGTCCTTTTTTTAAAGTAGGTGTAAATAACGACGTAACTAACCCAGCCAACAATGCCAACAGCAACTGTCAACCAATTGGCGGTTAAAGCTAGAGCCAAAAAACCAACTAAACCAACCATTGAGCCAACCATAAGTGCTTCATTGTTTTTAATAGCACCAGTTACTAGAGCTCTTTTTGCCGTTCTAGTCATTAGGGCATCAATACCACGGTCATAATAATTATTAAAAATGCAGGCGCTTGCAATTACTAAAGATGTCCCAATGCTGACACCAATTAAAGTCACTAGGTCAATTGCGCCCGCTGAGCCAAGTAAAAAAGAGGCAATCGCGACTATCAAATTACCACGAATAATGCCAGGTTTAGACA
>JAGORN010000022.1 GCA_018062805.1 Candidatus Saccharimonadota bacterium | reverse complement strand
GCTCCTCCACCCGTGCTAAAAGTGACGCCTTCTAGGTCGTTTTTGCTACCAAGCTCGAAGGTTTCGTTGCAAACACCACCGTCGGGCTCGCAAACGGGCTCAAATAATGCTCCTTTTAAATAGACGTCTTGAACAGCTGCGCCTACACTTAATATTTTAATATCGTTTCTATTTTTTTGTTGTTCCATGTTATGTAAATTATAACACTTATGGTTTCATATTTAGCTCAAAAGTTTTAAAATTTGTAACCATGAGTGAACTATTACCAAGGAGACGAGCTAATATCAATAAATACGCTGTAGAGAAAAGGATAGTTAATTTTGAAAATCAAGAACAAGAATATAACACAGTTGGGTTAATGGGTTTTTCTACGATGCTTACAAAAATTTACAAAATAGGCACAACCCATATAAAACTTCAGCAAGAAATGGGTAGCGGATTAGGTACAATTTTTGCTGCAATGTCTTACGACCCAGATAAAATGGAAAAGTTTTGCGTAGAAATATTTCGCCCCACTACCACGAAAGAAACCTTGCTCTACGGAGAAGGGATTGCTGTAGAAAAGAAAAGTCAGGGAGAATACCTAGAGAAATTGGGGATATTGAAAAAAAAGAAATTGGCAGCTTTTTATTAAGCAGGGGTTTTGTAGACGCTCTTTGGCTCCGTAATTCAATCAGCCCACAAGCCGCACAAACGAAAGCCTACTACAATCTTCAAAGACATGACAGCAATATACAAGATTTAGCGAATTTTTACCATGAGCAAATAAATAAATCTCAATCTATTGAATATATAGACCTACTACTTGCCGCTAAAAAAGATATTGAATATTACGTCGGCGCATACGACCCTGCCCCGAATAACGATATTTACTATCAAAACTAAAAGCTAGAATTGAGCTTTACCGATTGAGTTATAGCTTTTAAGCTTAGACTCGACTACTAACTGGACTGCTTCATAAACTTCGGGCATTAGCTTGACTACTGCATATTCGTTCGGATTTTCTCTAAGAACTTTTTCTAGGGTGTCACGGAAGGCTCGACGCATGTCAGAATTGACATTTATTTTTGTAACCCCAATTCGGACCGCTTCTTCAAAAAAATGGCCCGGCGTACCGCTACCACCATGTAAGCTAATATTAACGCTGCTAGGTAGTGCTTTTCTAATTCGAGCCAGTAAATCGAGGTCTAGCATTTTTGGTACCGGATAACTGCCATGAAGGTTGCCAACAGCCGCCGCAAAAGTGTCTATGCCGGTGTCTCGAACAAAATTTGAGGCACCACGGGGAGTACTAAAAGTTTTTTTAATTTCCTTGTAGTCGAATGCTTCTTTGTGAACATTGGAAGATCCGCCAAAATAATGTGGCTCGCTTTCTACAATTGCCCCTGTGAATTTAGCATAGTTGACTACTTCTTTAGTTGAGTTAACTATTTCTTCATCTGTAGCATTATGGTTAGCCTGACTGATGTCTATGTGAATAAACTCAAAACCTGCATCAATGGCAGCCTTAGCCGATTCGACGCTAGGAGAATGGTCTAAGTTAATATACATTTCGATACCGTATTCTTGTCGATAGTTAGTCACCATGTCGCGTACGTTTTCTATGCCCATTGCTTTTACTTCACCGTCACTGACCTCTACCATGACTGGCGCGTGCATTTTAGTGGCGGCTTTTGAAACTGCTATTAGTGTCTCTTGATTATCTATATTAAAAGCACCAATTGCGTAGTGCCCTTCTCTTGCCCGCTTGATTGACTCACGCGCTTCTAAGCACGATTTTTTTATTTCTTTAATTGATATTGCCATTTTTTAAGCATAACTACTATGAGTAGTTTTGTCTAGGTCACCAAAGTATGAAAGACAAGCCAACTATAGCTAGCGCCAGGGCTACCAGCCGTTTTGTAAGTTCGTTTCTTTCTTTCAAAAAAACAGCAGCTAGAACAACTGTTAAGGTTATCTTAGCGCTGGTTACCATAACTGTAGCACTTAACGTACCTTTACTTAAGGCATATACGAAAGTCGTTCCACTCAACGAGACCACCAAACCAAGACTGAGTCCATAAAGGACGTTACGCTTGTTGACTTGTTTTAATTCTTTTCGGCCAAAAATTAGCCAAATAACACTTGCACCAAGTAGTTGCATGGTCCAACCATAAAACAAATAATTCCAGTAACCGGCTACATCTACTGAATGCTTCTCAAATAATAAACCTAAAGCTAATGCTAAAGATGAAACTAGCACCAAAAATATCTTTAAACTCCGACTTTTATTGGTAGTTTTATGCTTTTGGTCGGCGCGGATTGTTAACGAAATGTACGTTGCCGTAACCAGCAAAATACTGCCTATGCCAAAGGTAACAGTTAGGCCCTCCGCCAAAAATAAAAATCCAAATAATGCCGATGTAATATAACTAATTGTCGTTGCTATTGCACCATTTGCCGCACCAACTAAATAAACTAACTTATATTGCGCAAGCCAAGACAGGGGTATAAAAAAACCGACACCTACTAAGTAAAGTGGCAAATTTCCACTCGGTAGGGTGGGTAGACTAAAGTTGTTATATGCCAACGATAGCCAGACGCCAACAATTGCCACAATTAAATAATTCAGTAAGCCAGTAGTGAAGAATACATTTTTATTGATTAATGAAATTTTTCGAGTCCACAAGCTCATAAAAGTACTAACGACTACTAGCATTATGTAGGTGAGCTGAATTGACATTACCTAAACTACATTTTTCCGACGGCAGATAGCAAAGAATGAACTTCTAGCATGATGTGCTTAGTCGTTAGCCCGTAATGTTCTAAAAGCTCACTCGCAGTTCCACTTTGTCCGTACTCGTCACCTACTCCCATTCTGCGCATTGGAGTAGGCAAGTTTTCAGCCAGTAGCTCAGCTACGGCCCCGCCTAGCCCGCCATTTTTTTGGGCTTCTTCAACCGTAATGACAGCACCGGTTTTTTTGATACTTTGAAGTAAGGTGACCGCGTCGAGTGGTTTAATTGTTGGACAGTGAATAACTTCCACGTCTATGCCGTCTTTAAACAAATTATGTGCCGCTACCAAGCTTGGATAAGTCATTGTTCCAGTAGAAATAATGGTTATGTCATGACCCTGTTCAAAAATATAGGCTTTTCCAATTTCGAAAGGAGTTTTATCGGAAGTAAAAACTGGCGTTGCCTCACGAGACAACCTAATATAGTTAGGTCTTGGGTCCTCTGCCATAGCCATTGTCGCCTTTTCGGCTTCAACTGCGTCCCCTGGAGCTATGACGACCATATTAGGCATTACTCGCATTAGAGCTATGTCTTCGAGCATCTGATGAGTAGCTCCATCGGGACCGGTATATAAACCAGCGTGAGCACCAACAACTTTAACCGGCAGATTGTTCAATGCCGCGGTCGTTTTTATTTGCTCCCAGTTCCTGCCTGGGCTAAAAGCCGCGTAGCTACTAATGAAGGGGATTTTCCCCATTGCCGCTAAACCAGAGCCTACAGTAGCTAAGTTCTGCTCGGCAATACCTACTTCAAAAAATCTGTCTGGAAAAGCCTCTTTGAAAAAGTGTATTTGAGTACTCTCGGTTAAGTCGGCCGACAAGGCAACGATATTTTCATTAAGCTCACCAGCCTTTTTTAGACCCTCACCGAAACCTTTACGAATTGCAACTTTGGGGACTACATCAATTAAATAATCGTTTAAATGCAAATTCATTTTACTATCTTCCTAACCAGGATAATCAATAATCCAACAAATGAAATCCAAATTAAAATATTTAGTAAAAGTGGAAATATTTGTAAGCCAGCATTATCTACAAATACTGGTTCTATATAATATGCTAGTGGCAACCCATGGTTATTTACTTTTAAGCTACAGTCAGCGACAGCATTTATAGCCGGATCTCTAGAGCAATAGTATCCATCTGATGTACGGCTATAAAAATACGATAAAAATGTTAATGCTATTGCCGAAATTAATGTAAAAATAAACACTATTGCGAGATTGTTATGCTTTTTACTCATGTTCGCTCCTGATTTTTCCTTGCAAAGTCCTAAGTTCTTTTAAGGCTTTTTTCGCTTGTTCGTGGTTGGGTGGCAGCCCGTGCCAGTGAAAATCATACTCCATAAAATCAACACCTTTTCCTGGAATAGTGTAAGCAATAATCATGATCGGTTTTTCGACTATCGAACGAGCCATGGCACAGGCATCTATAACGGCTTCAATATTATTGCCGTCTATTTCCATAACATGCCAACCAAAGGCCTCCCATTTGGCCTTTAAGTCTTCTAGTGGCAGGACCGACTCGGTAGGACCATCTATTTGAATATTATTCCGGTCAATTATGCCGATTATGTTGTTCAATTTATACTTCGGTGCAAGCATGGCAGCTTCCCAAATATTGCCTTCATTAAGTTCGCCGTCACCCATGACCGTATATATCCAACGGTGATGTTGTTTATTGAGTCTCATAGCTAGAGCCATACCTATAGCTTGACTAAGCCCGCAACCAAGCGGGCCACTTGTGTTTTCTAGGCCTGGTAATTTTGTTCTTTCTGGGTGTCCCTGGAGCCTGGTGCCAAATTTTCTAAGTGTAGCCAGTTCTTTTTTATTGAAGTAACCAGCCTCAGCCATGGTTGCATACAAAACCGGAGCACAGTGACCATTGCTTAGCAGTAGAATATCTCGCTCATTCCAGTCAGGATTTTTAGGGTCATGTTTTAAAATATCGAAATAGAGAGCGGTAAAAATGTCAGCTAAGCCCAACGGACCAGCCGAATGCCCGCTACCAGCAGTTTCAAGCATCGATATTATGTCAGTTCGTATTTGAGTTGCTTTTTCGGCAAGTTGCTGGAGAGTCAACTTATTTTTAGACATGTTTTTCCTATTTTTAACTATATTTCAATTTTAGCATAACCAGCTTACAAACTAACAAGCCGTTGTTTAGTTTGTATCCATTAGACTTTTGAGGCTCTTATAAGTTTCTAGAGCATCGGGCGCATTTTGGATAGCTCCGCCAACATTTATGACATCAACCCCGCCACTCGCCAGCTTATGGACATTTTCAAATGAGGCTCCTCCGTCCCAACCATACTCTAAGTAGTTTGACATCTTTTTTGCCTGTTCAATTTTTGTCAGTAAAGACAGGTCGGCTTTTCCGCCAAAGTGGCCCAAGTTGCCACTAAAAATGAGCAAATGCTGGATGTGCGGAAATAAATATTCAACTTCTTCAACTTGGGTGTCTTGTAGTAGGCACAGGCCAGTCTTAATGTTATTTTGCCTTAGTTTATGGGCTAAAAATGGCACATCGCAGTCACTTTCGGCTTGAACGATAACCATGGCAGGTTTTAATCTTATAAACTCATCGAAAAAATCGGAAGGTCGCTGAAACATAACATGCAAATCGACTTGGCCTGGCTGAAAGATTGGTATATCCGCTAGTTCCAAACTTTTTGAGTTCGTAAAAATACCATCCATGACATCCACTTGCAGGCGTGGCGCAAAGTTGACTTTTTCTAACTGCTTAGAGTAGTCGCTAGTATTAGTGGCAAGTATTGTTGGACAGATTTGGCTCATATATACGTGCTTAGAATTATACAGCTAACAAAAATTGTTTTTAACCATTTTTGTTGTAAAATAAAACCATTAACTTATTGATACAAAAAAGTGGATGAAAATTTAATTAAACCAGATACTCCTGAAGCCATAACTACCGACGAAGAAACCAACAGCGGCAACTCTTTCAATGAAACTAACGAAGAACTTAGGGCAGCCAAGGAGATGGTTGAGGCTCAGCATGCTACTAAATTTGAAAAACCTAAGTCTACACAATCGAAGCTCGCTGTCCTAGCACTAGAAAATGCAAACGAAACGACCTACGAAGTAGATGCTTCTACTAATGTTAAGTCGGCAGATGTCTTGGAAAATAACTCCTCATATCAAAAAAAGTCAAAATTAAAATTAAGCTCCAGTTGGTTTAAAAAATTTAAACCGAGTAAAATAACGACAGCTATTGTTTTGTCGGTTATTCTTTGCCTTGTGTTTGGTAGCGCTTTATTTGTTAGCCGACCCACAAAAACTACCAGTCTGGATAGCGCCGTTACCATAGGTGGTGTTGAAGTAAGCCAAAATAAGCCAGATGAGGCAGTGGCTAAGCTAGATGAAGCAGTATCCAGACAAAAAATCAAGCTTGTCATAAACGGCCGCACCTTAGAGACAACAGCAGCTGAGATAGGGCTAAGTCGTAATGTAGTAGAAGCAGTTAGCGAGGCTCAAAATGTCAGCAGAAGCCTAATTGAACAAGTGGGTCTAAAAAACAAGAAAACAGTTAACATCACCTTAACTACTCAAGTCAATAGAGAAAGGCTAAATTCTTACATTGGTTCCCAGCTAGGTAATGACCTGCTAGCAAAGGACGCTCAACTTTTGTTACAGGGAGAAGAATTTGTAGTTGTACCTGGACAAAAAGGCTTATCTTTAGACATAAATGATTTGGTTAGCCAAATGAATAGCACAAAACTTAGCGACACGCCAACTATTACCGCTAAGACTGTTTTTATTGAACCAAGTATTACAACTGAAGCGGCTGAAAAAGCTAAGAATGAAGCCTACCGACTTATTAATCCAGTCTACAACGTCGGCCACCCTAGTATTGGTTTTAAATTGATTGGCATGAACCTCAAAACTAAATGGGTTGTTTTAAGCCCTGACAATAGCAAACAGACAATAAATGTTGCTATAAATAAAGACCAGGCTCAAAATGACCTTGAGTACCTAGCGAAAACCTTCAATCGTGGCAATAAAGATAGAGTCAAAGTTAATATTCCAGGCCAAGCGACAGTTGTTCTAGATGACGGATACGATGGCTTAATAATGTCTCAAGAAGATATAAATAAAGCAAAAGCCGAGCTCATAACTAATATAGATAGCCAGAAAGCTTATGACGCAGTTATTAACCCGGTTTTTCAGCCAAGAAACGAGCGTGTCTACGACGGTCAACAGAAAATGGTTCTTATAGACATAACTAATTTCAGAGCCTATGCCGTAGAAAATAACCAAACTATTAAGTCGGTGCCGATAACATCTGGCAAACCAGGGTTCGGAACACCTAGTGGCACTTTTGTGGTCGGCAGAAAAACGACAGTAAGTACCATGAGCGCTTGCTCGAGGGGTGAATGTTGGTCGGTGCCAAACATTAAATGGCAGTCCTACTTTACTTCAGACGGGCATGCTATTCACGCCACTACCGCTAACAGTGCCGTAGGCGTAAAAAACATTAGCCATGGTTGTGTAGGTATGTACGAAGGTGATGCCAAGTGGTTTTTTGACTGGGCAGTACCTGGTACTCCAGTTGTTATTGTCAGATAATCAGGCTAAAATATTAACCATATGAAAAAACTCAGTGAAGAATTAGCATGGCGAGGTTTTGTAAACCAGACAACTTTTCAGGACATTAAAGAACTAGACGAACAAAAACGAACATTTTATTTCGGGGTTGACCCAAGCGCAGACTCAATGCACATAGGGCAGCTTGCAATGGCAATGATGATTCGGCATTTTATAGATTTTGGCTACAAGCCCATATTACTTGTCGGAGGAGCAACTGGATTAATCGGCGACCCCGACGGAAAAGACAGCGAAAGACAACTAAAATCGGTCGAGGAAATTGAAGCAAATAAACAAGGAATACTCGCCCAATATAAGAAACTTTTTGCCGGAACAGACATAACCATGGTAGACAACTACGATTGGTTTAAAAATTTTAATTACCTCGATTTCCTGCGTACAATAGGAAAATTTGTGCCAATGAGCCAAATGCTCGGTCGTGATTTTATTCAAACTCGGCTTGGTGTTGGTGGTAGTGGTATTAGTTATGCTGAATTTAGCTACTCTTTAATTCAGGGTTACGATTTTCTGCATCTATTTAGAAATTTCGAAGTTAGTTTACAGGTATGCGGTAGTGACCAATGGGGCAATAGCTTGGCAGGTGTTGAGCTAATACGAAAATTAGAGAATAAAGAGGCACATATATGGTCTGCTCCTCTTATAATCAACAAGTCTACGGGCAAAAAATTCGGTAAGAGCGAAGCCGGAGCTGTATGGCTCGATGAAAAATTGACTAGCGTGTATCGGTTTTATCAGTTTTGGCTAAATGTCGATGATTTAGGCGTTGAAGATTATCTTAAAATTTATACCCTGCTAAGCAAGTCAGAAATTAGTGAGCTAATGGATGAGTTCAAACAAAACCCAGGCAGTCGTTTAGCCCAAAAAACTCTTGCCTTCGAAACCACAGCAATTGTTCATGGACAAGCAAGAGCCGAAAGTGTTCGTAAAATAACTGAAGTCTTATTTGGTTCTGAAAGTTACAATAACCTAAACGACAGCGACTTTTCAGAGCTAAAAAAGGAACTTGGAGAAGTTCACTACAATGGCCAAGACATTCTGGATATAATGGTTGAATCTAAATTATCTTCAAGCCGGTCAGAGGCGCGCAAGTTTTTAGAGTCTGGTGCGGTGTATGTAAATGGCACAAAAATTAATACCAGCACCGCTATAGATGAATCATTATTTATAGGTAACAATTTTATTTTACGAAGAGGCAAAAATAGCCAAGTTGTTGTTCAAAAATAATTTAAAGTTTAAAGTTGGTCGAGCTCAGCATTACGTCGAATAAACCTTGAGGCGTTAGCAAATGGAGTTTTTAGCCATGCGTCTAAAATTGGCTGCCACTGTTGTTTTTCTTTGAATATAGCCGAAGGTAATGCTAGGACATTACTGTCTTCATCGTTTCTAATACTTTTAGCCGCATCAACGCTCCAACCCAAGCCAGCCCTAACGCCTTTAAACCTGTTGGCAGCCATTAGCATACCTTGGCCACTCCCACATATTAAAACTGCTTTTGCATGTTTGTCTTCTGAAGCCAGCATTTTTATGACTGCGCTGGCTGCAAAAACCGGAAAATCGTCGCTTGGCTCATATTCAGAATCACCTGCATCGTAAGAAGCATAACCTAGCTCTTTTAAGTAACTAATAACCTCTTTTTTAAGCTCGAAACCGTTATGGTCAGCGGCAACGTAAATGTTCATTCCTATAAATTGGCCTCAATAGGCTCGTTGTAGGTAGAATCGTTGAGGGAGCTTTGTTTATTAGCTATAGCTCCAACATCAGCCACAAGTTCGACCAGCCTGTTACTATAACCCCACTCATTGTCGTACCAAGCAACTACTTTGAGCAGATTACCGCCAACTACACTAGTTAAAGCAAGGTCGACTATTGAAGAGTGACTATTCCCAATGAAGTCAGAGCTAACTAACTCTTCTTCAGTAACAGTTAGAATACCCTGATAGAAAGGTTCGCTGGCTGCTTTTTTAAATGCTTCGTTAACTTCTTCTTTAGTAACATTTTTTTTGGTTAAAATGACAAAGTCAGATAGCGACACTACAGGGGTTGGTACCCGCACACTCATACCACCGAATATACCACTCACAGCTGGCAAGGCTAGCCCGGCCGCAATACTGGCACCAGTTGTTGTCGGTACAATATTTTCAGCTGCGTTTCGAGCCTCTCTGAGGTCTTTGGCTGGCGCGTCCTGGAGTTTCTGGCTGGCAGTATAGCTGTGAACCGTAGTCATCATTGCTTTTTCAATACCAAAATTCTGGCTTATTACGTCCATAACTGGCGTAATACAATTGGTTGTGCAACTAGCATTACTAATAATGTCACTGGCATCAGCCAGTTTATCTTCATTAACACCAAGCACTATGGTCGAGGCACCTTCACCTTTTGCGGGCGCACTAATTACAACTTTTTTTGCTCCTGCTGGATCAATATGAGCTCGTGCTTTAGCTGGGTCAACAAAAAAACCGGTACTTTCAATGACTACGGTGACGCCAATTTCGCCCCAAGGCAATAAACTTGGGTCTGTTTGTTTGTAAATTTTTATTTTTTGGCCGTCAACAATTAAATTTTCTTCATCGTACTCTACTTTATGATGATAAACACCATAGTTAC
>JAGORN010000047.1 GCA_018062805.1 Candidatus Saccharimonadota bacterium | reverse complement strand
TTCCACCCATTCCTCCATAACCCAAAAATGTAACTGGTTTGTACTTCCATTCAAAATATAAATAGTCTAAGGCGTTTTTTAAAGCTGCACTTGTGCCATGATTATATTCTGGCGTAACCAAAACAAAAGCATCTGCCCTGGAAATAGTTTCTGACCATTTTTTAGTATGCTCCTTAGTATATTTCTTTGAGCCAGCCGGGGTTGGTTCATCCAATAGAGGAAGCTCAAAGTCAGCAAGGTCAATAAGTTCAAAAGATGCCTTAGTATTTTTTTGAGCGTTCTTAATGAACCAATCTGCTAAAGGCTCTGCAAGTCGGCCAGGGCGGGTACTGCCAATAATTATTTGAATATGCATAAATTGATTCTCCGGTTTTATTTATTATTAACTATACTTATTATAGTTACTTGCTATATTTTGTAAAGTAAATAATTAATGTAAAATAGTCAATATGAAAACAATTAGTAATACAGTGCACAGCAAACAAGCAACGGGCTGTATTAATAATGCCCTGTCAATTTTAGGCGACAAGTGGACCCCTTTAATTATTAAAGAAATGACCGTCTGCCCTCAAAAATTCAGTGAACTTGAAAAAACCTTAATCGGTATCAGCCCTCGAACACTTAGCCAAAGGCTCGAAAAGCTTATTGAACATCAAATAATCAGAAAAATATTGTACTGTGAGCACCCACCTCGTTTCCAGTATGCTTTAACCAAAAAAGGGTCTGACCTTCAGCAAATACTTGGTGATATGGCTAACTGGAGTAAGAAATATAATAATTAACTTTTACTTATTGAAAGTATTTTTTGATCTAAAATAGTTAGCATTTCATCGGCAGTTTGGCTCCTGACTAGGCTGTCTCTAAACTTCGAAGCTTCTTCTAGACCACGGATATACATTTTTGACATTCGCTTTAGGCTCTGCCAATTACGAATTCTTTTTTCTGGTGGATAAGTTTCTAAAAATAATTCGATGTGCCTTTTGTAGGCTTTAAGCCTATCAATTTGAGAAGTCGTCGCCCATTGGCTGTTTTTTTGAAAAATAAATGGGTCATTAAATATTCCCCTACCTATCATTATTCCATCTACACCTGTCTCTTGAGCAAGCTGCTCGCCCTGTTCGCGACTGACAACATCGCCGTTACCAACTATTAGTGTACTTGGAGCAATTTTATCTCTTATAACGCGAACCTGTTTTATATCTTCCCAGCGGGCTGGGACTTTACTCATTTCCTTAGTGGTTCGACCATGAACAGTGAGCATATCAATACTTTGCTTCAAAATAAGTTCCGGCCAAGAAAAATCTACCTCGTCAAAGCCGGTTCTTAATTTTACACTTACTGGCACTCGGCCATTAACACCTTTTTTGACTGATTTAATTATTTCAACGGCTAGATCTCGATTATTAATTAAAGCTGAACAACAACCATTTTTGACAACCGACTTATCTGGGCAACCCATATTGATGTCAACCCCACCAAAGCCCATTTCAACTAGCTCGCCTGCCACTTTTTCGTAATTTTGGGGTGTCTTTCCCCATATTTGAGCAATTAAGGGCTGTTCATTTTTTGTAAAGTCTAGTTTGTGGATTATGTTCTTTCGGCCCCTGCTCTGAAGACCCTCGACATTTACAAACTCAGTAAAAAAAATATCTGGCGCATAGTTCTTGGCAATAATTTGACGAAATACGCTGTCTGTGACATCGTCCATCGGAGCCAGCACAAAAAAAGGCCTGGGCAATTTAGTCAAGAAACTCATTTTAGTTTTCTAGGTTTCGCTTTAGTTTTCGACGTTGCTTGGTAGCATCTTCGTTTGTAAAAAACTGTGTAGTGAATTCTTCAAACATTTGCCTAGACAAGGCTTTAACATCTTTTTGATCAAATCCAGCTTCAATTAGGGCATAGTGCCCCGCTGCATGAGCAAAATTCAGCTTTGCATGGTTTAGGGTGGTCACAACCTTGTTAAGTGAATTATCGATAACCACTTCGGTGCCTGCTCCATATCTATCAATAATTTTAACCCTGTCTGGATGATTAGTCACCGGGTCGGTAACGTGGCAAAGCCCTGCTAGTTGTCTATATTTACCATACTCACTAAGCACGTTTAGTAGTTGTGATCTTCTAATAGAAATATTAACAGCCACGCCTTCATCTACGTGAGTATTTGAACTGACTTCGTCACCGAAAAGTGGTAATTGGCCTTCACTTTCAAATTTGCGACGTATCATAAATAATCTATCCTAGAATCTTGCGGTCACCATTTAAATCGACTTTAATATCTCCACAGCTGGTGCCGGGCTTAATAACAGTCAAACAGTCCCCGCATACCACTTCGAGCTTATCGTTTGTTTCAACAGTAGTTGCTAGTATCGCAGCTGCTAATTGGTCACTACCTTCTATGTCAACAGCTAGACTATTAGGAGATGAATATCCTAATTCTTCTAGCTCTTTGGGTGTTGAACCGTGCAAATTTCGCCAATTTTCGTAAGCTACTTGCTCTAGCAGTCGATTACTCTGAGGTTTTTTTTCTGCTGGGCCTTCATTCATATCACATATAATAGCACTTTTTAGAGTATTTGTCTACTAAAAATACCCCTTTTACAAGGGGTATTTTTATAATTTGTTTGTCTAAAATTATTTGTCGCGTTTTACAGTTAGAAAACCGTTTCGTGGGTTTTCGTTAACACTGAAGCCTTCTGGCAAGTCACATGCCTCTGGTCGACTATCTTTACTGAAGTAATAAATAGTTTGTAATTTACCGCCTCTTAGGGTGACTTCCTTTGAGTTCAAATGATAAGTTACACCTTTTGAATTTGTGTGCTGATATGCCACTTTCTTCTCCTTACTCT
>JAGORN010000021.1 GCA_018062805.1 Candidatus Saccharimonadota bacterium | reverse complement strand
CTTTAGGTAAGTTAGGGTTGTTAGAATAAGCCATAGGTAGGCTCCTTTCGTTATTAGTGGTAATAACAGTTTAGGATGCCTACCTGTTTTAGTTCAATTTATGTTGCAAAGGTGGTGAGTTAATACGCAACTATTGAATATTTAACAAGTTTATTATATTATATTAGCTAGTTATGAAGGTAGTAAAAAAAGCAGAAAAGCAAAGCAGGTCATCTAAGGTTGGCTTCTTGATGGCCAGTTCGTCGGCGCCAAGAAGTTTTCAACGCTCACTAATGGAGCGAGACACTGCGGACCAAGGAATTGTAACGGGGCTGACAATGGCTATGGCTTATGCTCTTGGGGCTATTACCCAAGATGGTCTTGAAATGTTAGCCGACCAACTAAGCAAGAACGGTGAGTCGTCCGACCATGAAGCTAACCCAGACAAAAGCGACCGAATTTCTCTATTTTTAAGTGCCGGCGCAATTGGCGTTGGATTAGCTACCCAGTACTTATTCCGACAAAAGAAAGACGAGTCCTTAGCAGTCGCTTCTACTAGAACAGGTGGGCACATATTAGCCAGAGTCGGGCTGGCAGGACTAGTGAGCCAAGCACTAGAAGCCGGAGCGCAAAAAATTGCGAAGGGCAAAAATAGAAGACAGTCTGAGCTTGTATATTCAATGATCGTACCCAGCGGAGTTATAATTGCCGTTTTAATGGATCGGCTTTTGTACCGCGACAAAACAGTAAACGATGATGAAACAAATTACGGTGTTAATAAGCTAAAATCCGTAGGTATCGGTGTCGGAGTGGTGGCTTTTCTAGGCGGATTATCGTTTTTAGAACGAAGTACGGCTAGAATAATTACCAATACAGTCGATAAATACTCTCCTCGACTTAATCGGTCATGGTTACCTATAGGCCATTTGGCCAGCCTTGGCATACTGACAGGTGGCGTGCTTATTGGTATTAAAAAATTATATGGTGACATTGAGGGCGGTGCAGGGAAGCTAGAGGCTTACTTTACTAAACGACCAACGGCCAAAGAGGTTAGTGGGAGCAAAAATAGTTTTGTTCCATGGAAAAGTTTATCTGTTCAGGGTAGACGACATATTGGCAGTAGGCTAAAAGCCGACCAGATAGCTAAGACGACTGGCGCTAAAATTAGTCAAGTGAAGGAGCCTATAAGAGTTTACGTTGGGCTGGATAGCGCTCCATCCGAAAATGAGAGGGTTCAATTAGCGCTTAAAGAATTAGACCGAACCAATGCTTACAGCAGAAAACAGATAGTTATAATTTCACCTACTGGCACTGGCTACGTCAATTATGTCATGAGCGACTCTGTGGAATACATGAGCTTGGGAGATTGCGCTCAAGTTACTATTCAGTACTCAAAAAGGCCCTCGCCATTATCGCTAGACCTCAGAGGTGAAGGTCACGTTCAGTTTAGAATGCTAATCAACGGTATTAGAAAAAAAGTTCAAGACATGCCAGCAAGCAAACGACCAAAATTAGTAATTTTTGGCGAAAGCCTGGGAGCCTGGACTAGTCAGGATGCATTTTTGTTCGAAGGAACCGATGGTTTTGCCGCCAACCTTATAGATAAAAGCTTATGGATTGGCACCCCAGCCATGAGTAAATGGAAAGACTACGCCCTGTCTAACAAAACCCTCAACACCGACGTCGAGCAAATTGGCGTTTTCGACAACTACTCAGAATACGAAAAGCTTAGTAAGCTAGAGCGCAACAAATTAAAGTATTTTATGATTACTCACTACAACGATCCAGTGGCTAGGTTCACCACGCGCCTGTTAGTCCAATCGCCAGACTGGCTACAAGAAGACACCAAGAGGCCACCTACAATTCCTAGCGGAACTTTATTTAGAGTTCCTGGTACTTTTGTTCAAACTTTAGTAGATATGAAAAATGCCCTAAAGCCCATTCCTGGGCAATTCGTCTCGACCGGACACGATTACCGTGGTGCGCTGGCTCCATTTATAAGATCTGTTTTTGAGTTTGATATATCAGACCAACAATTCGAAACCATTTTAACTGCACTCAAAGAAAATGACAAAAACCGTGGCAAGAAAAAACTTTAAAAAAGCCTTAATATTGTAGCGACACTCCCACAAACCATTCATAGCAAAAGCTAGCCCCGAGCAGGGACTTATATTCAGTAAATAATGATTCTTTAGAGTTTTCCAAAATACAACCAAAAGGGTTATACTGTTTAACGAACGAAAGGCAATAATGACCCAAACAGCTTACGCTCAAGAGATTGTCCTAATTATACTCATACTGCTCTACAGTACAGTGCTAGCTAAATCTGTACCCGCCAAATATCATCTCTATTTAAACATTTCCATTACCGCCCTGGCCATCCTCCTTGGTTTCAGCTTCGGTTTAAATTTAGAACAAATGGGGCTGGCTTTGAATAAAATTTTACCGGGTATTTTCGTGGCCATAGCCGCCGTCGCCATAATAGTTGTATTTACTTCAATAGTAGCTACTATTCCTGTTTTACGACGATTTTTTTTAGGAGATAATCTTGCCCGGGCCAGTGGTAAGCTTATAACTTACGAAGCAACCATCAGAGTGCCTTTCGGCACAGCTCTTATTGAAGAAGTTATATTCAGAGGTGTACTGCTAGGGCTGCTACTCCAGCACAACTCAGCTGCTGTAGCCATTTTATTATCTGCAATTATTTTTGGCCTATGGCATATATTTCCAACTATAGCTATGCTGGAAAACAATAAAATACTTGCAAAAGCCAACAAGGATCTGAAAAGACGTAAATATGGCTCAATTATTGGCGTAATTATTATAACTGCTTCAGCCGGTGTAGTTTTTGCTTGGCTAAGAATAATATCTAACAGTGTAGTCGCACCGTGGCTGGTTCATTGGTCGATAAATTCTAGTGGCATGCTGGGCATTGCCATAGCTCGAAAATTAGAGAAGTCAAAGCCAGTCAATTAGTTCGATTGCAGCAAAAGCAACTTATATAAAAGCAATTAATCTTGTAAAATGAGACTAGAATTAAAAAAGGAGCCCAATGGACACTGCTAAATTAATGAACGAGACCAAAACCAAGTTTGAAGCTGCTAAAAATCACTTCGAAGAAGAGCTAAAAAAACTAAGAACAGGCCGGGCCCACCCGAGTATGTTAGATTCGGTCGTAGTGGTCGCCTACGGCACACCGATGTCACTTAAACAATTAAGCAATATTACAACCCCAGAAGCTCAACTAATACAAATTTCTCCGTTTGATCCTACTAATATTCCGGCTATTGCCGAAGCAATTAGAAACGACCAAAGCTTAGGTCTCAACCCTAGCGACGACGGCCGAGTAGTCCGAGTCCCAATTCCTCCACTAACAACCGAGCGCCGCCAAGAGATTGTCAAACAGCTTGGTTCTAAAACAGAGGATACTCACATTTCATGTCGCAACATTCGACACGACGCTCTCGATGCTCTAAAAAAAGCTAAAAACGAAAAGCAAATAACAGAAGATGATTATTCAAGGTTCGAAAAACAAATAGAAGAGCTCATTAATAAAGCCAAAGAAGATATTGAAAACCTAGCCAAATTAAAAGAAAAAGAAATCATGACCGTCTAACGCAGTAGTTGTACTGCAAGTTTGCCATAATTTGGCAATAATCTTTTTAGCTATTTTCAAACAAGTCTAAATAAATATTATTTGGCTTCGGTCGGTTGCTTTTTCGTAAAATTGACCGACAGTTAAGACGTCGTCAACGCCTTCCCATAAATCTTCTTTTGTCAGGTGGAACATTTCAGCCGCTAGTTTACAACCATAAATGTTACCCCCAGCTGCTTTAATTATTTCAAGAAACTCACCAACACCTGGAATGTCTAGTTTTTCCATTTCTTTACGCATCATGTGGGTGGCAAACGCCTCCATGCCAGGCATGACGCCAACCACTTCTGGCATGTGCATACCTGGGTTGCCAGCGACGGCAATTTTTAGGTGATCCATTCTCTTTTTGGTAATTACATCCAATCCAAAAAAAGTAAAGAACATGTCTACTTCTATGCCTTCACTTCTGGCGCCATTAGCCATAATCAGAGCAGCATAAACGCTATCGACGCCAGCTTTAGAACAGACAAGCATCACTTTCTCTAGAGGCTTTCTTTGGCCGCCTTCAGCACATTTGCAACCCTCGCTACATTTGCAAACTTTTTCTTCTTCACTCATTTTGTTCTCCTTACAAACAACTAGTTGGTTTTTTAAGGCCAGCAATTTTGCTAGCATTTTTTAGTGGACCATTAGGAAATAACTGGTAAAACTGCTTTATGTCGCAAATACCGCTAGCGCCAACTTTTCTAATGTTAACCTCGACACCATCGAAATGTTGTTGGCGAAGCCAATTGAGAAGATCCCAGTGCTGCTGAGTCAACTCATTTATACCCAAGCTAGCCGCTAGCTCCTTAGCAATTTCGCCATTCCATTGGTTAGGGTCATTCATATAACCCTCGGCATCGACGCTAACTGTCTGACCCGCATAAGTTGCTTCCATATTACTATTTCTCCTTATTAATATCGTTATTTACTACTGATTGTTGCCGGCCTAGGGCATCATCAAAGCCATCTGAAATATTAGCTTGGGAATTTTGATTGGCATTACTCGTTGTTGGCTCTTGTGAGACAGGTTCCGGCTTATCAATTTTTTTGCCAGACATTTTAAGCCTGTTCGGAATAAATGGAATTGGCCTGCCTTTTAGCAGGAAATGCCAGTATATGAAGCCAAAGGCCAGTTTACCAATATGGTTTAGGCGACTTTCTTTTAATAAGCTCATTGGACCAATAACTGGGAAGGGGAACTTGCCCTCAAGTGGTTCAACTTCGTAATTGAAATCAATTAAAAGCGCCTTGCCACCACCACTTTCGACAAAGCAGTTGGCATGTCCATCAAAACCGGCAACCAGTTCGCTTCCACTTAAGAAGCGGTCCACGTTTTCGACTAAATTATCTGTTTGAAAATGAGCGGTAGAGCCCGCTTTAGAGGCAGGAACATTTGTTGCGTCGCCAGCCACAAAAATGTTTTGGTTTAGCTTGGACTGAAGTGTGTGGTGATCGGTATCTATAAAGCCTAGTTCGTCGCCAAGACCTGAATCGGCTACTACTTGGGCGCCTTTATTAGTTGGTACAGATACTAACAGGTCAAAAGGAATTTCTCGTCCTTCGTAAGAGACAATCTTTTTGTCTTTATTATTGACCTCCATGATACTGAATTCCGATTCAACCTTAATACCTCGGTCGGCAAGTAGATGCCCAAGTTTTTGACTAGCTTTTGGCTTGGTGAATGCACCAGTAAGAGGAGTGGCAAATACTATTTCAATTTTGTCGCGAACACCACGTTTTTTGAAATAATCGTCGGCCAAAAAAGAAAATTCAAGCGGAGCTACAGGGCACTTTATGGGCATTTCAGCAATATTTACAACTAATCTACCTTGTTCGAAGCTGGCTAGTCGGTCGGCAAGAGCGGTTGCACCTTCTGGAGTGTAAAAGTCAAAGATATCTTTTCGCCACAGTTCGCCACTGAGTCCTTCGGTCTCCTCGGGTGCAATTCTAGAGCCTGTTGCTATAATTAACACCGAGTAATCAAAAACTTGGCCATCTTCCACATATACTTTGCTAGACTCACTGTCTATTTTAGTCACATGGGCTAAAATAAAATTAGCTTTCTTGGTAATAAATTTCTCTTTAGGCTTTTTTATTTTCTTAAGGCTGGTTTTCTTGAAAGGCAAAAATAGAAACCCGGGTTGGTAATAATGGTCTGGGTTGGCATCTATGATTGTGACACTATACTTTTTAGCTAACTTGTTCGCCAAAATAGTGCCAGCCGTGCCAGCCCCTAATATAACAATGTTTTTTTGATTATTCATGAATATATAGTCAAATTATAAAGCTTATGCTATTTCTTAACAAGCGACTAGAATAACACTATTTACTATAAAACTAAAGATATGTAGTATTTACTAGGCATCAAGTAGCTCAAAACAATATGAATATATTTAATTTCTTAAGACCAAAGCCAAAATTATTTGTCGCTTTCAATGAAGGGCAAGGGTCGCCTGTAATTTTTATACACGGAATTGCGTCTGATTCTTCTTGTTGGGGTTTTGTTAAAAACCAGCTGAGTAGCAACAGCCAGCTTCAGTTAATAGGCCTAGACCTACTTGGTTTTGGTAACTCCCCTAAACCAAAGAATAATAATTACTCCCTAGAAGAGCACGCTAAAGCAATAGAGCGAACACTTAAAACTTTAAAAATTTCAGCTCCGCTAACTATTGTCGGCCACTCGCTTGGCGGCTTAATTGCTATAAAACTAGCTAATCGACAAAAAATAGCTATTGAAAAACTGATATTATGCGCTCCCCCAATTTACCTAAAAGAAGATATTAATCTAACTACAAAAAAATACGACCGAACGGCTAGAGCAAAAAATAATGCTTATTTTAACCTATTTAAAGCAATTGCTCGTCGACCAAACATGTCTCTTAAAGTTGCCCGTTTAATTGCTAACCGTTTTAGCGACTTTACTTTAAATGAGGCCACCTGGACACCGTTCAAAAAAAGTCTAATTAACTCTATAAATGACCAGACGAGTTTCAATGAATTAGTAAAGCTTAACTTAAGAATACACCTCATTTATGGGCGACTAGACGTCTTCTTGGTGCAACTCCATTTTAAAGAGGCGGCTCAATTAAATAATAAAATTAAGTTAATTTCATTTAAAGGAGGTCATTCATTAACAAAAAAATTCAGCCAAGCGATAGCCAAAGATCTAACCACGAGTTTTAGAAAGCAGTCTGAGCACCTCTAAGTAAAGCCAAATTAACGTAACAATCAACGCAAAGGCCCCATACCACTCAAATACTTTAGGCATTTTTTGTTGTTCGGCCCGCTTTATTAAATCGAAATCTAGCATTAAATTTAGTGTCGCAATAAAAATAATCACTAAACTAAAAATTATTCCAAACGGACCGCTATCGTAAATTAGTGGCACGGTAATGCCAAAAAGTCCTAAAACTAAGGCCACCAAGTAATACAGGCCAACCCCAAGAGTGGCAATTATAACTCCAACTCTAAATCTCTCTGTTACTTTTATTAATCCGAGCCAAAATGCCCACAAACTGACAAAGAAAATTGCACCAGTTAGGCCAATTGCTTGAACTACTATACCATCTAACTGGGCATTATAAATTTGTGATATGGCACCCATGACAAAACCTTGAGCCAAAGCATAGAGCGGAGCAGTAAAAGGAGACCAAGTGGGCTTGAAGGCTGTAGCAAGGGCAAAAACTAGCGCCAATAGCGAGAATCCAATTAATGGCACAAAACTGACTGCTGAGCTACTAGCCATCAGCTGCCAGCCAAAAAAGCCTGAACCTATACTAAGAGCTAGTAAAATTAGAATTTTGAAAGATGTCCCACTTATTGTTGCCGTCTGTGTACTTTCGACATCCTTAACTCGCCCTAAAACACCGTTCGATAAGGCCGGGTTGCCACTTCTGTCTTCCACTATTTTCCTCCTAATTTTTAGCTATTATAGCAGAACCTTTTTAGTTTTTGGCAAAGTGAAGCACAGTATAAGTACAGCCATCGTTTGAATTAACAAGTTCGCTAACACCCATGCTAGTAAAGTCGCCGATCATTATTTGGTAGTGGGTTGGGCTTTTAACTAAAGCTTCGTAAGCCGAATCCCGAGTAGCAAAACAACGAGCTAAGTTTTCACCAACTCTTTGGCTAGTGGGTGTTTGTTGCCAAATAAAATCTGCAAAGCTATCTCCACTTGGGCTATAATGGCCCCAGTATTTGTCCTGTAGCATATCTCGAGCCTTGAATGATGCAGATGTTTCTAGCTCAGCCTTATAGTACAAGGGCTTTTCGCTTAAACTGGCTCTTAGCTGATTTATCTGATCGATATAGTAAATATCAGCCGGGTTCGCTATCCGGCTAGGGCTAGCATAAGCCTGCCCGTTTATTGATGGACTTACGGCATGTATCGACACGCCAGAAAAAATGAAAGCTACTAGCAAAATAGCAATTGGAAGTCTAATTTTTTCTATAAATCGAGCAAATTTAAGAATACCAGGTTTAAAATCTGGTTGCTGATCACACTGATTAAGCTGGTTTAACTGACTCGAGTCAAACATCTTGCAGCAAAAACTCCGTATAGTTAGTATGAAAATACTCCTATTGACAAGCAGTGAGTGTGTCTACCAGTAGAATGTAGACTTTTTTTAGATGTTTGTTGTAGGCTTGGTTTCGCTACTAGCTCCCTATATATAAAGCGGCCAAGTTACAATATATAGATCAACGCTTACACTACGATACTCGATTACCAAAAAGCTATTTAATAAATAGTTGGTGTTTTAAGAAGTACGATAAACTCCGCTATCTGAAGTCATTTATATACTAAAACCATAAAAACTTCAATAGACTTTTTTTATCGCAATTTTATAACCTGTTAATTTTTAGCATATTAACAGATACGATTTTGCGTAAACAGGCTGTTCGCGCATTTTTTCTATTTATTTTTTTGGTTGTAAAATACCGCTGAAACGGCATCCACTACTAACGGGTTGAGCGGACTGGGAATTATTTCATTAGCACTGGGGTTTTTTACTATATTTGCTATGGCCTCCGCGGCCATTATTTTTTTGTCGTCAGTAATTGCTGAATTAGTATCTAGGGCTCCCCTGAAAAGACCGGGGAAGGCTAGAACATTGTTGACCTGATTAGGATAATCGCTTCTGCCAGTCGCCACTATAGCTGCTCCCGCAGCCTTAGCGTCTTCAGGTAGGATTTCTGGCTCTGGATTAGCTAGTGCAAAAACTATGGGATCTTCTGCCATATCATGCACCATTTTGGCAGTGATATTACCGGGACCCGAAACTCCAATAATAATGTCTGCTCCATTAACTATTAAATCTACGGAGCAATCGTTATTCGATAAGTTAGTGAACTCCAGAAGTCGTTTTTTAGACTCATTAAGATTTTTGCGACCCCTATGGATAAGGCCTTTGCTGTCAACCGCAAAAATCATTGGCCCGCTACCATTGCCATCGGAAGACAGCCGTTGACCATACTCGTGTAATAGCTTGGCTATGGCCACGCCAGCTGCACCTGCACCTATTATTACAATCCTAGCAAAGCGAAGTTCGCGGCCAGTAACCTTGCAAGCATTCAACAGCCCCGCAAGTACAACAACAGCTGTACCGTGTTGATCATCATGCATAACAGGTATGGTCAGCTTTTTCTTCAATTCATCTTCGATTCTAAAACAGTTAGGAGCCGAAAAATCTTCTAAATTTATCCCACCAAAACTTGGAGCAATGTTAAGTACTGTTTCGATTATTTTTTCGGGATCTTGAGTATTTAAGACTATTGGAAAGGCGTCAATATTTGCAAATTTTTTAAATAATATCGCTTTCCCCTCCATGACAGGAAGGGCGCCTTCGGGACCAATGTTGCCCAGCCCTAGGACACTTGAACCATCAGATACAACTGCTACGCTATTATTAATACTCGTATACTTGTAAGCTTCTTTCGGGTTTTTCGCTAAATATGATGATACTCCGGCAACACCCGGGCTGTAATAGGTACTTAGGTCTTCCTTAGTTTCTAGGTTAACTTTTGAAACTATAGCAATCTTGCCTTTAGATTTTTTGTGAGCCCGAAGTGATTTTTCATATATATCCATAACCTTAAATTATATAGTCAAATTCAATTAAAGCGAGCTAAAATAACTACTTGGCAAGATATTTTTTATATTTACTATCCACATAACATAATTATTTATAGTACTAACCTCTACCAAAACAGGCCTAAATAGGGTATAATAGTCCAGATAATTAAAGAGGGAACTAATGTCAACACAAACTATTGAACTTACTCTTGAGCCGAGAAAAACCGTCGGCAAGGGCTTAAATGCGATGCGTCGCGAAGGCGTGGTGCCGGCTGTTATTCATAATCATGGCCAACAATCTATTCTAGTAAGCGGTAAATACCGCGACTTTCAAGTAGCCTACAATAAAGTAGGGAAAAGCCAGGCCGTAACTGCTAAAGTCGATGGCAAAAGTTACTTAACCATAATCCGTGATATCGACCTCGATCCAGCAAAAAGTGTTATACGACATGTAGTGCTACAGGCTATAAAGCAAAATGAAGAAATTGAAACAGAAGTTCCTGTTGTATATGCAGAGGGCGAAATTCCAGCTGAAAAGAAGGGCCTACTTATTCTTAAAGAGCTAGACGAACTAAGCATTAAAGCTTTGCCGAAAGACTTGCCAGAAAGTATAGTTGTAGACCTTAGCTCGCTTGAAGAAGCGGGCGACATGGTCAGAGTTGAAGCACTTAAGGCACCTGCAGGAGTAACAATTTTGACAACTCCCGATACTCCAATTGCTATTGTCGAAATGCCAAGGGATCAAGCTGCAGAGGCAGACGCTGCTGCTGCCGCTTTGGCAGAAGATTCCGACAAACCAGTCGCCGAATCAGTACCTGTTGAAGGCTCAACAGCTACCGAAGAAGAAAGCTCAGAAGCAAAGCCAGCAGAATAGAAATATAGATAAATAAAAAATAGTGGCTATTTTTTAGCCACTATTTTTATACTCATTACTAATTGTGGGGCATTTTTAGTTTTAAAAGAAGATTCAATTATATGCCTGCAGCACCGAATAATAAGCCAAATATGTAAGTTGCAATCATCGCTAACATTCCACCAATGAAAATACGAGCCATTGCTCGCTTAATGTGAGCATCACTCATCCGAGCACTTACATTGCCTGTTATTAGTAGCGCTATACCAACGGCCACAAAAGTGACTGGGACTCGCCAATTAACTGGTGGAATAATTATTGCTAAAACTGGAATTAAACCAC
>JAGORN010000003.1:28296-43222 GCA_018062805.1 Candidatus Saccharimonadota bacterium | reverse complement strand
ATCCCACAGGTCGGGCTAATCGAAACAGACAATAAATTAATACGGTACCTGCCCCGGTAGCTCAGTGGATTAGAGCGATGGGCTTCTATCCCACAGGTCGGGGGTTCGAATCCCTCCCGGGGTACCAATTAAAACATCGGGTCTTGTACCCGATTTTTTAATTGGGTCGGGAAGAAATCAAACTGCTTTGATTTCGTGGGATTCGAACAGGCGGAGCGATGTCGAGCCAATGAGCGAGACCGCGAGCCGGGCCCGAAAGCAAAAAGCAAAGCTTTTTGACTTGTGGGTCGAAATCCCTCCCGGGGTACAAATTAAAATTCCCTAGCTGGCCTATGGTATTTTTATTGGTAATTCGTGTAGCGAATATAAACTCCTTGGGTTCGCATTTAAAAGATGGTAGCTAGGTGCGCTATTCTATGAGATGGTGACTTCTTTTATTTTCTATCTAAACTTAACTGCTTATAAGTGTTAGAATGTAGCAGTAACAAGGAGGTTTTTATGAGTTTTGATTATACTGACGAAGGTGGCAAGCCATATGTTGTCGATATTGAAGATTTAACGGTTAGTAATACCGATTTCAGAGTAGCTAAGTGGACAGGCACAAATTTACAAATGACCGTCATGTCCATAAAACCAGGTGGCGAAGTCGGCCTCGAAGTGCACAACGACATTGACCAATTTTTACGTGTCGAAGACGGAGAAGCCAAAGTCTTAATGGGCGACACTGAAGACAACCTAGATTTCGAAGCTACAGTAGCAGACGATTTTGCAATTTTCGTACCTGCCGGCAAGTGGCATAATATTATCAACACCGGTGACGATGATTTAAAAATATATTCTATTTACGCTCCGGGCGAGCACCCCAAAGGCACAGTTCATAAAACTTACGATGAAGCTATGGCTGCTGAAGCCGAACATCACCACTAAATATTAATTACTTAAGCTAGATTTATATCAGCTAAACAGCTATAATCTTACTGTTCTTTGTCTGTGGCGAGTTTAGCTCAGTTGGTTAGAGCGTCGGGTTGTGGTTCCGAAGGTCGTGGGTTCAATTCCCATAACTCGCCCCAAGAAAAAATCTGCAATTACCAAATTGCAGATTTTTTTAGACTAAAGACGGAGCTAGAACCAATAAACCTGCTAAAACGGGAACTATAATATTGTCACTCCCTTTTGGTGAGAGTAGCTCAGCTAACGCCAGTATTGAACTAGCACCAAAAGAGAGCATTGAAATAAACCATAAACCAGACAACTGAGCAGGCAGAACATCTGAACCAGCGGTTAACCAGTATATTACGTTTATGAAGAATGATATTACTATAAAAGTTACTGTACCTGCTAAGCTTTTTTGGTGACCGTTAATAGTAAAAATGCCAGCTTTTTTCTTGAGACTAACACCAACCACAGCCGCAAAGCCGTCGGCTAAAGCCATAGTTAGGACAGCAACGGCAAAAACTGCAGGTTCACTGAACAATAAAGCGCTTGTGGCGATGCCGAGAGCATACCAAATTTCACCATAAGATGCGCGCTTAATGCTCCTTATTGACCTAAATAACTTTAATTTCTTGGTTGTTACCAAAGCTAAAATGAAAATAAGGCTCAATATAATAATTTGTAAATTGGTTATAAAAATAGGCCAAAAAGCAACAAATGTTGCCGAAAGTATGTGTACAAACTTCCGAGCGTACTCACCTTTTAAGATTTTTTTGTTCCAAAGCACTTCGCCTAAAACCAAGAAAAGTCCAATTCCAGAAAGTGCAAAGAGAATATTAATCATTAACTACTTATTATAATAGTTTTGCTGTAATTAATTAAATTTTTCTATATATTTAATGTGTCATAATGTTTAAATGCAAAAAATATCTGGTAGTCGAATTGTTACTTTTGACCTGCTACGAGGATATTTTATTTTAATAATAATTATCGATCATCTTCAAAGATGGCCCGGAATATTTGATTGGTTTACAGGCCAAGGTAGACTGTGGGTGTCTGCTGCTCAAGGTTTTATTATAATTTCTGGCATCATGATTGGTCTTATTAGGGCCTATAAAGATCAGTCACTGCCTCTCCAGACAGTGACCAAAAAACTCTGGAAACGTGCTTTTTTGTTGTATCTTTGGTCTATCGCTACAAGTGTGATTGCTCTTGGCCTGGTCAGTTACTGGCAAACAACTTTTAGTCCCTACCCTCCCGGTACAGATAGTATTAATAATCCAGATAATATCTTGGGTGCAGTTTTGCAATTTGCGAATTTAAGTGCAGTTTTCGGCTGGACTAATTTCTTAGGCTTATATGCGGTTTTCTTATTCTTTTCACCACTTGCAATTTGGTTTCTAAGAACCGGCAAGTGGTGGCTACTACTAATAATATCCTTATCTATTTGGGGGGTTGGCATAGGTAGAGATAATATGTTTATGACTTGGCAAATACTATTTTTTAGTGGATCAATATTTGGTTACTACTACAACCAGCTTCAGCCGAAATTTGATGCATACAAATACAAAAATATCATAAATAATACAATAGTTAGCATCACCATTATCGTGCTAGCCATAAGTACTCTAATTATTTTTGGGTGGCCTTTTGTGAAAAGTAGTTTTAGCCCTATTAGTCTAGACCAATTTATAAATTTTAGAACTGTTATTGACCCTTACTTCAATAGAGTAGACTTACCCTTAACTATGTTTGCAGTTAGTATGATTGTATTCTTGGGCATTTTCATTATTTTCAATAAGTTCCAGCACCAGATTTATCATAAATTAGGCTGGCTTCTACTGCCTTTCGGTAGGCATTCACTTTTTGTTTATATTTTACAGGGAATTATTGTTGTTATAGTAGCTGGCTTGATACCAAAACAGTCAAATATTATTATTAATGCACTTATAACTATTTTAACAATTCTGGTAATCTGGGCTCTAACCACTAAACCAGCGTTCAAATTTTTACATAAAATTATTCCTAGCTAGGCAAGTATTTAGCCAGTTCACTCTGAGTAATTGTCAAAGAGTCTCCTGAAGCAATTTCCTGGGATAAAATTTTGTCTGCTACTAATGTTTCAATAGTCTTCTGCATCAGTCGTCTAAGTGGGCGAGCGCCCATGACTGGGTCATGTCCTTGCTCGGCTAGCCAACTTATAGCTTCCGGGGAAAGTGCTATAGTAATTTTTTGATTGGCAAGTTCTTTATTTATTTTGGTTGCTAGCACCACAACTACCTGTTCAAGCTCAGTAATACTCAAAGGCCTAAAAATAATCGTTTCATCGAACCGATTAATAAATTCTGGCTTAAAAGTGTTATTTTGGATCAAACTATTGGTCAGCTCTTTGGTGGCGCGTTCAATGTCTTTTTTGTCGTTTATTGCTTGTCTTATGAAATCTGCCCCTGCATTTGAGGTAGCAATAATTATGGCGTCACGAAACGACACTGCTTTATTTTGGTCGTCTATGATCATTCCTTCATCTAAAACTTGTAAGAATATATTGATTATACTTGAGTCGGCTTTTTCAATTTCGTCTAACAAAACGACACTGTATGGCTGTTTTTTAATTTGATCTATGAAGGTAGGAGACTGCTGGTTTCCACTAGCAAGCAATTTAGAGACCGACTCTTTGGTTATATATTCGTTCATGTCTAAACGTACAAGATTCTCTTCTTGACCAAAGTAGGTGGCTGCTAGGGCCTTAGAAAGCTCAGTTTTACCCACACCAGTTGGGCCAAGGAATAAAAATGTGCCTATTGGCCTATTGGAACTCGAAACCCCACTTCTGTTTCTTTTGAGCGCACCGACTACTTCACCAACTGCTCTTTCTTGACCAATTACTCTTTGATGCAGTTCTTGCTCGAGGTTAAGTAAGCGATTTTTTTCATCGCTAGTAGTTGCCCCTACTTTTATGCCTGTTGAATTTTCAATAGCCGCTTGAACAGTTGTAGCGTAAACCAAGCCACCCCCAGCCTGTCGAGCCGCCGACTCCATAACACTAATAGCCTTTGATGGCATGGCTACTTCAGGACCGTAGCGGAGACCTAAGCGATAAATTTCTTTTAGGCTCTCGTAAGTAAAAATACACTTATATTGCATTTCAACGAATATTGCTTCATTTTCAAGAATTTTTATTGTTTCGTGTTCGTCGGTTGGCTGAACCGCCTGATAGTTAAAAACAGCACTAATGGCTGGCTTGTTAGTTTTTAGGTACTGCCACTGGGAGTCGGTAAAAGAAAAAATCATTCGTACACGACCCGCACTAATAATTGGCTGTAAAAAGTTTGAAACATCAATTATTTGGTCGCTACCAAATAATTGACCAGCATTATTAAAAAATAAAACAATATTTTTTGCATGGAAAGCTTCTACCAATAATTCATTTAGTACCTTCTCGATAGAACTAGCTTCAACGCTTGTTAGTAGCGAAGAAACATCTATCTGGTAAATTTGTAGGTACTTGAGCTGTGTTGGAACCGTGTCAAATAATAGACGATCTGCCAAACCCTGGACACAGATGTGCTTGCCCGCTCCAGTTTCACCGACTAAAGCGACGTTAGCTCTGGCGCTACTTGAAAAAATAGATAAAATTGCATCGACAACTTTTTCACGACTAAATATGTCTCGGTGGGTCGTTCCGCCATATTGAATACTATAAGATATATTTTGAGCAAACCGATTAAGTAGTGGCGTGTAGCCAGTGGCCCAGTCTCTAGCCAAGCCTCCACTAGATTGTTTCTGCTTGATTGAGTCAATAGAATTAACCAAGTATGAATACCAGGCAAGCCCGCCAACAAGCTCTTCCTCAGAATAATTGATTGTTTTTAATATATCTTGTTTTTGTGGTGAATTTAATATTATCGCTACCAAAATATAGGCACCATCGACTCCCTCTTTGACTTTATTAACTTCGAATAGTTGCTTGGCTTTTGTGAAAACTTCTTCGGTGCTTATTGGTGCAGACGAGTCTATTAGTTGGTCGAAAATTAAAAACCGGTTACGTATAAAATTACGGCCGTTATCTTCTTTTATTGCTACTAGTAAGTCGCTCAACGTCAAGGGCCAGTTCTTAAGGCTGGCAAGTAGTGAGGCTGCTAAATAATCAAGTGGGTTGTCTGAATTTAGATTAGGATTATTTTCTTTAAGATCATAGGTATACCATTCATGGGCCATAAACAGCACAGGTAAAGGAAACAGACAAATATAGCCTTGGTTGTCCCCAGTGACGATCATAGCTATGGCAATAACAGCCATAAAAAGTACAAATACAACAGCCGTCACGCTGAAAATTTTATTAGCAAAAATTCGACCAATTTTTGCTTTTATTACTCTTGGATGAGTAGGGAGTTGTTTCGACATTAGAGCACTAACCCCACAATAACCAGAGCAATAGGTAATATAGGTATAATTGGCCAAAAGAAAGCAACAGCTAGACCGAATATAACTACCAGCAAAATACTAATAAAAGAAAAAATTATAACAAACGAACGAATAAAAAATCCCATAAACCGAGCAAACATATTGTCAAACCAAGCCCTAAATTTATTATCTAAGCTAGAAGTAGGAGACGCGTAAGAAGTTATTTGTTTCCAAGGTTCAAATAAAGTCCTAATAAGTATCGGTAATGATAGATTGTTAGCTACCAGGGCCACTCTTTGGCCAATTCTTTCAAACGAATTTAACCAACCTGCGCTGTACCACCAGCGAAAAAATAATAAAAAAGCCATAAGCATATTCTACCAGTAAAATATTTTATTGTTTAAAATATACTATTCGTTGTTCTTGTTCTTGGAAAATAAAAAGATGTAAAATATTTCTAAGATGCCAGCTGTATTTATTATAAGTATCAAAATAAACCACGGCTTGTCTTGGTTGGTGGCAGCTTTCCAAAGAGCCACGCCCTTCCAGGCTAGTGACCATATGAATAGGATGGCAATTAATGAAGCTTGAGTTAGTGTTAAGGTTTCTTCCATATGTACAAATTAACATTTTTATACTACTTATGTAAATAATATCGTGATCTGAACATCAACTATATTCAAACCTTCTACTCATTTTTGTCAATAAAATAAAAAATCCACTTATTCAGTGGACTATTTATTTGGTCGGGGTGAAAGGACTCAAACCTTCGACCTCACGGTCCCAAACCGCGCGCGCTATCAACTGCGCCACACCCCGTTAAACTAGAATTTATAATAACAGATTGCCTAAGGTTAATAAAGTGTTAACTAATGGTTCTAAGCCTATCGACTACTACACAAACACTGTCATCGAACTCCATAATTAGTCCATTTAATTGCATTGGGCCATTCTCTTCGATTTGTAGCTTCACTTTTTTACCCGACCATCTACTTATAACAGTCTCAAAAGAAGCGCCCAGTGAAGAATCTAGGCTACCACACATGCCTACATCACTCACATGTGCCGTTCCTTTAGGCAAAATTCTATGATCTAATGTCGGCACATGCCAATGGTCACCAATAACAGCGCTAACTTTACCATCTAAATAATGACCAATTGTAACTTTTTGGCTTGAAAGATCACCATGAAAATTAATAATACTTAGGGTTGGCTTTTGTTGATTAATAATCTCCACTAGTTCATCGGCGAACTTCAGTTGGTTATTAAAATGTTCATTAGATGCCTCAGGGTAAGCAGTACCCATAATTGAAGCAATGAATATATTTTCAGATCCGAGGGCATATATTTTATAAGCTGGAAATTTACGATTATTTACATTGCCGGGTGCTGTTACTGGCCTGCTTGTATCGGCGACTAGCCTCATATTATCGGCTCTTTCAAATGTATGGTTACCGCCTGTAAAGATATCAATTCCATGAGATCTTAGCTCGTTAAAATGTGCAAGGCTCATCCCCTTGCCGTGAGTTACATTTTCAGACTGAGCTATTACAACATCAATATCGTGCTCTATTCTGAGACGACCCAAATGACTGGCAATTAATGAACGCCCAGGTTTACCTACAATGTCACCTAAGTATAAAACTCTCAGCGCTTACTCCTCGATTGTTATTTAGCAAATTCTATAGCCCGGGTTTCACGGATAACATTGACCTTAATTGTACCTGGGTACTGCATGGTCGACTCAATTTTATTGGCTACATCTCGTGCTAGTTTGATGGCACTTAAGTCGTCAATTTGGCCTGGTGTGACAAAGATTCTCACTTCTCGGCCAGCACTAATGGCGTACGTTTTTTCAACGCCCTGAAAACTATTGGCCACATTTTCTAGTTCTTGCATTCTTTGGGCAAAATTCTCGGCACTAATATTTCTCGCACCGGGCCTAGCTGCACTTATGGCATCTACAACCCTTATAACTAAGGCTTCTGTGGTTGTTGCTTCAATATCATCATGATGGGCCTCTATAGCGTGAACAATGTCTTCTGGGACTCCATACTTTCTAGCAATCTCAGCTGATATGTGATGATGTTTGCCTTCGACCTTATGAGTAACAGCTTTACCTACATCATGTAGTAACGCAGCATATTTACAAACTCTTACATCGGCACCTATTTGGTCTGCTATTATACCAGCCATGTGAGCCATTTCAGTAGAGTGCTTTAGTACATTTTGGCCATAGCTTGTTCTAAACTTCAGCTCACCAACCAACTGCAAAATTTCTTTTGGAACACCAACAACGCCAACTTCACGAGCGGCATCTTCACCAGCCCTGACAACTTCTTTTTGGACTTGCTTTTGAGCTTTTTCAACAACTTCCTCGATACGCCCTGGGTGAACTCGACCATCTTTCAAAAGCATTTCAAGTGCAACTCTTGCCACTTCTCGCCTTACGGGGTCAAAACTACTCAAAATGATCATTCCTGGTGTGTCATCAACCATAATATCTACACCAGTAGCCCGCTGAAGAGCCTGAATATTACGACCTTCCTTGCCAATAATTCGTCCTTTCATTTCTTCGTCTTCAAGTTTAACTGCAGTTACGGTTCGCTCTGCAGTCACGTCACTTGCCATTCTTTCCATGGCCGAAACAATAATTGCTCCAGCTTGTTCTTCGGCTACGTCTTCTGCGTCTTTTTGTAATTTATTGACTAGACCAACTAGGTCATCTTTTATGTCTCGTTCGGTCATTTGCATTAATTTTTCTGCTGCTTGTGCTTTGGTCAGCTTGGCAATTTTCTCGAGCTTATCTTGTTGCTTAACCCGAAGTTCTCGAATAACATTTTTTAGCTCTTCAACTTCGTCTTCACTTTTTCGTAGCTTTTCAGCTCGTTTATCAAGCTCGTCTAGCTTAGAGTCTAGTGACTTTTCACGATCAATTAACCTATTCTCGGTTTCTTTGGCCTCTCTCCTTCTTTGTTGCTCTTCTTTTCGGGCCTGTTCAGCAATTACGGCTGCATCTTCTGTTGCTTTTTTAGTTATACTGGCCGCTTCTTTATTGGCTTTAGCAAGTTGTTTTTCAGCTTCATGTGCTGCTGAACCTATTTTCTTTTTAGTTGCTACCTGGCTAACTCCATATCCGGCACCAACCCCGATTATTGCCAATGCAATGGTAATTGGATCCATATAAAAACTCCCTCTTTTCTGTCAAAAGCTACCTAGGCAACAATCACTATCACTTCATTAGTTACTAAGGTGGTTGCTTTTTATAATTACGCAATAAAAATTAAAATTTAGAAACTTCAAATACTGATGAATTTCTATATAAATACTAGCACTTAACGCGCCAAAGAGCTACATAAATAATTATATTTTTTCGGCAAAGACGACTGTGCGATTAGGGTAAGTTTTAGTTTTTTGGTCATACTGACCACTAAGAGTCATTAGAGTTAAACCCTGACCTTCAATTTCTACTGGGTCAAGCAGATTAATTAGTTTAATTTTTTCAGCAGGAATTTCGTTAGTTTTTACAACTTTATAGTTAATGTAATTACCGCCACCTGTTTCAATAGCTATTTCGTCTCCTTTAACTAATTTACCTAAATTAGCGAGAACTGCTGGGCCACCATTATAATTTGCCTGGCCATTTAAAAATGAAACTCCTTTTTCACCTGGTTTTGCACTTCCTTCATACCAACCGATGTCATAAATATTTTTAGGCATATTGATGTTGCCTCCAGAGTCGCTGTTGACTTTTTGAATACGTGAATTTAAGTTGATTTTTTGAATCTGCAAAAACCGAGGCATATTTGAGTCGACAATATATTTCTGTCTTTCTTTTTCACTCACCGGATCGGTATCATAGACAGTTATGCCACTGCCTATGTCAGTCTCATACTGTGCCTCTACTGCCACAGCCTTCGAAAGATTCTCATTCTTTATTTGTCCAGCTTGCCAGCCAAGAACAGCCATCAAAAAGATTGCCAATATCAAAATGCTGGGGAAAGCAAGCGCTCTTTGGTTGTTATGCCTAAAATTAAACTTTAATTTATTGCGTTTAGGCACTGGGAAATCAGAATAGTCTTTTGCCTCTTTATTGTTCCGTGGCAGTGATTTATTTTCTGAAGATTTGTTTGAATTAGATTTAGAAGCTTGGCTTTTTATAGAAATATTTGCTGGTAACTCGACGTGCTTAATGTTTGAGTTTTTTGTTGGCCGTATATCAATGTTGGCTTTAACCATAGCACTACTTGACCTGTTTTTGGGACTTCGGATAATTGGTCGACTATTATAACCCCTACTAGTGGGTCTATTTGGGTTTCTGTGTGACAGTGACTGTTTATCCATCTTTTTATTTTGTTCTCTTAAGCTAATGCTTAAATATTAAGGTTATATCAGTGTGGACGTCAAGTTATTCGGTAATAAAACGTCCTGCTAGTTCGACTGTTAAGGCAACAACCGCAATGCCAGCAATAAGGAGAATTGGCTTCCAATCAAAGGCGCGCCGAGTTTTATGTGACTCTTCATGAATTGTTGGGATTAAATCAGAGAGGGCTATATAAAGTAAAAAGCCTGAGCTTAAGCCAATTAAAGCACCAATTGGTAGCTTGTCCGAACTACCGAGCGAATAGGTTATGACAGCCATCAAAGTAGTTGCCAGAGCACTGACTATATTAACCAACAATACTTTCTTCTTCGAGTAACCCTTGGCTAGCAGTAGCCCAAAATCACCAATTTCTTGAGGTATTTCATGAGCAGCCACCGCCACGGCAGTAACAATACCAGCAGCTGGACTGACTAAAAAGGCTGAGGCAATCACTACGCCATCTAGAGCATTATGGAGCGTATCGCCAATAACAATCAAGATTGGTGGTCTTTTAGAGAAACCTTCTATTTGACTATGCCCATGATGGTGATGAAACCAGTGTAAAAATCTCTCAAGATAGAAAAAAAGAACAATACCTGCCATTGTACTAGTAAAAACAACTAGGCTATCTGCCTCTTTTACAGCTTCGGGCAGTAAATCTAAAAAAACTGCTGCTATTAAGGCGCCGGCTGCAAACGGAGTGGCATATTTGGCTAGGTTGGTTGCAATTTTTTTGTTGCTAAGTAAAATAACGCCACCGATTAAAGATAGCAACCCACCAATTAACGAAAAAATAATTACTAATGTCATTTTATATGTTTAACCTATTACTATCAGGATAATTGCTAATTATCATTAATGCAAATAGTTCGAAACAAAGCAGTATCTAATTACTCACTTTTTCGGAAAACTAATATTAGCTTCTGCTCCATAATATGGGACAACAATATTATTATCTTGGCCACCGAGAAGGTGCTGAATGCCTTTTTCTTGCCAATCACTTCCCTTAGACCCAACAATAGGAATGCCCAGGCTATAAGCTAAGCTATTAAAGACCGTAACTGATATTCTAAGCCCAGTAAAACTTCCCGGTCCCCTAAAAACTAAAAGCCCCTCTATATTTGACAGCTTTAAATTAGACTTAGCTAGCAAGGCTGTAATTTGGGTATGAATAGTATCGGAGAGCTCTCGGTGGGCCGGCCAAGATATTTCATCTATCAATTCTTGGCCACGCCACAAGCCAAGGTAAGCTTTAGGTTGGTCGGTTTTAATAGACAGTATTATCACTTTAATCCTGCTACTAAATATTTAAGTTTATAGGCAAAACTTATGTTGATAATTCTTGAGTTTTCAGATGAATAAAGTATTTCAACTACCAACCTATCCTTCGGCAAGACATTTTCTACTACACCCGCCCACTCAACAATTGTTACTTGGTTTTTATCATTTATTAATTCAGCAAGTTCATTCGAAATTAAGCCTGGTTGACTGAGACGATAAAAATCGAAGTGGTTAATAGTAAATTTTTTACCCATATAAACATTTGAAATAGTAAATGTCGGGCTAGAAACGACATCTTGGCTGCCGGCCCCTCTTGCAAGGCCTCTTGTAAAAGTTGTTTTTCCCCCTCCAAGATCACTTGCTAGTTCAATGAATTCTCCGCCCTTAAGTTTAGAACCGATTTGCTCACCTATTTTTTCGGTAGAGTTTGAGCTGGTAGAGTTTATTTTCAATTTCATATCGGTATTCATAACAGCAATAGAGTACAGCCAATCCGGTTAAAACTGCAAGTATTGGGCCAGGTACTGGAGTGGGCGCTGCAATTAGATTTTTACTGCCACTGTCTTTAGTACCACTAACGACAGTTGTTTTCTTAGCTTTCGGCTTAGCGGCTTTAGTTGTAGCTGCTTTTTTGACAGCAGTGGCTTTTTTAGTGGCTGTAGTAGCTTTTTTGGTACTTGATTTAGTAGAAGCAGCTTTAGTGGCTAAAGCTATCGGCTTGACTAATGGGTAGCTAATGATATTACTAGACCCCATAGTTGGTGTTGTCGTCCATAACCATTTATTGTCTTGGTCACGAGCATAACTATTACCAGTTTCGGCTTTTTCATAAGATACTTCATCTATTAAGCTATTGCTTGGGCTAAACAGGCTCACCTTACCGCCACTATTACTTAAATAAATTGGTGTTTCTTTTGAATTAAAAACCAAGTATCCGGAAGCCGGTATATAAATATTTTTGAGCGTATATTTATATGAGCCTGTTAGTCCAGCCTCAACTCTATAATTATCTAGTGATATCTCTACCTCATTTGGGTTATATAGCTCAACCCATTCATCATAACTATCACTTAAGGGTGATGCTGGGTCAATCATAAGTTCATTAATCTTAATGTCAAGTAGTGCAGGCTGAACGTATGTCGGTTGATTATTAGTTTGACCACTTTGGTCACTTAGTGGAATATCGATTGGGTTAGATTCGTCTGGATTTGTTGGTGAAACATTTTCAGGTGGGTTAGCAGGTTCTCCAGTTAAGTCTTCTGGTGGCGACTCGGGTGCTATATTGTCAGTGTTTAGTGTAGGTGTTGTAGTCACTTCGAAATCGGCGAAATTATTATCGGTATCTATAACTAGTCCATCACTAATTTTTCGGGTGATAGAGGACGCTTTAGGCGGAGCCGCCGCAGGGCTAGTCTCACATAAAATTGTTTGTTTGTCTCCCCAGCCTACCCTATCCACCAACTCACCTGTACTGTCTATCAAATCAACAGTAGCACCATCGAACGATAAGCCAGAGAATGAACTAGTTGAATATCTTAGTATATTTGCGTTGATCGACGGATATGCTTCGGTAGCTAAAACTACATGCCCGCCAGGGTATAATATTTTTCCAGCCGTAAACTTATAAAAGACTTTAGCGGTCAATAAATTACCAGTTGAAGTCACATAACGTAGCTCCCAATTGCTTAAGTCAATATTTTCAGTAGTTGGATTATATATTTCAATAAATTCTTCGAGTGGTGTGCCACTAGCTAAACCATTGGTTTGAATCTGATTGATTACAATGTGCCTGTCTAGGCTGGCAGCTTTTGCTACATGAAAGCTACTAAAGCTAATAGCTATCGCCGTCAAAAATAAAAATATTAATTGAAGTTTTTTTATTAAGCTAACCTTAAGCATATATTTATATAAAACTAAGTTTTAAAGAAATTCAATTGTTTTTATGACTTGTTTTCCACCGATTGGCATTTTCCTAAGCGACGAAATATTTTTAGGTTAAAATGTAGTTATGCTAATTTTATCGGAAGAGCTTTACCAAAAACCAATTATTAGCGTTCGAACAGGTAGTCGTATTGGAACAGTAGTTTCTCCAATTATAAATCCGGCTAACTTGCACATAGATGGTTTTTACAGTCAGAACAATAGAGGTGTAAGCTTAATCTTGCAAGATTTAAGTATTCGTGAATTTGGACCTAAGGGGATAATCATAAATGAACCTAGCGATTTAACAGAGCTTGAAGAACTAATTAGAATCAAGCCAGTTGTTGAGCTTAAATTCGAGCTAATTGGTAAAGGGGTCGTTTCAAGCGTTGAAAAAATCGGCTCGGTTGTTGACTATGCTGTTGATAAAAATAGTTTGTTTGTTCATAAATTATTTGTAGAGCCTGCAATTTGGAAAAGTTTAGTCAAAAAACCTAGAATTATAAGCAGAGATCAAATAATTGACATCAACGACAAACAGATTGTCGTTGAAGATACCGCACAAAAATCAATGTTTAAAAATAATTTGCTAGCAACTAACGATTCATAAAACTCTTGATTGAATCATAGCCAAAGCCCTGTCGCAACAAGTAACCAATAAGTTTTTGATGGTCAGGATATTTTTTAAGTAAATTTTTCTTATTAACTAATTTCTTAATTTGATCTTCTTCTGTAAAATTAAACTGGCTAAAAACATCTTCTATGTCTTGTCGTTTTATTCCCTTACCCAAAAGCTCCTGTGTGATATATTTTTTACTCTTGTTACTGGCTAATCTTTGCTCTATCCACCAGTATGTAAAAATTTGATTATTTTGATATTTTCTCAGTTGCATTAGCTCAACAATGTCGCTTATTTCATGGCTATCGATATTTTTTTTCTTTAAGTAACTGGTTAGTTCTTTTTCCGAGTGTGGTCTTCTTAATAGCCAATCTATGGTCTGAGTTTTCAATTTACCGTTAGCAGATACTTTTTTAAGCAAACTAATTTCAGAATTATCAAGCTCTTTACCGACTTTTAGCTTATACTCTAAAAGTTCATTTAAGGTTAGTGAAAATTCATAAACACCATCTATAAATACATTAACTCTATCTTTATTTTTAACCTGGGCGGTTAGTTTAGTTATTTTCATACTATAAATTAGCTACTAGCCCTAAATAAAGAACAAGCATAAGCAAAAACCAAACAATTTCAATTATCCAGCCCCAAGGTCTTTCGCCCCATTGAATTTTGGCATGAAAATGAGTTAATTTATTTCTAGCAGGTAAACAACCGAATTTATGTTCTAAATAATATCTATAAAACCAAACTGAATCTGGTAATACAGCAAAGAATCCACTTACTAAAACCAACCATACATACTGATTCGCTGTAGCAATAACTAATAAAAATGTAGCAATAAATAGAGCAAGGTCAAACGAGGCAACAAGTTTAAACTTACTGTGGCGATCTTCTATGCCTGGCTCACCGAAATGCGGCAAGGCATCGAGTATAAAGTGAGATACAAGGGCAATTGGCACCGCCCACCATGATTTTGTAACCAAGGCTATATTGGCAGCCGTAATTGCGTGGTTAGTGGCAGTCATTGTCTTTTAATTTAAAGCAGTGTCTCGAACCAATTTATCAACTTTTTTAAGTACATCTGGGTGGTCAATCAGGTATTGCTTGGCAGCTTCTCGACCTTGACCAATTTTCTGACCGTCGTACTCAAACCATGCTCCTGCCTTACCGATAATATTATACTGAACTGCTAGGTCAAGAGTTTCACCCTGTCTGCTGATACCTTGGTTATACATAATATCGAATTCAGCCTCTCTAAACGGTGGAGCAATTTTATTTTTAACTACCTTAACCCTAGCTCGGTTACCAATGACATCCTCGGCGCTTTTAATTTGGCTGATACGCCTAATATCCATTCTGACTGAAGCATAGAACTTAAGTGCGTTACCACCTGTTGTAGTTTCAGG
>JAGORN010000003.1:0-28196 GCA_018062805.1 Candidatus Saccharimonadota bacterium | reverse complement strand
CCAGTTCCCATTGTTTTAAGTTCTTTTTTTGCAGCCATTATTACCTCTTTCTTCAAAAGTTATTATAAACGATTTTAACCTCAGTCTTTAAGTTTGCTGATAAAAATACAATATTTAGCGACAATTAAATGAAACTTACAGTATAATTTATCGTAAGCATTATGAGAATTTCAGACAGAATAGTCGAACAGCTCCTAACAAGCGGTGGGAAAATTACTCCAGAGCAATTAGAAGCCTATAAAATGCAGGGTAAAAATGAAAAAAAACCTCTGCAAGATATTGTTTTAAATGGTAATGCTATTTCAGAACGTGACCTAACCAAGGCTTATTCAGAAGTTATTGATATTCCCTTCATTGATATAGACATCAAAAGCATCGACAAAGAGATTTTGCAACTGGTGCCAGAACGAATTGCACGTCAGTATAACGTGGTAGTTATAGGCGTTGACGACAAAGGTCAAAAGCTATTAGCCATGGACGACCCCGATGATATTCAGGCCATCAGCTTCTTGCAAAAAGAACTCGGAAATGACGTCCGAATATTTATGGCTACGCATACTAATATTTTGCAAGCAATTGATCAGTACCGCGAAAATATTAGCAGTGAAATTACAGAAGTGATTTCTGCAGAACAAGAAGAAGAGCAAAAGGGTGAAAAATTTGATCAAGAAGATTTGGCTGAAGATTCACCAGTAGCTCAAACTGTTAATTTACTAGTAGAAGGTGCCATAAAAACTGGTGCTAGCGATATACATATTGAGCCACGAGAAGGTTATGTTTCGGTTAGATACCGAATTGACGGAATCTTAAGAGAAGTCAATAAATTACCTAAAAATGTTCAAGGAGCATTGGTTTCGCGCATAAAAATATTATCTAATCTTAAAATTGATGAGCGACGGGCTCCCCAAGATGGTCGCTTCAAAATAGCTATTAATGGCCTAAAGTACGCCCTCCGTGTATCAACTCTACCAATAACCGATGGTGAAAAAGTAGTCATGCGTATTTTAAATGAGTCTTCAAAGGCACTGCTTCTAGAAGAGTTAGGCTACTGGGGCACTGCTCTAGACACTATCAATCAGGCAATCACCCAACCTCACGGAATGATTCTAGTCACCGGACCAACTGGTTCCGGCAAATCGACTAGTTTGTTTAGCGTCCTAAGCCTACTTAATAACCCAACTGTTAATATTTCAACCATCGAAGACCCTGTTGAATACAAAATTCCTGGAGCCAACCAGACTCAAGTGAACGTTCAAGCTGGCATGACATTTGCAGCTGGCTTACGCGCCCTACTTAGGCAAGATCCAAATATAATTATGGTTGGTGAAATACGCGATAGCGAGACTTCGGGACTAGCCGTTCAAGCTGCCTTAACCGGCCACTTAGTTTTTGCAACACTGCACACCAATAACGCGGCTACTTGCCTACCGCGTTTACTTGATATGGGAATTGAACCGTTCCTAATTGCCAGCACGGTTCGAGCTGTAGTCGGGCAAAGGCTAGTTCGTCGTCTCTGTAGAAACTGTCGCGTTCCGGTTGCGCCAGAGAGCGATCTTGTTAAAAAAATAAATAAAACTTTCAAAATTAAAGCCAGTGATGATATGAAAAAAATCAATCAGCTGGAAAAATTAGCTATTGAGGGTGGCATTGGCACAGACCCAGAAAATAAAAACAACGAAGTTAATCAGCCTTCATCATCGGGAACTGCGATTAACCGTATTTATAAAGCTAAAGACGGTGGCTGTGAAGAATGTGGCCATAACGGCTACAAGGGTCGAATGGGCATTTATGAGGTGCTTGGTAATTCTAGCGAACTAGAAAAACTAATTATTAGTAATTCCACCAGTGACGCAATTGAAAATCAGGCAATTAAAGAAGGCATGATCACCATGCAACTCGACGGTTTCATTAAAGCTCTAAGAGGACAAACAACAATCGAAGAGATCCTAAGAGTCACCGCTACAGAAGAATAGATAAATCTAGCGGGTCCAATTTTAGTTAATTACTGGAAGTTGCTAGTATAATAAGCATAAGCGATGGGCAAATTCAAATACAAAGCACTAACTAAAGACGGTAGAAAAGTAAATGGTAACATTGAAGCAACTACTAAAGAGTCGGCAATTGAGACACTTCATAAACAAGGATTTACTCCTCTAGTTGTCAAGTCTGCCGATAAAAAAGGTGAAATTGCATTCTTAAGCTCTAAGAAAGTTAAATCTAAAGAGATTGTTGTTTTCACTAGACAGCTTTCAACCATGATATCTGCCGGAGTACCTTTAACAAAAGCAATGGCTACCTTAGAGGACCAAACCGAAAGTGCCTATTTTAAAAAGGTCATTAACGACTTGTCTAAAGACATAGAAGGTGGAATGACCATTGGTGACTCAATGGCCAAGTTCCCCAATGTGTTCGACGAAGTTTACGTCAATATGGTTAAAGCTGGCGAGTCTGGTGGTATTTTAGATGAAATTCTTAAGCGTCTGGCGGTTCAGGCTGAAAAAAACGAAACAATGAAAAAGAAAATTAAATCGGCTATGACTTACCCTGTTGTCATTTCATTCATTGCTGTTGGTGCTTTTTTTGCTATCACTATGTTCATTTTGCCTCAAATAGGTAAAGTTTTAAAAGACCTCGGTGGACCGGACAAAAAACTTCCCCCTCTAACTGAATTTATGCTAGCGCTTAGTGATTTTATGCAGCATAACGCCATACCAATAATTATAGGCATGGTTGTTGGCATTTATTTTCTAAGACGCTACATTAAAACACCCAAAGGCAAATACAAATATCACTCTCTGTTACTTAAAATGCCAATTATGAAAGATATTGTCACTAAAATTGCCGTAGCTAGATTCGCGAGAACTTTCTCAAGTTTATTGTCTGCTGGTGTTAGTGTTTTAGAAGCCATAAAAGTTACCGCAGGAGCAATTGGCAATAAGGTAATCGAAAAAGAGCTAATTGAAGCTGCGAAGGCTGTTCAAGCTGGTCATCAGCTATCGGACCCAATTTTAGCTAGCCCCCATTTTCCTAAAATAGTTGGCCAGATGCTAGCTATTGGTGAAGAAACCGGAGAAATAGACCAAATTTTAGTTAAAGTAGCTGATTTTTACGAAGAAGAAGTGGAAACTATGATAGATGGCTTAAGCGCCATAATTGAACCAATTATGATTGTTACTTTAGGCGCCATGGTGGGCTTACTGGCTGCTAGCGTGATGGGGCCTCTAGCCTCGGTAGGTAACAGTATTAGCTCAGACTCTTAAATAAAATATAGAATTATATTGACTAGCGTGTATTTATAGTTATAATCATAAGCAAGATACATACTGTAAAAAGTATGTGTATCTGTAACAAAATTAGAAAATAATAACTAGGAGGGTGGGCATACACTATGACCTCACAAAAAACTAAACAAGCTGGTTTTACAATCGTAGAACTATTAATCGTGATTGTTATCATCGGTATACTAGCGGCCATTGGCTTTGTTAGTTACTCTAACGCAACCAAAAAAGCACGTGACACAGAGCGCGCAAGCGATGTTAAGGCAATTTCTGCCAAGGCTGAAGAATATTATGCTTCAGACCCAACTAATGCTGGTAGTTATCCGGCTGACTGTGGAGTCTTACAAGGTCTAAACGGTTTGACTGCTGATACATTCCACGCACCAAAAGGCGCAGCTGGATCTAACTGTGCTACAACAGCACCTTCGGCAACTAGCGACGTTTACCAATACACCACAAGTACAACGATTGGACAGCCTAAGTTTACTATCACCTACTGGAGCGAATCTAAAGGTGCTACTGAAAACTATGTCTCAACAGAGAAAAACTAGTAAGCTAAGTTAGCTTCTACAATAACTTCAAAAGCCCTGGTTTAGTTACCGGGGCTTTTTATGATGGTTTTAAGCGCTTATGATAAAATAAGACGTACATAGACATGAAAAATAAAGGTGGACAAAAACAAATAGGTTTTACAATAGTCGAAGTATTAATTGGAATGGTCATAATTTCAATACTTATTCTTAGTGCAACTACCACATATATTGCCCTGCAATCTGCTGCTGCTATAGCCAGACATAAGTCAATTGCCACCGAACTGGCCACCAACAGAATCGAAAACTTAAAATCTATGCCTTACGACAATCTAGCTGTTGCTGGCGGAGCAATTTATCACCCTAGCCCCTTACCAGCAACCGAGACTAAAACCATCAATGGCTATACTTACACAGTCAAAACAAGCATAAATTATATAGATGACGCCTTCGATGGTTGTGGTAACTATGCTAACGAAACTATTAAACAATCTCTGTGTAGAAACTATCCACCTCCTAGCGGTTCACCGGCCACAGATTTAAATCCAGCCGATTATAAAATAGTTAATGTCAAGGTGTTTGGATATAACAATAAAAAATTTGCTGAACTAGATACCCAGGTAGCTGCAAGAGTTGCCGAAACCGATAGTACCACTGGAGCACTGAGCGTCAAAGTTATGGACGATAGTGGAAATCCTATTTCAGGTGCAACCGTCCAGCTAAACAACAATACCTTATCACCGACTCTAGCCTTAACTGATAGCACCGACTCTTTTGGCACGGCAATATTTTACGGCTTACCCCCTGATTCTGACCCAGACTATGTCATCTCAGCTAGTAAATCAGGTTATAGCAGCTTAAGTACAATTGTCTCACCCCCAACCTTAACTGCAAGCTATCCAAACCAAAATATTTTCGCCCAAACCGGCTCTAACGTCACCCTCACTCTAAGGCCAATGACAACCAACAGCTTAGCTGTAGCAGCGGTTGACACTAGCGGTAATCCAATTAGTGGAGTCAAGATAAACGCTAAAGGTGGTTATAAAAAGTATACCGACACTTCAAATACCGAATATTACTATAATAACTTTAGCCCAGCGGACACGCGACCGACTACAGACACTAGCGGACTTGCCTATTTCAATAACTTAGTGCCTGGTGAATATATTTATTGCGGAGATGACAGTCGGACAGGATGCAACAACGGTGTTACTAACTATATTGTCGCGGCGGTCGTAGCAAGTGAAGGAGATTCTTCTTTCAAACCAAGCTTAGTACCGGTTTTTTCAACTAGCTCACCTCTATATAGTGGCTATAGTCAACTTACAAGGTTAATACTAACAACCAGTAGCTCGCTACCGACCATAAAATCTATTAGCCCTAGTCAGATAGACCAAGCAAATTTAGCTAATTTACACATAAACATAGAAGGCACAAACCTGACTTGTTACAGCCAAGGGAATGGCTGCCCTACTACAGTCAGGCTGAAAGAACAAGGTGGAGCTACCTATACAGCTACAAACTGTTATGATGACGACAATACGACAGGTATAAAAATGGAGTGTGACGTCAACCTAGCTGGGGCTAGCAACGGCATGAAATATCTCGAAATTTCTAATGGTGGTGGTACTTTAAGTATTCCTTTTTGGGCTAATGCTAAAGGAGGCGTCAATGTCGTCCCTTAAATCTAACCAAACGGGATTCACAATTACTGAGCTCGTTATGGTTACAGTTGTAGCTGGCATTTTAGTGACAGCTATAGTTGGCTTTTTCAATGGAAATATTAACCAGTACTTTAAGCTTCAAGCCGATGGCCTAGCTTACAGTGAAATTACCCAAAATTCACAAAGATTAGCAAGAGTCGTTAGAGGCTTAAAATATATTGAAGTTGCCGAACCAGATAAAATAGTTGGCTACTCATATTTTGCTCCCTCTGAACAATATACTTCAAAAATAACTTATGAATTAATTAACGCAAACACCAGAATGCAGGCGACTGTAATACCTATGACGGCTGATTACCCGCTAGGTAGCTTACAAACAACCAATACTAGGCAAGTCAACGTCATAAACAATTTTTATAAAAAAACTGGTGTTAATACCTTCGAATATTTGGACGCTAGCGGAAATACAATGCCTTTCCCAATAGATTCAAACAATATCAATTCTATAAAAAGTGTTCGTATTAAGCTTAATGTTAAGAGTTATGGTAGCGCTTCGGACTCTGTTATTAGTAACGAGCTGGTTGTCAATTTAAGAAACAGGAAGACAAACCTATGATTAAAAATCAAAAATCGGAAGGTTTTATCATTGCTTGGGTTATTTCACTCATGGTAGCTCTAGGAATTATAATTACCGCAGCACTTAGCGTCATTTATTTAAACTTAGGTAACGCTGTTAGAAATAATAGTAGCCAACTAGCTTTTAATATCGCCGACGCAGGCATCAACTACTACCTTTGGCACCTCAATCATGACTCAAGTGACTTTAAAGACGGAAATAGTTCAGCAACGCTTATAAGTAGCGGCAAATATAATGGCTACTACGGGCCTTTTACACACGCATACAAAGACGACAACTCGAAAATAGTAGGTAATTACACTCTGTACATAAAACCCAAAACAAAAGGATCAACAATTGGTGACGTCATATCAATTGGTCGCACTCAGGACGGAAAAAGTGTTAGGACTATTCAAGCTGATATAGGCGCTCCTTCTTATGCGACTTATGGCCTAGCAACTGCTGGCATGGTCTGGTTTGGTAATAATGAGGCATCCGACGGCAAAATACATTCTAATGTTGGTATACGAATGGACGGAGCTAGCAATTCTGAAGTCACTAGTGCTCGAGCTACGTACGTGCCATCCTCTTCTTTAGGAGGCAACGGCTCGACGGTCAGGCCTGGAGTGTGGTGCAATACAAGCGTTACTAGCCCGGTCAACTGCAATACAAGGTCAAAAGCCGACTGGTCTTATCCAGTGCCGGTACTAGATTTTGCAGCTATTGTTGGTAACCGCTGTGACTTAAAAAAAATAGCTTTTGAGTCAAATGCTTCGACTCAAGGTTATGCCACAGGCCCTACAGCTTGCTCTAACGTACCTGACATTAGGACTCCAGCCTATATACCAAGGTACAGCTCTAGTGGAGCTTTCAGTGACACCAGAGGGTACTTAATAGAGCTAAACTCGAATGCCACTTATAATTTGTCTAAAGTAACCGCAGAAAACTATAGCTATTCAAATGCTACAAGCTACACATCTCCATATACAAGTGCGCTTACCAGAACATCTATAGCCAACAATATTCCATTGCCAAGCGATGGAGTAATTTTCGTAGAAGATAACTTATGGATTCGCAGTAACCCCGAATTTGGTGGGAGGGTAACTATAGTTGCTTCCAGACAAGCTGACTCTAATGTAGCCAAAATTACAGCCGCCGATGATATTGCCTACACAACCAAGTCAGGACAAGATGTTCTCGGCTTAATCTCAGAGGGTAGCTTTATTATTGCCCCTTACGCACCTCCAAAACCAAATGCTAGCAGTTCTGAGTTCCCATTTAAAATACATGCTGCTATTATTGCCGGCGGAGATGTTCGTTTCCCTGCTAGCTATTTATCAAGAAGTGTCACCGAGTGGACGACTAGTAATAAAAGTATGGAATATTTTGGTTCTATAGGTATGACCGATTCCGATGGTGTCTGGACCTGGTCAGTATCTTCAGGTTCTAGCACTATAGCTGGCTTTCAGTACAACACTACCAGCTACGACTACAACCTACTATATGCTCCACCGCCACAGTTCCCCATAACCGACACCTATAATATTCTCAACTGGAGAGAAAAACTAACTACTCCATAAAATATCAAATATGATAGAATTAACATAAGGATTAACATAAAAATTTAGATGAGCGTGGGAAACATATACAAAGACAAACCAATGTTCGGCCTCGATATCGGCTCGAGCACAATTAAGGTTATGCAAATAAACTCACGTAAAAATGGTTTGCAGATATCAGGCTATGGAGCTACTCAATTTGACCCTAGCTACACCGAAAATGGAGTAATAACGGACCTAGAAGGCATGGCTAAATCGATAAAGAGTATGTTCGACAACGACTTAATTGGTCATATAACCACAAGAAGAGTGGCCATGAGCGTACCGACTTCAAGAACATATAGTCGGGTACTAACTTTACCTAAGCTCAGCAACAAAGAGCTAACAGAAGCAATTCACCTGGAAGCGGAACAGTATATTCCTGTCCCAATAGATGATTTGTATGTAGATTTTGATGCTATTGGTGAGAATGGTGAAAATTACGACTATTTTCTGGTTGCTATACCTAAAACTATTGTCGATTCTTACATGCAACTGGGTGAAATTTTAGGACTAGAAATTGCAGTTTTGGAAACTTCAATGAACGCTTCTAGCCGTCTAGTGTCACAATCGGAAGAAATTAATACTCCAGCGTTATTTGTCGACTTTGGCTCGGTATCTGCCGATTTAACTATTTACGATGGTAAACCAATAGTTACTGGCACCGTACCTGGTGGAGGAGCAACTTTTACCCAAATAATTTCCCAAAAACTCGGAGTCAACGAAAGAATAGCAACAACTATAAAAAGCAAGTACGGCCTTGGTGTTTCAAAAAAGCAAAAAGAAGTCACCGAAGCTCTCAAGCCAGCACTCACCTCACTAACCAAAGAAATTAAAAAAATGCTTCGCTACTACGAAGACAAAACAGGAGGTAAAAAAACTATTAATCAAATCGTAACCCTGGGTGGAGGTGCTAATATGCCAGGGCTAAACGATTTTATGACTAGTGAACTCCGGATGCCGACTCGTATGTGCCACCCATGGACTCATATTTCGTTTGGCAAGCTTCAGCCTACCAGTGATGTTGAAAAAACCATGTACGTAACAGTAGCTGGATTAGCATTGATAGACCCAAAAGAGGTTTGGAAATGATCAATCTACTTCCTTACGATTATAAGCAACAGATCCAATATGCTAGAAAAAATAAAGAGCTAGTTAAGTGGAACTTGGCTCTAGGTATTGCGATGTTAGTCATAATAGCAGTTTCAGCAGCAGGTACACTATATATGTATAAAACTACAAAAGATTACGAAAAAACTGTCAGCCAAAATACCGCCTCCTTGCAGGACAAAAAACTTGAACAAGACTATCAGTCGATGGAAAAGCTGTCTAAAGATTTTAAAACTGTGGTCGACATCGCCAGCCAGCAACTACTATATTCAAAAATACTGAAAGCTATTGCCCCCCTGCTTCCTGCCGATACGGAACTTAATGGAATTGAAATTACTCAAGGAAAACAAGGGGTAGAACTTAAACTTAACGGCCAAGACCAAGCCACTTTAACCCAAGCTTTCATTAATATTTCTGACAAAAATAATAATATTTTTGAAAAAGCAGACTTCAATAACGTAACTTGTAAAGAAAAAAGTGATGGCGAGAAATATCCATGTAGTGCGAATATTAAGGGTTTGTTTACTAAAAATTCAGACTTCTACTTTATTAACTCTGGGAGCACTAAATAATGAACGCTAAGAAACTATTCTTCGGCTTAATAGGTCTCACTGTAGCACTTATACTAGCAACTGCGGGAGTGTTTTACTTTGCGAACTCTTTTTTGGTTAGAAGTTCTTCAAAACTCAACGATCTTAAGGTACAAAATAGTGTTATTGAGAAAAATGAACAAATTTACACCAAAGCTCGAAATGATTTAGCTAAAAATAAAGATTTAAAACAAACAGTTGAAGATGCCCTACCAAAAGAGAAAGATCAAGCCAAAGCCATTAAAGAGATTATCCAGATTGGAAAAAATACAGGGGTAAAAATTGAAAAAATCGAATTCACGGACTCTACCTTGGGCGATAAAGCAAAAACCACAGCAACTACTCCTAGCTCATCAGCTTCGGCTACAACACCTCAAGCACCTAGCGCTACCATTACGCAAGCTAAACCAATTACCGGAATTTCAGGCGTGCAGGGCATAGAAATGAAAGTTACGCTATCGGGACCGAACGATAAAACACCAATTGACTACAATGGTTTTGTTAGTTTTCTTGACCAAGTAAGTAATAATAGAAGGAGTATGCAAATTGCTCAACTAGATATTCAACCAGGGCTCAAAAAAGCAGATTTAAAAATTAATATATTTGTAAAACCATGAATAATTCGTTAGAAAATTTAAATAAATATATAGAGCCAACTAAAGACTTTTTGGCTAAGTATGTTCACTTAATTTACTTTTTAATAGTTGCTTTAATGGTCGGCTTTCTAATGCTCCGAATTACCAGTTTAATTAATAGCGAACCTTCAACCGATCAAGTAAAAACAGTACAACAGATTAACATCAATTCAAAGCAGGCAGAAAAAATTAGAGGACTTCAGAACTTAAATATTATTGTTGACCCAAGTGTTACAAGTGGGCGCGATAATCCTTTTCAGTAACGACTAAATGACCGAGGCTAGCTTGACTGTTGCGATAAGAATTATTTATTTTGTCGGTAATGTCACTCAGTTCTCTATCTTTATGATCTGATTGGACATTATTGGGTACTTCTTGTTCATTTTTTTGGTCATTATTATCTTTATCATCTTTTTCGGGCGGCATCATATGCCCAGGTTTAACATTATTACGGTAACTACCTGCTTGACCTGTAGCTATTAAAAATTCATCTTTAGCATCTAGTATAACTTTAGACATCTTATTGCAATCTGGACAATAAGTAAAATTAAAGTTGGCCTGTTCACCAGCAGTCTCAATTTTTATTACACCGAAATTAAAGGCGTTAGCAAAAAATCCTTTTTGGTGTGAAGTAACATCTTCAACATTAGCAAGTGAAATTTGCGAGATTTTACGATTAAAAATACCTTGTTGTAAAACCTGAATAACATTTCGATCAGTTACAGTTAGGCTAGATTGCTTATAGACAAATGTCCCAACCGCTAAAATTATACCCAATATAACTGCTGCTATAAGAGCAAAGAAGGTCACCAAACCGTATGCTGTGGCACTGTCGTTGAAAACAGAAGGCAGAAGTGAACTTATTATAAACATGGCAACCACAAAACAAGCAAAAGCGGCAACGTACATAACAATGATGCCGACAGGGTGTTGATAGGCAATAGCAATAATGTGCTCATCATCTGCCAAATGCTCTTCTTTACGAAGTTTAGAGCGGTTACGAATTTTAGATCTGAAAAAAATCTTATCCCTGTCCATCTAGCTCGATTATAACAACAAACAAGACTAACTAATACTAGGCATTTTTTTATTGAGGTGCTTAAAAGCTTTAGTTGTCGCCTTTCTACCTCTAGGGGTTCTCTCTATGAAACCAATTTGCATTAAATACGGTTCATAAAAGTCTTCTACAGTTGACCTTTCATCTCCGAGCATGGCAGCTAAGGTTTCAACACCAACAGGGCCACCGCGGTAATTATCAATGATTGACTCAAGCAGCAGCCTATCAGCTCTATCGAGACCAATTTCATCTACCTCAAGTAGTTCAAGTGCAGCTGCTGAATGATGCTCATCAATAATACCGTCACCATTAATATCGGCGTAGTCTCTTACTCTTCTAAGTAGCCGGTTAGCTATTCTAGGTGTCAAGCGAGATCTTCTAGAGATCATTTCCGAAGCAGCTGGACTAATTTCAACCCCTAAAATAGAAGAAGAACGATTAATTATAAGCGAAACTTCTTCTGGCTTATAAAATTCCAAACGATGAATTATGCCAAATCTATCTCTAAGCGGGGCTGCAAGTGAACCGGTTCGGGTGGTTGCACCAATAATTGTGAACTTTGGCAAGTCGAGCCTTAAGCTACGTGCGCTCGGACCCTTACCAAGCATAATGTCGAGCTTAAAGTCCTCCATTGCGCTATATAAAACTTCTTCTACCGAACGATTCAAGCGGTGAATTTCATCTATAAACAAAATATCACCGTCCTGTAGGTTAGTTAGCAAGCTAGCCAAATCTCCCGACCTTTCTATAGCCGGACCACTTGTTATTCGAACTTGGGCACCCATTTCATTAGCAATAACACTAGCCATGGTGGTTTTACCTAGTCCTGGTGGACCGTAAAGCAAAACGTGGTCTATTGGTTCACCTCTTTTTTTGGCAGCATCTATAGCCAGTTTTAGATTTTTCTTTAAACTATCTTGTCCAATATACTCACTAAAAGTTTTTGGCCTGAGTGAATTTTCGTTAGTTTCTTCATTTTCGTCAGATTGACTAGGATTCACAATTCGTTCAATCATTATTTAGAACCTCCTTTTGAGAGCCAGCTTCAGTTTTTCTTCAGTCGCTAAACTACTGTCTATATTAGCTAGCAACCTAGAAGCATCAGCCGAGCTAAATCCTAATGCTAGTAGCGCATCGTAAGTTTCGTCATTTAGATGGTCACCTAATTGATCAGTCAAGAACGAAGTAGCATCGTTGTCGCTTATAATCCCTAGTTTATCTTTTAAGTCGACGACAATGCGCTCGGCCACTTTTTTACCTACTCCGCTCGCAGATTGTAAAAACTTAACCTGTCCAGTGGCTATGGCGGCCTTGAGCTCACTGGCGCTACCAATATTCATGATAGCGAGAGCCATTTTAGGACCAACGCCATTGACACTTAGTAGTTTTTCAAACAGTTGTTTATCTGCTCTATTTAAAAAACCAAACAAATCATGTGACTGTTCTCTTATGTGCTCATATATATAGAACTTAACCAGGTCATCTTTTGCAACAGCCGATAAATCGGCTGAGGTAGTATAAACTTCATAGCCCAAACCATTAGCTGAAATAATAACTTTGTCGATATCTTGCTCTTCAATAATGCCAGAAATAATTGCAATCATGTTACTAGTATAGCAAGGAGTTAGTTGCATGAGTAAGGGCAGCAGCTAGGGCGTCGGCACAATCGTCTGGCTGGGGCTTCTCTTTGAGCTTAAGCATAATTTTGACAAGCTCTTGAATTTGATTCTTATCGGCCTGACCATAACCGGTTAATGCTTGTTTAATTTGAAGAGGTGTATATTCGACAATCTTAACGCCAGCCATAACACCCGCTAAATATATTACTCCTCGAGCATGGCTAACACTCATAGCCGTAGTTACATTTTTAGCAAAAAAAAGTTTCTCAACAACCATAATGTCCGGTTTGTTTGTTTCAATAATTTCAGACAGTCCTTCATAAATGGTCTTAAGTCTAAGTTCTAATGCCTGGTGAGCCGGAGTTCTAATGACGCCAGCGTCAATCATATAATGTTTGTGTCCATTAGTCTCAATAACGCCAAAACCGACTATTGCCGTGCCTGGGTCAACCCCTAAAATTTTCATTTAACTTAGCCAACCTCAACGCCATCTGCTATATCGAAATTTGTATGGGTAGCCACCACATCATCTAACTCTTCTAGAGCATCCATTAAGTTCATAACTTTCCTGGCAACTTCGCTATTAGATATTTCTATGGTTGAATTAGGTACAAACGTTAGCTCAGCTTCTGACACTTCTAAGCCCTGATTTTTTATTGCATCACGTACTTTTGCTAGCTCACGCGCTTCGGTATAGACCTGTATGTGGCCATCCGCTTGTTCTTCGGCATCTTCGGCACCCGCTTCTAAAACAGCAAGTATAGCTTCGTCTCCACTGGCTTTGACGACTATACTCCCACGCCTAGTAAACTGGAAAGCAACAGCACCGGTTTCGGCAATGTTACCACCTTTTTTATTAAAAACATTTTTAACTTCCGGATAAGTCCGGTTTAAATTATCGGTCGCGCATTCAACCAAAATACCCACTCCTCCAGGACCATAGCCTTCATACATTACTTCGTGCAACTGAGCGGCTGATTTGTCGGCTACTCTAGCAATGGCTCGATCAATATTTGTGGTTGGCATGTTAGCCGCTTTAGCTTTTTCAATAGCCATAGCTAGCGCTGGGTTTATTGTGGGGTCAGCACCAGATTTAGCAGCAATCGCAATTTGATTACCTATTCGTGTAAATATTGCACCTCTTTTAGCGTCGTTAGCGCCTTTTTGCCTCTTGATGGTAGACCATTTGGAGTGTCCAGACATAAATTAACCTCAAATATTTTAGCTTATTCTTTAACTCTTATTTTAACAGATTGAGACCGCTTATTCATAGCGAGTATGAAAATAGCTATAGCCATGTAAGAAACCAGCATATACTGCCAGCTTAGTGAGGCAAGTTTTTGGGCACCAGGTAGAGCTGCTAATTTTTCAGCCACTAGCAAAATAGCGTTAAGTAAAAGACGAGCGGGTAAACCAATCCAGCCAGAAATTGGAGGCATAATCATGCCGGCTAAGCCAGCAATAAAAGAAAATAACATGGCAAAGGGCACAAAAGGAACGGTTATAACATTGGCTAGAAAACCAACAACCGAAACACGACCAAATATCATCATAATTATTGGTGTAGTCATTATTTGAGCCGAAAATGTTTCAACGCCAATAGTCACTAATGCAGGAAGTTTAGCTCGACCAGTTAGCTTAATTATTAACGGAGCTAGTATCAGAATACCGCTAAAAGCCAGAAAAGATAAATACCAACCAATGTCACCCCAAACAAAATAAGGATTAAAGTAACCAGTTAAAGCGGCTACAAAAACAATTAGCAAAACTGGTCTAATTTTGCGACCAAAATACCAAGCTACCAAGCTCAACATAGAAACAATTGAGGCCCTGACAATGGAAGGCGAAAATCCAGTAATTAAAATAAAACCATAAATGAGCAGGCTCGATAAAAAGAGCACCTGAAATCTAGACAGCTTACTGCTTATTCGTTTTATAAAATCCACAATTATAGTTAAGTTATAGCCACTGACAGCTACAATATGAATTAGTCCTACTGCCGTAAGAGCAACTAAAATATCTTCTGGTAGCAAACTCCTCTGACCAATTAATATACCTATACCAAAGCTAGCTGCTGGTTCTGGTAAAGCAGTTTCCATGCCAACCAGAAAGTTACGGCGAAAATCATCCAGCCAACTATCTGTAGTAGCCAAAACCGTGATATCAGCATAAGACATACCGGCTTGACGACTTCCCTTGGTTGAGTATAACTTGCCAGTAGCTTCAATTTTATCGTATCGGTAGACCGCGGGCTCACCATAACCCTTAACTTTAACTTTTCCAGGTAGGCTCTGGCCATCAATTACCACATCAGATACATTAAACTCAAGTTGGCTATTGGTAGAATAGTAGCCATCTTCCTGAGCTATGCCAACAACCGTTACCTTTTTACTAAAATAATTTTCGTATTTTAAATTGGCAGCTTGAAGCTGACCACCCCTAAAAAAGCCAATGGTCAAAAAAAGCACTAACAATAATGCCAAACTTAAGTTCTTATTATTTCTAAAAATAATTAAACAAATTATAAAAAACAAGATCCAAGAAAAGTTAATTGGTTCAATAAATTTTGCAAAAAATAAACCAACCAGGAGGCTAGTGCAAACGAGTGAAATTGTAGTAGTTCGTTTGTATTTTAGTTTCACTTAGAAATATAATACAACTAAAAACCGTGTCTGTTTACATGAACCGAAATCCGTGATATATTAACCCCTGTTACATTCATTCGGGTCCATAGCTCAGCCGGTTAGAGCACCTGCCTTTTAAGCAGGGTGTCGTGGGTTCGAGCCCCACTGGACCCTCCATTTCGGACAAAATAGCAATTCGGTCGCCCCCTGGGGCGGCCTTTTGCGTGGCGGCACGCAGTGCCTGCCACGGGTTTTTCAGGGGGGAGATTTGAGATTGGTCGCCACGAGTGGCGACATTTTTGTTTGTTAAAAATAGGTTCAACCCGAAGATTTCTCGCAGAAGGCTCTTTTTTGCAGAAAAGTCGTCTGTACGAGCGATTTCACAGATAGAGACAGCTTTATCGAGCCATTTTGTCATCGGTTTAACCCAAGCACTTTGCCCCAGCGCAATATCGCTCATTTGTTCTTCTAATGACTTCTTTTCGCTCATCAAATCAGCTTTCTTTGCAAGGTAGGTTTGGCGGTCGATGAGTTCGTCCAAGAAACTATCAAGAAGTCTTTGCAATTTCCCCGACAGGTGCGCCACTTTGCCTCGTAACTCGTCTAGCGATACAGCACTTTTGGTTTGCTCTTCTCGCTCGGCTTTATTTATGCGCTGGCGCAACCAGTCGCCCCAGCCGTCAGACATGGCAAATTGCGCCAGCAAGCCCGACAACTGTTCGTCTAATGGTTCGGAGCGCACAGGTTGTTCGGTGCAAGTTATTGTTTTGCTTTTACGAGTACAGCGGTAATACACATAGTGATGAACATTGCCGTTTTTCTGCCGCTTGGTTTTGTTTTCGGCGGTAATCATCATGCCGCAGCCGCATTTGAGTAGTCCGCAGTACGGCGCAGGCTCTTTTGTGTGGTCTTGCTGCCGAAAACAGCGTAGCGCAACCACTTTTTGGACATCGTCATAGAGCTTTTTGCTCATAAGTGGTGTATGTTTGCCCTCGTGTATCTCGCCCCGATACACGAAGTGTCCGTAATAAAACGGATTAGTCAAAATCTTTTTGACCTTATCTGGTTTGTACATCTTGCCACCCTTGGTCTTTATGCCTTGCGAATATAAGTAATCGGCAATATCTGCAAAACGGCTTTCGTTCTTGGCATACATTTCAAAGATAGCCACAACAAGCGGAGCTTGTTGCTTGTCTACTTTAATAGTTTTGGCTCTTTTGTCGTTGTAATAGCCAAATGGCGCATTACTAGGGTATTCGCCACGCCGTACCTTTTGGCGCAAGCCTCGTTTGGTGTTTTCGCTCAAGTTGTCTACGTAGTATTTACTTTGCCCAAAGGCGATATTGAGCATGAACTTACCTTGGCTGGTATTTTCAAACCAAAAGGTTTGAAACTTGAGATCGGCGAGCTTTCGCTGGTCAAGTAAATAGATAAGCTGTCCACCGTCTACCGAATTACGAGCCAAGCGGTCGGGGTGCCACGCAAGTATTGCATTTGCCTTACCAGCTTGTATACGCTCCAGTACCTCTCCGAACTTTGGGCGACCAGGGATTTTTGCTGACCGTTTTTCTATGACAGTATCTATAATCGTTAATTGGTTATCTTTAGCAAACTTGCGGAGTTCCGCAAGTTGCGCCTCGATAGATAATACCTGCTTGTCCTCAACATCGGTACTCTTACGAGCGTACAAGATATATTTGTTCATCTCACCCCTCCCATTTTCTTATTGGTACTCAAAAAGCCGCTTCGCTGGAATACAAACTAGTCAGACTAATCTGTGCGAAACGGCTATTTGAGTTCTCAAATAGAAAAAGCCGACTATAGTTTGTATTCCACTCACCATTATACACGATGACACGAAGTGTAGCGGCTCTGCCGCTCTAACAAACAAAAATCCATGTGCTTTAGCACATGGGCATTCTCAAATCTCCCCCCTGAAAAACCCGTGGCAGGCACTGCGTGCCGCCACGCAAAAGGCCGCCCCAGGGGGCGACCGAATTGCTATTTTGTCCGAAATGGAGCGATTTTTTGAATTCGCTAGAACCCATTTTAGCACAAAAGTGTAACTCTGAGCCGCGCCGCCTGTCCGCCCAAAGGCGGACGCGCCCCACCAGCCACCCCCTTTGCCTTTTTCTGAGATTCCCCCCGCCGAATTTCTTTTTTAGCTGAAAAGGGGTTGACTGGTGGTGGCGTTGTTGCTTTAGCGACCTGCGGCGTTCTCTCTAATAATTTCTAGCAGCTCTGGAAATACTTTGTATTGCTCGCCAAGCTCGGTATTGAAATGCCCTTGTCCAGACTTGATGATAAGTTCACCACCGACCTGCCCGGAAAGATACTGTGCGTGTTCAATAGGGCAGTACGGGTCATTGTCGGAGTGGAGAAATGTGAACTTGCCAGCTTTTGTTTTGATACTTGCAAAGTCAAACGGTTCGTCAAACAAACCACCCAATGCGTCCCAGCCTAAATCGTCTTTGAATGCGCTTACTAAAAATGCAGCCTTGATTTTTGTATCGTCTGGCAATTTTTGCAACAAGTGCAAAACCTCTACGGCACCCGATGAGTGACCAATAATAATCGTTTCATCGTCAAATGTAAAATCTGGCTCTGACAACAAAAAGTCAGTATATACTTTAGTGTTCGGTGTATCGCTATTTGGTAGTTGCGGCAACCAAACTTTGTAGCCGTCTTTTTCTAGTTTGCCTTTCAGCCAAATAAACCAGTTACTCTGCGGCGTTGCGTCCGTTCCATGGAGAATGAGAGCTTGTTTCATAAACCTTTCCAATAACAGGTGTAGTCGCCACCTTTCGTGAAGCCAAGTTGCCCATAACGACTATTCAGGTCTTGATTGCCGACTGGCGTATAAACGAGGACTTCCGCATGACCACGCTCCTTTAATAGAGCAGTCGCTTTGTCGTGTAGTGCCTGTACAACATCAAGCCTATCTTGCGGCACGGCAAACCGAAAAAGCCACGCAACGCGACCGTCATCAATGAGCGATACTGAGCCTAATAGCTTGCCGTCTTGCTCGGCAACGATAATTGCGTCAGGGTCAGCCTCTATTTTCCTTTGCAAACGGTCAGCGGCATCTCGCGCTTCGTCAAATTGTCCGCCGAATGTCGAGCTATCTATGTATAGCACTTTTAGCTGTTCGTAGTCCGATGGCTGGTAACTGCGAACCAGCATTATCGTTCACTTTCCTTATAGAGCGTATAATCCACAACCGTCAAACCACCGTCCACCGTAACAGTTGTGCCGCTCACAAAACTCGACTGTTCGGACAGCAAGAAGCTCGCAACATTAGCGACTTCCTCTGGCTTTGCATTACGCTTGAGCGGCGTTAGCTCTTTACTCTCGTCTGGCATAGTATCGGCGGTCATTTCGGTTTCTACCCAGCCAGGGGCAATCGCATTGACACGAATACCACGCGAGCCAAGTATGGCAGCAAGTGATTTCGTAACACTTATGAGGGCAGCTTTACTCGCAGCATAGGCGACAGTATCAAAAGCAGCGCAAAAACCGTCCACACTGGCGATATTTACAACTGCTCCGCCGTCTTTGAGGTTGTTGCGCAAACCGTGAACAAGCTTTATAGGCGCAGTCAAATTGACGGCTAGCGTTTCTTCCCACTCGTCAAAATTGAAATCTTCCCATTTGGTGAGATACACGATACCCGCATTGTTTACAATTCCGTCAAATTGAATATCTTTGAGGTTTTCAATCAGCTGACTTACTTGTTCTTTATCGGCCAAGTTGGCTTGCAGGGTAGCGACTTGGTCGCCATACTTTTCAGTAAGCTCGTCGGCTTGCTCAATGCTTTCTCTATAGACAACAAAGGCCTTATGACCCTCTGATAGTAATTTTTCGGTAATCGCGCGACCAATACCGCGAGTTCCACCCGTAACAAGTATAGTTTTCATAGTTGTAATTATAACAGATTTTCATCTGTTTTTGTTGCGCGCAAGCGCGTCGGCTATGCCGACCAGAGCCGCGCCGCCTCTACTGCTGGAAGCAGTAGAGGCGGCGCGGCTCAGAGTTACACTTTTGTGCTAAAATGGGTTCTAGCGAATTCAAAAAATCGCTCCATGATAAGACCGTCTTAAAAGGCGGTTTTTTCGTAAGGATTCTCGTTAGATACACGAATCCAAAAATGGTTTCCATATAGATACACACCAAAGAACTGTTATGGGTAATAGTTAAAAACTATATTTACTATATTTACTGTATTATATTAATAGTTATGGACATTACTAAGTTTATAGATGCTAGAGGCAAAGTTATGTTTTTACCTAAAAAACACGATGCAAAGTTGGCAGTTTTAACTTATCTTAATAGCAAATTTCTGGTGGATAAGGTTTATCACGAAACAGATATTAATGAAGTACTGAAGAAGTGGCACAGCTTTAATGATTGGGCGCTGTTGAGGCGTGAATTATGTGACTATGGGCTGATGAATCGGAATTTATCAGGCACAGAATATAAACGAGCAAAATAAGTCATTACTTAGTTTCGAACTAATACTATTGAGATAATTAATGCGCAAAATATAATTTTAAATAGAACTAGTAAACGAGTAGGTTTTGTCTATGTAGCTCTATTCAATAATTTTATATATATTTTACTTTAAAATATGGTTCATTAAATATTTTAATATTTATACTGCAACTTAAATTGCTACGAATTGCCTAGATAATCCTTTTCGAAAGCTTGGCCAATTACTGTTGTAACCCAACCTCTAGCATAACGCTGAGCATCAATTTTAATAAACCTTGAACCCCAGTTATATCTCGGATCCTCATAAATAGATCCGAGCAAGCCAGCAACATGTGGAGCAATATCTAAATTATTCTCGTTACCGCCCCATGACTTAAAAATCTCCCACACAAAATAATCTATATTTGCTGGCTTAAGTAGCTCGTCGTTGGCGTTACTAAGCAAGTGCTTTATGTAGTCTGGGTTTTCGGTCTTATTTGCAATTAAGTCATAGTTACGATAACCAAAATCGTAACTACTTGGATCATCGCCAAACGATTCATCCATTTTTTTATGTAAATTGATTAGCTTTGAGCTGGAGTAATCGTTTACTAACTTTTTAATACCTTCTGAGCTTTCTGGCACTCTACAGTCTGCGTCAGATAATATTTGATCTGCTCTATCATAGTTAGACCGAACTACCATTAATTCGTCTTTCGTTAATTCGAAATCGAAACCCTTGCGCGGCACTTTAATGACCGTTCTGGTGAATTCTGGGTTAGACTTCTCGCCTTTTATAAAATAAGGAGTTCCGAGTGAGCCAATAGATCTATTTTCAACAGAATACTGCATTGCTGTGTTATCATAAGCAATTCCATAATTTCCTTTGTCTGAAACTTCAACTGCAAAAGGCTGCTTTGCCCTTGATTCTCGAATAACTTCATTAAATAAAAATTGCTGTAACCTAACACTTGCGACATGTAAACGCTCAGCAATCTCAGGAACTTGTTTGTGTCTTTTGAGGTTAATGTTAGGGTACTTTTGTTTATCTAAGACAGTCGTTTCAATACTGCCACTTATTTCAATGAGATCATCCATTGCACCTGAATAATCACTAACCGATGTTACAAAATTATATCCGCGACCCGAAGCTACTGCTTGATATTTGATACCGTAATAGTCGAATTTGCTTTTCAAAATATTATAAATAATTTCAAGCTTATCGAATGTATCTTCAGGATTCTCTATGGGGCTTAGTGGATTATGTTGATCAAATATTTCTATATCCCAAACCAATAATGCTCTGCGTGGATAGTTTGTGTCATATATGGATTCTCTTTGCCACATAGAATTATGCAATTCGAATTGACCATTAAAATCTTCGTAGTAATTTTTAAAGTCTTCAGGTTCTACAATAATTGCTGGTGAAACTTTATCGGGTCGCTGAAGCTTATCTCTATTTGCTAGGCCCAGAAACTCACTTGCTACATCACCCTCTCGCCATAAAGACCAATCCAACACTTTACTACCCAAAAATTGAGAAATTGCTTTTTTAACGCCAGGCTTCTTCCAATACTCTGCCCTATAATAATTTCCGTCTGAACGAAGTCTATCTATCATATAATGTTGGCTATGCCTTTACAGTTTTCTATTACCTCTTCATAGGGATACCCAAAAGCTTCATTCACAAAAGTAAAAGGCTCTTCAACAGTACCTTTGCCTAACCCAAATTTTAAAACTATTCGGGCAATTTTTCTAAAAAAATACTCATCTGGATACGCCTGCCGGTCATTTGGAGCTTCAGATTCTAGCTGTGGTAGTAGGTGTGTTTTATAGCCTCCACAACCAGTCAAGTGCATGGCTTGTACTCCATCACCTATAACATTTAACGTATTTTGAAGATATTCGGTAAATGGTAAATCTCCACCTTCGTGGTGGAAGTTGTTTTCACTCATAATGTTACGAGTACGCCACAGGTGACCTACATCTAAAAGTACTCCTGTCGGAACATCAATATTTTTTGATAAAAAGTCAATAACTTCACTTATCTCTTCAGTAGTAGCAGGGTATTTTGGGTATTCTAAATTTTCTACATACATTTTATATTGAAAGTTTTGCTTGCTATAAAACTGGGTCAAATGTTTAAACACCTCTAAACTTAGCCTGTTGGCATCAGCCCTGTTAGATAGGTCGTCCCATCTATCTACAGTCTGTAAGTGAACAGTAAAATAATCTGCATTCAGTTTGTGGGCCATAGCCATTGTTCTTTTTATTTTTTCTAAAGATTGCTCTTTCTGCCAATAATCCAACACGTCTACATTACTGGAGGGTTGATGCACGCCAAGAAAAACTGGTCTTTCATCAATAACTGGTACTTCTTCAAAATTGTCTTCAAGTTCTAATTCATAACCTACACTATTCTTATTTGCTGTTTCATTTAAGCTTATCAACTTCTCGGGTAATCTGTATTGTGGGTTAATATTATTCGCAATATCTGATGGTGCAAAACCAAAATAAATTATCTCGGAACTTCTTTTCATTTTCAAAATCCTTAAATATCATAAGTGTAAATCCAGTTATTAATAATACCATACTATTTACGTTTTAGCTTTTTTATGTTTTGTTTGTTTTATTTAGTTAGCGTGTTGGTAAATCATCTGTTAATTTATATTTTTGCTAGTTACCTTTTTAACGCTCTTCTATTTGTGGTGCTTGGCTGCCTTTAAAGAATGTGGCTTATTGGCAACTAGGTAGATTATTGAGCCAACTAAACCGGTCACCAAAGCGACACCCAGAAAAGCTTCTAAAGTCTGGTACAAACTGGCGTTTTCTATATTTCTTGATTGGTCAAATGGCAACTTCGTAGCTACAAGTTCTATAAATACCACCGCTGAAGCAAGCCCGACTAACAAATTAAAAATAATATTTTTGGCTTGTAAAGTATTTTTATAAACCAGCAAAATAAAAAGTGGACCAAAAGTTAGAATAACTATTTGGACAATGCTGTAAATAGGAATGGAAGAGCTGGTAATAAAAGAGCTGACAAATTTGCTAGCTTCTACAGAAACTTGCTTAGCTACGAGCTCGCTAGCGCAAAGTAGTAAAAACATAAAAACGGCGTTTGACTTCAATATAAACGGTAAAATTAGGAAAATTAATACTGACGTTGCTAGCAGAATATAAAATTCAATCATTATAAATTAAGCATAACATTTTAGGTTATAATTTATTAACTTCATCGCCTGGTTTAATACCAAATTTAGCGACCGATCCACTGGCTAGTTCTAAAACATACCTGGACGGCTGGTCTGCTGAAAATATTTCAGGGAAAGAACTAGGGCTAGCATTTTCCTTTAAACCAACAACCTTACCTTGTTCATTAATCCAGACAATGTCAATCGGAAAATTCATATCTTTCATCCATATTTTCCAGTTACCATTAGTCTTAAATGCAAGCAGTAGGCCTTGGTCGCTTTCTAATTTTTGCCTACCTGAAAGTCCTTTTTCCCTGAGCTCTTCGGTATCGGCTAATTCAATATTTATTGTAGTACCATTGATAACTATACTTTTATTCTTAGTGTTTGCGTGGGTTAGCAAAAGTAAAGCACCAGCTAAAATAAAAACTAATAGTCCGGCAACTATAAGCTGATTAGTGCGTGGCTTAAGCTCCAATTTTATCTTTTTTATGTCTTTGTTTGGCATTTCGCTCTATGTATTCAATTATCTTGGTAGCTACGTCTCGACCAGTAATCTTCTCTGGTGTTTTAAGACTAGCAGATGAGTTTACTTCAAGAACTAGTGGTCCCTTTTCACTCCGCATCATATCAACACCACAAACCGGTAAATTCATAGATTTGGAAGCTTTGATTGCTGTCTTGACTTCTTCGTCTGTCAATTTTACAGGGCTACCCACACCACCCTGGTGAGTGTTTGACCTAAAGTCATCGTCAAGACTCTGCCTTTTGATACTAGCAACAACCCTACTCCCAACTACAAGCGCCCTGATATCTGTTCCGGCTGATTCTTTAACAAATTCTTGCACCAAAAAACTAACACCTTCAACATAGAAAGCTTGCATTACTGCTTGGGCTGCTTTTTTTGTTTCAGCGAGTACAACTCCATTACCGTGGGTACCTCTCGCTACTTTTATAATCAAAGGTGTGCCACCTGCTTTTTCGACCACATCGTCTAGGTCTGCAGTCTCACGAGCAAAAACAGTCTTAGGTATGCCGACGCCGGCCTTCGCGAGTAATTGATATGACCTAAACTTGTCTCTCGTGCGATTAATAGCTATGGAGCTCGCAGTAGTGTATACGCCTTGCATTTCAAACTGTCTAACGATTGCTGAGCCGTATTTAGTATAACTTTGAGCAATTCTAGGAATTATCGCATCAAAACCAGTTAAAGCTTCGCCCTTGTAATGCACCACTGGATTATTCTTTTCAACCGTAACGTAGCATTTAGCATAATTAATTACCCTCACAGAGTGTCCACGATCTTTAGCAACTTGTTTCAAGCGCTGTGTTGAATAATTTGCGGCGCCTTTAGATAAAATAGCTAGCCTCATTTTTCGGTCACCTTAAGTTTTTGCAATTCTTGACTAAGTCTCTTAGATCGCTCTAACTCCTGATCTCGTAAAGGGGATCCGCTAGCAACATCTACATAAAACTTGTTGTTTATCGTTCTTCTGCCTATAAGAACAGGATAAAGTTTATCCTTTCTGTCTGATAATGTAAAAGTGGCATTTATCTTTTTTTTAGCTATCTTTAAGGTTAACTTTACTCTGTAACGATACTCTTTATGACCAAATGAATTTGAAATACGCGTGATTGTATATTCTCCAGGACTAAGCCTAAAAATCTTACCGGTGTAAAAAGTTGAATTATCTCCAAATAATACAAATGATAATCCATTTTTTGTCTCTCTTATGTTAGTTGCCCAAATAGAGCTCAAGTCTGCGCCAGTGTCTATTTTAGCTGGTATATCTTTAATACCAATAATTGGAAACGATACCTGTTCTACGCGGCCAATTATAGTTTTATCGTTCATATTTATTTATTATACCATTTTATCTGTATTTTACAATGTTTTATGTTATACTGCTTACTATGATTTTAAGCCCTAGAATCAAAAAATACTACTACCAGAATATCGACCTTTTGCATCAAGACAAAGTTTTTCACTTCGCAAGCCGCATGGCTGCTTGGGATGGAGATAAAAAAGCTTTTTCAATTCTTAAAAAGATGAAAAGTGATATTACTAACAACGATGATATTAAAGAACTTTTTAAGGAAATTATTAATAAACCTCAATCGGGCCGAAGGAACGCTCACGAATTAAGAAAGCCATTTTTTGCAAAATATCCTTTACTCTATGGAGTGCATGGCGCCCTTTTTCGACTTAGGCACCTATGGAGCATATACGGCATTGATGCTCGTAAGGAATTTTTTGAAGTTATAGAGAAGAAACAATTGGACAAAATATACGACGAAATAATTCATGATCAAAAAGCTCTTAGAATTTTATCGACATTCGCAGTTAATTTTATTTATTTGTATAAAACAATTGCCCTAGAAGAAAAGGACTCCGTCGACCCTACTATTTTCGTTAATGCAGCTAATGCATATGATTTATCGAACCCAACAGATATACAACTAAAGATATATCTGTTTACCCACTGCATCATAGGTGAAAGTAACTTTTATACACAGCACATACCACAGTATCGAATTAAGTTTTACAAACCAATGCTATTACAATTAGAAAATCTTATTAATAAAAACTACGATTCTATAAACTTAGATAATAAATTAGAGTTTTTAGTTTGTTGCCGTATTGTTAATTATTCAACTAAATTATTTGAAAAAATTGATGATGAATCTATTAGTTCTATAAGTAATGAGGGCGACTTTATAATTGATAGACATAACCATAATGCTCAAAATGACAAAACTTCTTTCGATAAATCAGAGCATAGAAATGTACTTTACATAATGAGTTCAAGCTCATTTGAACCTCACTCGACTATAGTTTAAATAGCTTCCCCAGACGTCGAAGCTTTTCTGGTATAAACGCACCACTAACCAGCTGGGGTTGTGAATTAACTTCTAAAAAATAATATTCTCCCGTCTGGCTATTCTGGAGTACATCTACTCCAGCTAAGGTCATATTGAGAGCAGAAGCTATTTTATGTGCATTATTCACAACTGCTTCAGGTAAGTCTGACTGTAGTTCGGCAACTGCTCCTTGTGAAGTGTTATTGAGGTGCGAACCAATCACCGCAGTCCGTTTAATTATCAAGGGCTTTTCATCCCCCAATATTAGAATTCGATAGTCGCAGTCATTAGGACAAAATTCCTGAATAAGAAACTTTACTTGAATGTTATCAGTGATAATTTTTTGTAATTCTATACTCTTTTTTACAATGAAGTTTTTATCTCCATGAGAACCAAAATTATCTTTAATAATAAACGGAAATTCTAGCCTAGAAATGCCTATTTCTGAGAGGTAAGTTTTATTAATAGAGTAGTAGGTTGGTATAAAAGGTATGCCAAGCTCAAAAAAAGATATTGCTTGAGCAAGTTTTGACGATGGACGATAATTTGAATAGTCGTTAAAAAAAGGGGTCTTTTTATAAATTAGATACCTACTGACTGCGTATGCAAGTTCAGAATTACGTCGAATTTTGCCTCTGAAAATAACAAAGTCATAATCAGCTAAGTGAGTTTTTGTACGCCAATCATAGATTTCGAATTGTAATTTGCTAATTTCTATTACTAAATAGTCAAACCTAATCTCTTCGAATATAGCTTTAGGATATACTGTCTTAAAAGCTTGAATGTAGTTTGTCTGTGGATCTGTGTCAGTACTGGTACCTCCCACAATTGCTATTTTCATTTGTCTCCTTATTATTTTAAGTATTATTGGTTGGCTTTTAGGACTCTTAGGTAGACCAAGGCTACCACTGCAACCAATATGCCAAGTATTAGAACTATCATGGTAATGAAACCTTGTTGCTTGTTTTTCATCACAATTTAACCATCGACTTTTCTTGGCTTTTTCGTAAGAAACTATTTATTAAACGCCAGAAGTCTTGTTCTGAATTAGCTTGAGTATCAATTTCTGGGTGAAACTGAGTAGCGAACAGGTTGCGCCTGCGGTGGTGGATTATTTCTATTCCTTCACTGCTGTCTGCTAATACATTAAAACCGGTTCCAGCAATATTGTCAGCGACCCATTGGTGCCTTTCATGTACAAATAAATCACCATGCTCTAAAAGTTGATGGCCTTCGTGGTTTAAGTGAACTTTCTTATTTTCGTGAACTAGCTTGGGCATTTTTCTAAGTGAGCCACCTGTAGCTACCGTGAGCATTTGGAGGCCTAAGCAAATGCCAAATATAGGAATATTAGTGCTATTTATTAGGTCGAATTCAGCGTCAAAGTAATATTTACGCCCTACCTTATCTAGGACTTCGTTCTGCATACCGCCAGATAGAATAATCATATCTGTATCAATTGAAGGACGGATTTTCTTGTTATAGCGGTACTTCTCTACTTCTACTTCGTGCTCAGCAGTTAATCTGAGTAAAATATTCTCTAAGTACTGGCTACCGTTATCAATAACTAAAAACTTCACTAGCTTTATTTTCTTTTTAATTTAATAGTTAATAATCTTATTGTATCAAAATTTAGGCGAAGAAGCCTTTTTTGCCACCATCGGCTTTGAATCTTTCTAGAAGTTCTTTTTGGTTTTTAGATAACTTGGTTGGTGTCTCGACTACTAGTGTCACAATTTGAGCGCCCCGGCTGTCGTTTTTAGGATTACCAACGCCGTGGCCAGATAACTTGAAGTCGGTGCCACTTTGAGTGCCGGCTGGTATTTTCATTGTAACCATACCGTCAACGGTCTCGACATCTTTAGTGCCACCAAGTGCTGCCGTAACCATATCTATTTTTTCATGACTAAGTATTAAATTACCTTCTCGAGTAAACTTCTTGTGGGGCTTAACTCTAATGTGAATATATAAATCGCCTTTCGGGCCATTTTGTATCGCTTCTCCATACTCTCTCAGCCTAACAGTAGCACCATCATCAATGCCAGCTGGTATTTTGAGGTCAATGGTTTGTTCTTTGCGCTTTACTCCCCTGCCACCACAAACACTACAGGCTTTTTCGGGTATTTTGCCACTTCCATTGCAGTCATTACAGTTTTGGGCTTGTTGAATATTGCCTAAAATTGTCCGAACGTGAGTGACTATTTGGCCTGAACCTTTGCAAGTTGGACAGGTTTTAAAACTATGGCCTGGTTCTGCTCCACTGCCCTTACAGTGCTCGCACTGAACCTCGAGGTTGAGTTTTATCTTTTTTTCGACACCAAAAACAGCTTCTTCAAAAGTTAGCTCGAG
>JAGORN010000046.1 GCA_018062805.1 Candidatus Saccharimonadota bacterium | reverse complement strand
CCAATTTCCAAAATCAATTAAAAACAGCCGAGACACATCTAGCTAAAAATGACCCTATTATTGGTAGCTTGATTAATAAATACGGCAAATGCCAACTTAAACCTCATGAAAATTACTACCAGGAACTAGCTAGTGGAATTATTGGCCAACAACTTTCAGTCAAAGTCGCTGATGTTATTTGGCAAAGATTTTTAAATATTTTTAATGGCCTCATGCCTTCACCGACTCAAATTATTGAAACTGATACTGAAGCTCTTCGTACTTGCGGTATAAGCTACAGAAAATGTAGCTACCTCAAAGATTTAGCCCAACAAATAGACAATAAAAATATTGAAATAGAAAAACTAATTACTAAACCTAACGATGAAATAATAAATGAGCTCTGCCAGGTAAAAGGCATAGGGCCGTGGTCAGTCCATATGTTTTTAATATTTAGCTTAGGACGCTTAAACGTTCTGCCCTATTCAGACTATGGCATAAGAAAAAGTATTATGCTTCTTTACAAGCTAGAAAGCATGCCTGACAAAAAGCTGATTGAAGAAATTGCCAAAAATAAAGGCTGGGCAAGTTATGAGTCGGTGGCAGCTTGGTATTTATGGAAAAATTTAGACAATAAAGACTAGGGAGCTAAGCGATTAATGTCACGTGGGAAGGCGCTAGCTTCTTTGACATTATTTAGACCAATAATTTTTTGAGTAAGACGTTCAAGACCCATACCAAAGCCACCGTGCGGCGGCAAGCCGTACTTAAAAGCCATTAAATAGTACTTAAAACCAGGGTGCTCAACATCTGCACCGATTGATTTAAGCTTCGATACCAATGTTTCATAATTATTTTCACGCATACTGCCGGTTGCGATTTCGACACCTCTGAATAATAAGTCGCAACGAACAGCAATTTCTTTATTGTCATCCTTTATTTTATGGTAAAATTTAGCTTCACTAGCCGGCCAGTCAGTCACAAAAACCGCTTCAGAATCTAAATTCTTCTTAGACCATTCACAGATCCATTTTTCTTCTTCAGGTCTTAAATCTTTTTCTAAGGTAGTGTCAATATTATGAGCCTTTGAAAACTTATCATGAACTTCTAGTAAAGTTAATTTCGGGATTACTTTAGCCAATTTCGGCTTGCTAGCGTTCCACTTTTTCAGCTCAGGCTCATAGTTAGACCACGCTTCTTCAACTGCATTGTTGACGACTCTGCTCATAAACTCCATTAGTTCGTCAAAAGAAATAAAACCAGCTTCAGCATCTATGTGAATAAACTCGGTCATGTGCCTAGTAGTTGCACTTAGCTCTGCCCTATACGTTGGGTTTATTTCAAAAGCTCTTTCAAAAACTCCAACCATAATTTGTTTATAAAACTGGGCGCTTTGGGCGAGTGTAGCTTCTTTACCAAAATAATCTAGCTTAAAAACTTCGGCACCTCCCTCTGTAGCCCCTGGTAATAATTTTGGACTATTAAACTCAACAAAATCTAGCTCTTTCAGTGTTTCTCTAGCCGAGTTCTTTACAGCCGTTTGTATTTTCAAAATAGCTGATTCCTGCAAATTTCTTAGTCCAATCGGTCTGTACTCAAATAATGTGTCTAAATTTTCCGCTTTGTGGTCGAGAGGTTTATCTATTTCAACAGGTGGAGCCTCTGTAACCGGCACAATCACCTCTATTTGAGCGTTATGTAATTCTGCTCCACCTGGTGCTCGTTCGTCTGCAACTACCTGAGCGTTCACTTTTAGAACCGTGCCAATTTGTAAGCCCCTCAGTTTTTCAACTTCAGACTTATCTTCAACTAAAACCTGAGTTAAGCCTTTTCGGTCTCGGACATTAATAAAATTTAGTCCACCAAGTAGTCGCTTCTTGTGTATCCAGCCTTCAATTGTAACTTTTTTGCCAACAAAACTATTTAAGTTGTCTGATAGTACTCTCATGACAAGCAATTATAACAGATTAGACATGATTGTTTGAGTGAGACTTATGTTTTTTCTTAGCTTTGGCTTGAGCAACCACCCTTAAATCATCAAACTGGTCATCTTCATCTCTTATGGGGTGTCCTATTATTTGCTTAATGACGTCTTCAATGGAAATAACACCAACCACGTCTTCAAACTCATTTACCACCACAAATAAATGGTGCCTGGTACGAATAAAACCATTTAAGGCATAGTCAAGCGATTGCTGATCATTAATGAATTTAACATCTTCACGCATCACCTGATGAACAGGTTTAGGGTTTTTAACTCGGACGGCATCTCTTAAATATAGCGTACCTACAATATTCTGATTCGAGCCTTCGTAAACCGGGAACCTAGAATGGCCTGTATCGTGGAGCTCGCCAATAACAACTGGCGTTAAAACCTCTTCTGAGCCAATAAATTTAACCGTGTTTAAAGGTGTCATGTGGTCGGAAACTATCTCTTCTCCAAATAAAAGTGCTCTTTCGGCAATTTTAAGCTCATGCTTTGTAACTTCGTCTTTAAATTCGTCGACATTATGGCGTAGTATTTCAAGTAATTCATCTTTACTTTGAATTAACATAAAAGGTTCTGGCTGGATCCAGCGGCCTACCCATTTTTCTAAGCGCCGAAGTATTGGGTAAGATTTTCTCAGAACAACTTCAAGGTATGGGCTAGCTATAGCAGCCATATGCAAGCTCGGCTTGGGCCTTTTCGACCAAGGTAAAATTGCATGTAAAACAACAATTAACGGTACGTTCACAAGGAGCGCCACCCAGGCACCCCAACCACCGAAAATGTCTTTGATGAGTAAAATTATACTGGTTGTCAGAAAACCTAAAACAAACCAAAGTAACATCCATAGTTGCATACCATAAGCCCGAACTGGGTAAACTTTGGCTGCATCGGCATTGCCCTTGCGGGACTGTCTTTTGAGCTCTTGTATGCTCATATACTCAAAGCTTCTTATAAGCAATATTCCGTAGACTGTCAGGAATATTAATATTAAAAATGTAACTATTTCTATTGTTATCATGGTTATCTTTATTTAATTTTAAACAAAAAAGAACGGTTTGACTAATTAATAATGGTAAAATATCAGCTGAATAGGAGAAAAAATGGATAAAAAGTTTTTAGTAATTTTGAGCGTTGTATTG
>JAGORN010000045.1 GCA_018062805.1 Candidatus Saccharimonadota bacterium | reverse complement strand
TTGTCTAGCTTCAGCCAGACATTTTTTGGGAGTGTTCGAAGAAGATCACGCTAAGCAACTCGCAAATTTATGGGCCTGGTTCGGGGCTGTGCTGGCTTGGATTTTAGGTCACTGGGTCATCTTTTATTTAGGAGTCCCGCAGATAGCCTTAATTTTAACGGCTATTAGCTATGGCATGGGGCTGATATATTACTTATCGGCTAACGCTAGCCTAAAAAAAGCCGCCAAAAATCAAATAATTGTTGCTGTCGGTATTATTTTGCTAATTATCATCGTATTCTCAGATTGGCAAGATAAAACTATATAATTATAATAAATTGAAATTAAGTATCCATAAGAAAGGTAGTCTATGGAAAATTCAAAAGATGACAAGAAACCGAAAAGTCAGCCTTCCAAGGTAACTAAAAAAGTTAAAACTCCATTAACCCCAGAACAGAAAAGATCTCGCAGTTTAAGAACCGGCGCAGTACTACTTATATTAATGGCATTCTTGGCGGGGGTTATTGGTGGCGCTTTTGGTGCGCGCTTGCTACCGGAACGAATTACTTCTTTAGACAACAGTAGCTCAGGGCAAAAAATTGTTTCTAGTCAGAGTGACTTAATTAGTAAAATTGCTAAAGATGTTAGCCCTAGTGTAGTCTCTATAAATGTTGAAAGTAGCACCCAGCAACAATCACTTTTTGGTGATATAAGTGAACAGGTCAGCCAAGGAGCAGGTACAGGTATAATTTTATCGAGCGACGGAGTTATCATCACCAACAGGCACGTTATACCAGAAAATGTTAAAACGGTAAGCATAACTACAAACGATGGTAAAACCTATGACAATGTTTCGGTAACTGCTCGTGACCCACGAGACAATTACGACATAGCCTTTTTGAAGGTTAACGGAGCGAAAGACTTAAAACCTGCCGAACTTGGTGATTCAACCTCTATGCGGGTTGGTGACGCCGTAGTGGCTATTGGTTACGCGCTAGGCGAGTTTAGCAACACAGTGACTAGTGGTATTATTTCGGGCACAGGTCGTCCTATTACAGCCGGTGACGCCAATGGCTCAAGCGCTGAAACCTTGACTAACTTGTTTCAGACGGACGCAGCTATTAACCCTGGAAACTCCGGCGGCCCACTAGTTAACATGAACGGCCAAGTTATTGGAATAAACACAGCAGTTGCAGGCAACGCCCAAAATATTGGCTTTTCTATTCCTATAAACGATGTTAAAACTCAAATAACTAGCATTTTAAAAAATGGTAAGCTTGAAATTCCCTTCTTGGGCGTCCGCTACATTATGGTAACTCCAGCTCTGAAGCAAAAATATAACTTAGCAACCGATTATGGAGCTTGGCTTAAGGGTAACGAATCTAGCCTAGCCGTAGTTAATGGTAGTCCAGCAGATAAAGCAGGCCTAAAAGAGGGAGATATAATAATTCAGGTCAATGGTCAAAAAGTTGACAATAAAACTCCGCTAGCTTCGCAACTGGGTAAATTTAAAGTGGGTGATGAAGTAGAGCTTAAAATTGTTCGTGACGGTAAAGAGCAAACTGTTAAAGTTAAGCTTGAATCCGCTCCAGACAGCCCTAACTAGTTCGCTTGAAAAACTTGAACTAAATTAAGTTCGTCTATCTGCTTAAAGCCGTTTTTTTTGGCAATACCCGCAAGCTTCTGGTGTTGGTCAACTAAAGACTCACAAATAACTAACTCCGAGTTATACGCCTTGACAGCTAACTGATTAAACAATTGTCTGTAAAAGTCTAGGCCGTCGTAACCGCCATAAACGGCAACTTCTGGTTCAAATTTAACTCCACTGGAAACTTTGTGCCCGTAAGGAACGTAAGGCAAGTTTGCTAAGTAGATATCAAAACTACTTTTAAAGTTGACGGTTAAATTGGTGTTAATAAATTTAACTTTTGCGTCAAGTTTTTCGGCGTTAAATCGAGCAACTTTTAAAGCTTTTTTAGAAACATCAGAGCCAATTACTTGTAGGTCTTGAAGTTCCAGTTTAGCAGTAATTGCTAGGCAGCCAGAGCCGGTGCCAATGTCCACTACTGATTTACGGTCGTATACATGTTTTTTTAGTAAATCGATGATATCTTCTGACTCAGGTCGGGGAATTAAAACATCTTTGTTTACCATGAACGTTCGGCCATAAAATTCTTTTGTGCTAGTTAGGTATGCTATCGGTACACCTTTTTTTCTATTTTCTAGTAGCTCATTTAGGATATTAACTTGGTTAGCATTTAGCTGTGTTTCTAAGCGAGCCAATATTTGAGCCTGGCTTAAATTAAGCACTTTTGAAAGTAGCACCAAGCAGTCTAACCGAGGCGACTCAGGGGTTGATTTTTTTAATTGAGCAGAAGCATCAGTCAGCCATTCATCGACATTCATGTTACTAATACTAACAGGGGCAAATATAATTGACAAATATAATTTATTATGTTAAATTATTTGATGGTTTAAATTTAATTAAAAAAAGGCAATATGACAGAACAATTTCCAATATTAAGCGAGGAATCAGGCCCAGTCAGCGAATCAGCTAAACAATACTTCACAAATTTAGCTAATTTTTACCGACGCAAAGAGGCCGATGAGGAGCCTAGTATTACTAGTCTAGACAATAGCTCTAAAGAGTCAACTCAAGTTACTGAGTTAATAGATAAGTTTATGACTGCTTATTTCGGCAAAGATTACCACATGCCTACGAGCGACACAAAGGTCGGAACTTATGAAGTAGATGATGATAGCCAGCACAAAACATACATCGGTAGATTACTCGAAGCCGATAAGTTATTCATGAATGGCTCAATTCCATACCATAGGGCCTTAAATGAACATGGAATGTACTTCATATATACTATTAACTCCGAGTCTGAAATTATCAATATGACAGTTGCCTACAATGATGGCCTCGGTGCTATTGCCGGAAAAAGCCATGTAGCTTATGAGTTTAACAGACATACCAGCAAATTCGAAAAGTTAGATCGCTAAGTACAAGACAAGAAAAATTGTTTGACTGAAAGACATAAGCATGATATTATATGTATTAATAAAAGCAACATGAAATAAATGATTAAACACGAAACACCCGAACTAAGAAGTAGACGACACAAAATAGAAAA
>JAGORN010000044.1 GCA_018062805.1 Candidatus Saccharimonadota bacterium | reverse complement strand
GACTACAATTTCTACCGCCCACACAGCATGCTCCGCATGCAGACACCCGTAGAATACCTACAAGGTATTCCAGGCTACGAGAATGCTACACTAGATACAAGTGTCCTATATGTTTAGTGGGTCGACCATTATTTATGGCCTCACATATTGAGGCATATTTGGTTGGTTGCCTATGTAGGTTGAGCCCTCATTTAAATCTGCGTTAATTTAGCGTACATGCTAGTAAATTGCCATCTTATCTATATTACTGCTACTAACCACATGGTTTTCGATTAAGCCGAAAACTATATCATCGGGTTGGATAGCTGTAGATTGTTGGCCACTTACTATGGGCTGTTGATGGTGTCATATAATTTAGGAGCAAATAAAAATGTAGAGTCTGAAGCTACATGGCTAGCCTGCAATTGACTTTGGTATATTTTTGTTGGTGCTAATTTAGGTGATTTGTTGAGTGAGTCCATTAAATAAATAAAAACATAAGGATTACAAATAATCAATTAAGTTATATATACACTTGAGTTATTAGGCTAATGACTGTTATAATAACTAAGATTTTATTAAATATAACTGATAAACAGATTTTTAGGAGTTTTTACTTTGGGTAAGCCAAAAAAACGCACAACACCAAGAAGAACTGCGACTCGTCGTAGTCACGAGGTTGTAAAACTGGCTCGAAGCGTGAATGCTAAATCGCCAATTAAAGTTTACACAACCAAGCGCGAAAGCGGTGCAGCTACTAAACAAGCTGCCTAATTTAACAATTTAACTTATTACCACTATCGGTCAGAAGGGAAGCTAAATGGCATCTAACAGACACCTCGGCAGAATCGTTGCGCTACAGTCATTGTATGAGCAAGATTTTCGTGTAGAGTGCCAAGACAGCACGGTCTCACTTGCTGAGATTCTCGATAGAAACGTAGAGCGTTACAGCGAAACAATCGAGGATAAAGACTTCATAAGAAGCATTGTTGAGGGAGTTTCAACTAAGCAAGAACAGCTAGACGAACAGCTTCAGCCACTGGCTCCCGAATGGCCACTAAGCCAAATTGCCAGAATTGACAAAATTATACTCAGAATGGGTTTATATGAACTTAATTACGAGCATGATGTACCTGAAAAGGTAGTCATTAATGAAGCGGTTGAACTGGCAAAGGCTTTTGGTAGTGAAAATTCATCTAAATTTATAAATGGTGTGCTTGGAACGGCGTTGAGAAATAATCAGTCTCAATCCACAAACAAAACTACGAAAAAATCTAAGAAAGGGAGCTAATAAAAGTGAAGCGACCTCAACCAATTAAAGGCTTTAAAAAGCTAATAAAAAAACGTGGGCCGGCCATAAACGAAGTTATTCGTGAAACGACAGCCGGTGGTGTAGTTTGGCGCCGTAACAAAAAAAATAATGAAATTGAGATTTTATTTATTCAGGACGCCAAAAACCGCTGGACAATCCCGAAAGGTCATATTGAGCCTGGCGAAAATGCTCGTCAGACAGCCGAACGAGAAATAATGGAAGAAACCGGCCTCAAAGAAGTTAAAGTAATGAATTGGCTCGGCAAAATAAATTTCCGGTATCGACGCTTTAATAGTTTAATACTAATGACCACTCACATATACTTGGTTCAGGCCCTGGGCGACACGGACGATATTACCAAAGAAGATATTATGAATGGTATAAAATGGATGAGTTCTTCTAAAGCGCTAGACTTAATAGAGTACGAAGACATTGGTAAATTAATATTATTAGGATTAAAAAAAATTAGAGATGCAGGACTTTAGTAAATACCAACAACTAGCAAAATTAAAACTGGGAGGTGAATTTAATAATTTAAGTTTACTAATAACTGCCTTTACTCACCGTTCTTACCTAAATGAACATAAAAAAACCGTCAAAGAGCATAATGAGAGACTAGAGTTTTTAGGTGATGCAGTCCTTGAGCTAGTAGTCACTGAGTACCTATATAGTAACTTTTCAGAACCGGAAGGTATTTTGACTAACTGGCGAAGTAGTTTGGTTCGTACGGAAAGTATTGGGGCGGCCGCTGAAAGGTTAGGCTTTAACGAATACTTACGGCTTTCTAGGGGCGAAAAACGGGGCACCGAACGGGCTAGACAACAAATACTAGCCAACTGTTTTGAGGCGGTGATTGGTGCTATTTATATAGACAAGGGCTACGAAATGAGCAAAGAGTTCATAGAGGCTAACATAATTTCGACTTTTGAAGAAATATTAGCAACTGGCTCTTGGCTAGACCCGAAGTCTCGGCTCCAAGAAGTTGCCCAGAGTGTTGATTCAGCGACACCTCAGTACAAAGTAATCGACGAAGAAGGTCCAGACCATGAAAAAATCTTTAAAATAGGTGTTTTTGTAGATGGTAAAAATATGGGTGAAGGTGTTGGTCCTAGTAAGCAAGCAGCCCAACAACAAGCCGCTGAGCAAGCACTTAAAAAATATCAACAGCAAACCTCTGAAAAATGAACAATAAACAGATTACAAATAGTTGACTTTTAAGGCTAAAAACGATAAACTATCATTTAAGTAAATTTAATATTAACTAGGGAAGAAAGACAGACTCAATTTTTATGCTTGCTATCAGAATGCAACGAACTGGCCGAAAAGGCCACGCTCAATACCGATTAGTTGTCCAAGACTCACGACGCACACCAACCAGTGGCAAATTGGTCTCAACAATTGGTAGCTATAATCCACACACTAAAGAAACGGTTATCGATAAAACCAAGGCCGAATTTTACCTTAAAAATGGTGCCCAGCCATCAGACAGAGTTGCTACTCTGCTAAAAAAAGAAGGTGTTAGACTGCCTAACTGGGTTGAATTGCCTAAAAGTAAGACCTCAGTAGTTAAAAATGCTGAAAAATTACGAAAAAATCAACCAAAGGAAGAACCAGCAGTAGAAGAAACAATTACTGATGCTGTTGAAGTTAATGAAACAGAGGCTGAAGTCAGCCAAGCCGAACCAACCGAAACTGCAGAGCAAGAGACCAGCGAAGTTAAATAAGCTGTCTTAGCTCGTTCAATAAGTATTTAAAAATTAGGAGAATGACCAATGACCATTGACCAACAATTTGTAGAATTTATAGTAAAATCACTTGTCAGCAACCCAGATGCCGTCAAGATAGAACGAACAATAGATGAAAAGGGAGTCCTTCTTGAACTTACCGTTGACCCCGAAGATCTTGGTAGAGTAATAGGAAAAAGAGGCGCTACTGCTCAAAGTATGAGAAATTT
>JAGORN010000043.1 GCA_018062805.1 Candidatus Saccharimonadota bacterium | reverse complement strand
CTAAATAAGGTACCTGCCTGCTCGGAAGATAACTGAGATTCTCGTGTATTTAACCATTGCTGGGCAATTTGTACCATATTATTGGCATTAATATTATAATTTCTTAGCGCCCAAATAGCCCCAAAGCTAGCTTTATAAAATATAATTTCACCATTATCATCAACTGCACCTTCCACACTTAAAGGTAATTCCTCATTAGCAATTTTTTGAGCTCTTTGCATAGATATTGGCTGAATAAAAGGTTCTACGAAATTAGGCTTTTTAACCACAATCCGTTGGTAATAATCACCTGCATCTACCTTTAAATATTGTGGGCTCTGATGGTGCATTGAAATTACATAACCACTTTCACTGTTTTCTATGTGGACTACTCCACCATTACTAGCTAGCACTGCTGGGCCTGCTGAAAAATCTAAACTGCCTAAATCGACTAGCAGCGATTCATAGTCTTGTGGTAATTCTTCGTACTTCGGGTATTTATCTGATACAGACATATATAGTATTATATATTATTTTAGCTATTTTGTCAATTATCCTGACGGTGATATTAGCTATTAATTAACGAAGAAGTTTTTTATCTGCCGAGCAGCATCGGCCAGCTGAGACCACGAGCTACCATTTGAATAAATTGATATTAAGTAGGTGCTCCCACCGTAATTAACTATTGCGCTATCATGAAATAACCCATTCAAAAACCCTACTTTGTCAGCCACCACTCCACCAAAACCGGTAGGGATTCCTGCCCTGTATACTTGTCGGCCCATAGCGCTTAGTAACTTGTCGTTACTTTCGGGCTTAAGTAGTGTGCCACTATTTAACTGACCTAGGAACTTAACTTGGTCATCGGTTGTTGACCTAAACCCACCACCACTAACTAAAACTGTTGAACCTAGGCCTAAAGAGCGCATTTCATTTTGAATAGTTTGCCAAGAAATTGTTTGGCCGAACCATTCGGCACAGGCATTGTTAGAGTTTACTATCATCAGTTCAAAACAACGGTCAATATTATTACCACCCGTTGCTGTATCTTCCCACTTAAGTTCACCGCTTTCAATTCGTTTTAGTACACTGTAAGCCACAAACAACTTGTAGGTACTGGCTGGGTGATATTGCTTGCCACCATTAACACTGCCCGAAAGACCGTAACCACCAATTTGTCTGACGGTAATTGCGTAGTCACCTTTTTGTTTGGCAATGTCTGCGAGTAAGGCCGACAAACCCTTGTTAGTTTTTGTGAAAGTTTTATTGAACTTAACTGCCGGTTCAAGGACGCCAACTGTTAAACTGACCGGTTCTTTGGGGTGTTCTAGCAAGGCTTGTTTAAGAGTAGCCGTACTTTTTTCAATGTCTAGGCCCTTACCTTTTTCGCCGACTTGTCGACCAGTTTCCTCTCCATCTACAACACTTACAACAGTTGTTCCTGGTTTTTTATATACGCCTTGTTGCAAAGGTTTAAGATATTCGTTGAGTGCATCTTGATTAATGTCTAGTACTAACTCCTTTTTATCACCTTCGGTTTCTGTAAATTTTATCCATTTAGCAATGGCTGAAGACGGTGCGACAACTTGCTTGCCCTCAATTACTAAAGTTAGCGGGTTGTCTATGCTTTTTTGAGTTTCGGATAATAATTTTTTTACATCTTTTTCGGTACGAGCCGGCTTAACCTCTGTGCGCTTAACAATTACGGTTTGAGGTTCTTTTTCTACAGTGGTCTGTTTTAAGGCCTTAGTTATGTCTTCTTTTTTATAATCGCTTCCTGGTACCTCTTTGACTATGCTAGCTTTTGTATCGTTAATAACAATGGTTGCGTTTTTTTCGGCTACGTAAGCCTGTTTAGACCACTCGGTAGCCAGTTCGTTTAAGTTTTGATCATCTACCTGTAAAACTGGTGATTGTTTATTACCAAAAAATAATGTCAGTGGCACCAATTTTTGCCAAGTTAGATATTTTAGTACTTTATTAGCTGAAGCTTCAGGGTCAATGTTTATTGAGCTGTCGCTAAATTTTGACTTTATTGTTTTTTCGCCCATTACTAAATTAAACTCAGCTACGCTATTTACTGTTTTTAGCTGGTCTTCTATTTGCGACTTACTTGAACCACCTACTGCAATACCACCAACGCTAGAAAATGGCCTTGCCTTAGAAGCTGGCCAAAAAAATTGTACTAACACTACTAAAACTAGTACAGCACCCATTACTGCAAGCACAATTTTAACTTTTTTGTTACTAAAAAAAGTTAATAGTTTTGCTTTAATTATGGGCAATTTAGGTTGTTTAGTCTTGGGAGGTAGTGGACGATAGCCATTACTACCAGTACCCATAGGGCTCCCTCCAGGAATAGAACTCATTACTCCCTATTTTCTCACACTTAAGGCTTAAGCTCAAAAAAGGCTAGCTATCCACGATATATGAGAAAAGACTAGTCTTCATTATTTTCGTCGACTGGAGGAGGGCCGAACATCCATATTATTAACCGACCAACCCTATCGACTATAATTCCTGGCTTAAGTTCGTGGTCTTCGCCATAATGTTGGTTCATAATTTTGCGGTGTTTTTTTAGGTATTTTTGAGATTCTTCTTCATCTAGCCGAAGACCATCTAAAACAAAACGAGAAATGTTTTCGACATTTTCGTTGAGGTCATATACCATGGTAGCAAGCTCTCTTACACCGTCTGGGTTACCGTCCCACAACCATTCTTTCCGAAAAATTGAGGTAGAGTTTTCGGCTAAACAATAGACAACTTTAGAAGGAAATTCACCTAGCTTATCGTATGGTGGAATTAGTCTTTCAATTTCGTAAGCCCCTTCTCTATTTACTCTTGTGTTGAATAGTTTGCAGCCATGCAAATATACAATGTCTTTATTTTTGCCATTTTCAGTTGCCCAATCAATTTCTTGTCGAAGTAAGCTTAAATAATGGTTATTATCTTTCTCTTTGTTTGGTTCTGGTTTAATAAATTCGTTAGACATTAATGCTACTCTGATTTGTTATTTTTAGCTTGCTCTTGAGCTTGGGCATCTAGTTCCTGGTATGTATAAATGGGCTCAAGTTGGCTAATTACCCTTACTACACTGTCGAGCTCGTCACCAAAAATATCATGAAATATGTTTGATTCTGGATTATTGGATCCCTGCACCCATGAACCATTTTCAGAAAAATCTATTTTGTTAACTTCTTTGCCGTTCTTGCTTATGAGTGTTGTTAGTGAGTAGGTCCATTTTTCAGAAGCATCCCTATTAATTTCAATTTTGAA
>JAGORN010000002.1 GCA_018062805.1 Candidatus Saccharimonadota bacterium | reverse complement strand
CAAAATGGTGCGCGAGAGAGGACTTGAACCTCCACAACCTTACGGCCACTACCACCTCAAGGTAGCGCGTCTACCAATTCCGCCACTCGCGCTTGAATTGCTACTTATTAGGTTCAAGACTTAATTATAATAGGACTTGGTCACGGTTCCAAATGTGTTCTAGTTATTTTAGGTTCTGGGCATGTAGTTGTAAAAATGGGCCATGTTATAATCTGGTCTAACTAATTTTTGGATACCAGCCATATTAACGTCGATCTTGACACCAGGATTTAGAGTGTCGTATGGGTCGAACAGCTGCTTAATGGCTTTGAAAATATCATATAGCTGAGTACCATAAGCTAGTTCTATAAAGGGTCCTTTTAGTCGCCCGTCGTTATATTGCCCAGAAATATTTCCACCTAAGTCCATTACTAATTTGAAGTACTCGTTCATTAATTTAAATATTTTTTGCCTGTCTCCAAGTTGCGATAGATCTAGTTTAGGCATATTTTGAATGTTACCATCTCCAGCATGACCCCAAACCGACTTATCTATTCCAAATTCGTCACAAAGTCTATAAAAATGTACCAAATATTCATTAAATTTTTCTGAAGGCACTACCGCATCACCAATTATTGGCAGTGGTTTTTTAGCGTCGACCGATTGCCACATTACGGCGGCAGCTGAATCACGCATTTTCCAATAATCTTCTTGGTCAAACTGGTCGGTAGTAACAATGTTTTTTAGTGCTTTACCTTCTAATATTTTAAATATTTTCTTGACCTTCTTTTTTTGTCGCCTAGAGCTTGGGTCGTCGAATTCAGTCAATAAAATGACCTTGGGGTGTGGTTTTTTAATTATTTTATTTAAATGATTGGGGCTAGTGGCTTCAAGAAAATCTAATAAATTAGAATCTATCATTTCAATAGCACTAGGCTCGAGCGATTTTATTAAACCTATGGCTTCACTAACTTTATCTAGACTATCGAAGAAACTAATCACTAAAGAATTATTAGGGTTGAACAGCTCTGCCTCCATGGTTATTTCAGATAATATACCTAAAGTTCCCTGAGAGCCAACGAGCAGTTTAGTTAAGTCAAAGTTGCCTTTTGCGTCTTTAACGGACCAAATATCATAACCGGAATTATTGCTAGCCAGACGAGGTTTAGTTTTTTCTAATAATTCACTATTGTCTGTAATTATAGAGTCTAGAGTTCGATAAATTTCACCCTCCAAGGTTGCTAGCCCTTTTTTCTTGTTTAGCATTTTTTTATTCAGTAGGCCCGTTTCTATAACTTCACCATTAGACAGAACCACCCTCAAACTGTTTACGAACTCTTTAGTTTGGCCATATTTTATTGACCGCCTACCACTGGCGTTATTGGCAACTGCTCCACCTATAGTTGAATAGTCAACAGAGCTTGGAGCAGATGGAAAATAATGACCGTGAGTCATCATAATCTGCTGTAAAGCTCCATAGTTTATTCCTGGCTGGACAGTTGTAATGCCTTTGTTTGGGTCTAGCGTAAGTAGTTTATTTAAGTGGGCTGTGAAATTCACCAGCAGTCCTGAACCGAGGGCTGCTCCATTAAAATCAGTGCCTAGCCCGCGAGCAGTTATCGGAATATTTCTACCTCTCTCGGCTAGTTGCCAAGAAAATTTGGCAATTTTTCTAAGGTCAGCTTCACTTCTAGGGTAAATAACTATTTGAGGGACTACTTTAAAAATACTAGCGTCTGTAGAAAAATAGTTTCTAGCATCTGCTGAAGTCATCACTTCACCGTCTAAGTGCTGTTGTAAATATTGGGCCACCCTATTCATAGCAAAATTGTTTATTTCCTATTAACTACAGTATAAATGATACCATAAGCACCTTGAACCGACCACCAATTGTTAGTTTTTTTGCATTCTGTTGGTGTGTATTTTCCATTCAGTTACGTTATTATAACGTTCCTCGGGACTAGAAATGCTACGTCCATTTTCGATTCCATAAATTGGCTGGCTAGCTAAATATAAATAGCGTGGTTGGTATAAACCTATAGCAGGAACATCATTTTTGAAAGCATTTAAAAACGGCTTATATTTAGCAGCCCTAAGATCTTCAGCAGACCTGGAACGGGCTGACTCTAGTGCTAAATCGGCTACTGGTGATTTATATTCTGATAAATTAAGACGAGGGGTGCCAGTAGCAGCTTGGCTTGAGTGCCAATAGGCGTAAACATCTGGATCAGGACCAATGTTAATTCCATACAAAAAGACATCGTACTCGTGATTGGGTATGTATGTTTGAGTAATTTGTTCTGAACTAACAAACGAGACGTCTAGCTTGATGCCGAGTTCTGCCCACTGCTTTTGAAGCTCAGTGGCTATTTGAGGATAAATTTGGTTATTCTCTGAGACAAGTTTGAGTACCAAGTCTTTTCCGTCTTTCTGGCGATATTTTGCATCTGGGACTTTTAGCCAACCAGCTTCATCTAGCAGTTTACCTGCTTCTTCTTTTGAGTACCCAAACTGGTCGTATTCTTTGTTGTAACCAATATGCTCAGATAGTAGTGGACCTTTGACTGGCACTGTTTGAAAGCCCGTTTTAGCTGACAAATCGCTAACTTTAGTTCCCTTAGCTAACGCTTGACGTACTTTAACCTCACTTAAGTTCGGCGCTGTTGTCTTCAAAAACAGCATAGTGGCGCTATTTTGGTCAAAGTCGTAACTATTATCTGTCGGCAGATTATCGTCACCGTAAACTAGACCACCTGCGGTTGTAATTTTCTTGTTTTTTAAGTCTTTAATAAGCTTGTTTTGATCATTATATGTCTTAATAGAAAAACCTTCTAACTTAGGTGGACCATTGTAATAATTTTTATTAGCAGCTAACGATATTTCTTTGCCAGATTGGTTAGACTTACCTATTGCAGATTCGAACTTAAATGGGCCAGAGCCAACTAGTGAAGTAGTATTGTACTGATCTCCTCTTAAGCTAGATACTGGCTTCTTAGAAAGTATATGCTCGGGAACTATGCCATTTGTTAGTAAGTTCAAAAAAGGAGGATAGGGTGATGGTAGGGTAAATTTTACGGTGTTAGAATCAACTTTTTCAACTTTTACGCCCTTCCAACCACCATACAAAGGTGATTTTGCGTCTGGATTTTGGATAGTCTTATAGGTGTAAACCACATCATTGGCGGTTAACTTCTGGCCATCGTGCCAGCCTGTGTTAGGCTTTAACTTGATTACGAAAACCTGACCATTATTACTCATTTCCCACGACTTCGCTAAGTCACCAGTTAGTTCACCCTTTGAGTCATAGGTCATCAGTGAGGAAAAGACGAGCTTAGCGACAGAACTATCGACAACTGAATTGGCATATAGTGGGTTACCGTTAGTAAACGTCCCTTCAATGCCTTCAACAATAACCCCGCCGTCGACTGGAGCTGGTGCTAGATAATGCTTACCAAGAGCTGAAGTCTGTAAGGCTACTCCAGTTATTAAAAGTACAACTAATGTCAACCAGCCAAGAATGAACCTCTTGGCATTCTGCAAGTTTGTCCAGCGCCTAAATATGTGGCGGTCAATATTTTTATTAGCAGAAGCTCCGAATTCTTTAACAGATTTTTTTCGAGCTCTATATTTCCGCTTTAATTTAGACCGTGTTAAATTAATCTTCATAAAAATTTAAAAAACAACCCTAGCCTACGCTACGGTGATTCCAAGAATTATAGATAAAACAAATACAATTGCGGTAATAATGGTCAGCTGGAATAATGACTTTTCTGAGCCTCTACGAACAGTATTAATTTCAGCACTACCGCCAAAACCAGCACCAAGACCAGCTCCTCGAACCTGCATTAATATAAAAATTATCATTAATACAGCAGATACAACAGTGATGTAATTAAATATATTAGACACGATCTTTAACTTTAACCTCCAGTAATAACGTCAATATATAGTTTACCAAACCAATGACCAAACCAGCAAGTATTGCCGACCAAAAAGAATCAGCTTCAAGGGGTGAGTATAGTTTTCCAGCAATATAAAAGATTGTGCCATTTATGATGATTAGAAAGAAACCTAGACTAAGAGCTATAGCAGGCAAAGTCAAAATTACCATTAATGGTTTCAAGACAGCGTTTAAAAGACCAAGTAAAAAAGCTCCAAAAAGCATCGCCCACCAACTTGGCTCGGAAGAAATAATTCCCGTCATAATAACTACTGCTAGACCAACAAAATTAGCTAGCCAGCGCAACAAAAAGCGCCATATTTGATTTTTCATTACCTATTATTATATTAAAAATTGAGTTCTATAGCTAACTAAAAAATAATACTATTTCAGAGAATAACTGCACCACTCGAAGTTACAAGAACATCGTCTTCTACCCTTATCCCAAACTCATTTTTGGGATTATAATAGCCTGGCTCAATAGTTACGACCATATTTTCAGTTAGTGGCTTCCTATAGTCGCCAGTATCGTGGACGTCTAGACCCAAATGATGACCTATTGCATGGGGGTAATATTGCTTAATTGTTTGACTATCTACTTTTTCGCCAACAAACTGCAACTCTTCGATCATTATTTGCTCCGACAGCTTGTGCAGTTCTTTCCACTGCATCCCAGGCTTTAGAGCGTCAATAATCCGGGCTTGGGTAATTTTTAGCGCTTCTATAAGCTTAGTTGCTGTTTTGTCACTATTTAAAGTAAACGTCCGAGAAATGTCGGCGCAATAGTGATTATATTCTACGCCACAATCTATGAGCAAAGCTTTTGTTCGACTATTAATAAGTGAATTATTCTTGATATAGTGCAGAGTTAGACTGTTTTTACCAGACGCTACAATTGGTTCGTAAGCATGAGTAAGCCCTCGACTTGCTAGTTGAGAATTTATGAAATTAAAAACTGTCGCCTCTGACTCTATTCCATTTTCAATTTCTAGACTAACAAGCTTTAGAATCTCTTTAGTAACTTCCGAAGCCTTTTTTATGGCAGCAATTTCAACCGGCTGCTTGACCATGCGTAGATGGTCGAGACTGGGTCTTATATCACTAATTTTTTTACTGTAAGCCTTAATTTTCTTCTGTACTTCTTGCCTATGCGGATTAACCGCCATATTGGGTCTATTTTTTGCTAGGTTTAAGTAAACTTTTTGGCCCGATGGAATATTTTTCAATAACGTTTCGCTGTCTTTACTTGAAATAATGGTTTTTATGCCACTTATTTTATTAAGCTCAAAAACATTTGTTGGACCGTCAAAAATTTCTTCAATTTCTGTTTTTTCCGCTAAAATTAATGTTTCTTGATTTTTAATAGTATCTAGCACTAGTAATAAGTTAGGTTCGTCTATGCCTGTTAAGTACCAAAAGTTACTATCTTGTCTGAACGGAAAACAGGAGTCGCCTGAGCGTTGCATGGGCGTATTGGCAGCTACAAAAATTAGGCTACCAGGATGTTCTATCATTAAACGAAGTCGGTTGTTTCGGAAAAATTCTTGGTCAAAACTCATTGACCTATTTAAACGCTTTTAGATACCTGTGTAAAGTAACCGCTTTTTTAGAGCCAACCACTTTCACTAGTTCTTTCTCAGTAGCCTCATTTACTTTTTGCTTAGACCCGAACTGTTTTAGAAGTTTTTTCTTGGTAGCTGGGCCAATGCCTGGAATATCATCTAGAGTACTTTTTGTTTGACGATTTTGCTTTAAAACACTATGGTAGCTGACCGCAAAACGATGAGATTCATCTCTTATTCTTTGTAGTAACTTAACAAGGTTAGTCGAGTGTGGCAAGCTTAAATTCATAAAATCGGCTGTATCGTCAGCTATTAGTCCTTGTATTTGATGCAAAAAATTTTTGTCTAGCTCAATGTCGGCAGCGTTTTTTTTAATAACAATCTCTTCGTGCTTTTTGGCCAGCCCAACAGTTGGTATTTCATGACCTAGCTCGTCGATAGCTTTTAGGGCTGAACTTAGCTGACCCCTGCCGCCATCGATTAAAATTAGGTCTGGCAGCCCCCAGCTTTTTATATTTTTTGGTTGTAGTCTTCTTTTTAGTACCTCATTCATGTGTGCAAAATCGTCATTACCGGCTAAGCGCATTTTGAACTTTCTGTAAGATGATTTATCGCTAACTCCGTTAGTAAAAACAACCATACTAGCTACTGTGTCGGTCCCACTCATGTGACTTATGTCGAACCCTTCAATTCTTCTTGGTGGTTTTTTTAGACCTAAAAGCTGAGTTAGTTCATATAAAGCATGGTCTTTTGACAGGTCCAAATTTTCACGGTCACTGAAAATTATTTGGACCCTCAGGCTTTTTAAAGCACTAAGTTGGTTACGCATTTTAGCTGCTTTTTCGTAGTTCTGCTGCCTGGCAGCTTGTTTCATTTCTTTTTCTAGTTCTTCGACCACTTTTTTTCGTTGACCTTTTAAATACCAAGTTAATTTTTTCAAATTACTAACATACTCTTTTCTGTCATAACTGGCTGTTTCAGGGCCCGGGCATAGACCTAGGTGAGTCTGCAGGCAACCACGCGACGGCAGATTTGTGTGAGTAGAATATGGAAAGATTTTTCTTAGGTACTTAAGACTTTTTCGAACTGGTCCGGCGCTTAAAAAAGGCCCAAAGTATTCTGCTCCGTCATCTAAAGGCCGCCTGGTGATAGTCACTGTAGGTGCTTGGTCTTTGATATTGATTCTAACAAATGTGAGACTTTTGTCGTCACGTAGTAAAATGTTGTACTTTGGCCTGTAACGACGAATGAGTTCAGCTTCTAAAAAAAGTGCCTCTGCTTCACTAGCAACCACAATATAGTCAATGTCGCTAACTTCGCTAACTAGTAAGTCGGTCTTTGGGTCCCTTAGACGACTTTTTTGAAAATATTGACGAACTCTATTATTTAGGTTAGCTGCTTTGCCAACGTAAATTATTTTACCTTGTTTATTTTTATGAAAATACACCCCAGGCTCACGAGGCAAAGACTTAAGTTTATCTGATATTTTAGACGTAGTTTCTATAACTTAACTCGAATCTTTTAAAGATTTTAATATTATGTTGACAATTTGATCAGGTGCGTTAATAGTTGCGTCTATTTTGATTTCATTGGCCAATATTTCTCTAGCTGATATTGACTTATTTATTTTAATTGCAGACTGGTAGTCACGATAGCCACTAGATCTAGTCGATTCCATAACCCTGCTCTTTAAAACTCTATCGTCTTCTGTGAATAAGGTAAATATCATAAATTTATAGTCTTCAAAAATCTGGGGCAGTTGTATTATTCTTTTGTCTTCTAAGTCAGTAACAATAATTTTTTTAAAACCATGATTTATGTAGTTCTTAATAACCAATACCAGATTTTCAAATGCGATATTCTCTTCTTCTATATAACCAATTTGATGCCCATCCCCTTTGTCCTGAAACTCGGGTATCCACCCAAACTCAAATATAGGAGTTTTGAGTTTAACTTGTAAATTTCTAGCTACAGTTGACTTGCCCGTACCAGGTGCACCGGTAATAAAAATTACATCTAGAGTAGTTGAGTCCATTATTTTCCTGAATAGACTGCTAGTTTTTCGAGGCACTCGGGTTTGCAAGTGTCGTCTTTAGCATGACAAGTTTCACACATTAAGACTAAATTGTTGCATGGTTTATAGGCACAATTTTCAAAATTACTGGTCTTTCCACCACACTTCGAGCATTTGCCAATTGTTTTAGCTTTGTCTGAAAAAGTCATGTTCATTCTTTTGTCGAAAATATATAAACTGCCTTCCCATAGTCCGTCATCGGCATATTTTTCACCGTACTTCACTATGCCACCGTCTATTTGATAGACCTCTTTAAAACCTCTATTTTTCATTAGAGCACTTAGCGCTTCGCAGCGAATACCACCCGTACAATAGCTTACAACCGGTTTGTCTTTGATAGCTTCATATTTTGGATCTTCAAGGTCTTTAATAAAGTCATGACTAGTTCTCACGTTAGGTATTACTGCATTTTTAAACTTACCAATTTGTGCTTCGTAGGCATTGCGACCATCGAAAAAGACAACGTCATCGCCTCGTTCTTCAACCAATTTATGTAAGTCGGCAGGTTTTAAGTGTTTTCCAGCGCCAACAACACCTTTTTCATTGACCTTAATTTCATCGGGAGCCCCAAAAGCAACTAGTTCTGGACGATGTTTGACGCTAAGTCTTGGAAAATCATCGGCTCGGCCATCGCTCCATTTGTAAGTGATTCCTTTAAAGAAAGTTAGGTTCATTTCTTTAATATAGTCTTTAAGCTGAGTTACCTCGCCACCTAAAGTACCATTTATGCCATGCTTGCTGACAATGATCCTACCTTTTAAAGAAAGCCTTTTGCAGAGTTCCTTTTGCCATAACACTACCATATCTGGCGCCTCAACCGGGTAGAATTTGTAGTATAAAATTACTTTCTCCATAAGGGTTAAATTATAACATTCAGACTATAAATTTAAAAAATCTTTGCTTTTGAATAGTTATATGATATAATACTCCGATTATGATCGAACGATTAAACTAATCCTCTTCGCCAAAAACTAAAAGACGTCATTTTTTTTGACCACTCTCAATTATTATTTAACAAGACCAGTAATTTAAACCAGTCTCTTAAAAAGCTAATTTAGCGACAAGCAATTGGTTTTAAACTAAGGTCCATAAAGGAAAAATGCGGTGATTTCACTTGTACTAAAGCAGTATAAAGAAGCGGCTTTAAAGTTCAAAAAATTTACAATTCCACCCCTACTGTTATCGGCTCCAGCAACTATTATGGTCGAATATGCACCGCCATTATTTATTGCTCACGTACTCAATGCAGTAACCAAGGGTGAAGATTCTTCAGTTGGCGCGCTCCTGCCTTGGATTATTGGGTTTATTGCCGTTTCCTGGCTCGGTGAACTGATATGGAGAATAACTATTTACCTACTAAATAGAGGTGACGCTAAAGTTATGGCTTACTTAGCAAACAAAGTTTTTGCTAGACTCATGGAACGAGAATACTCTTTCCATACTAATAATTTTGCAGGTTCGCTCGTTGCTAAAACCAATCGATACGTTAGCGCCTTTGAGCCTATTGCCGATACAATTGTTTTTCAAATTATGGGCGTTGGAGTAGCGGTCATTTTCGCGCTAGCCGTACTAGTAAAAACCTACTGGCAAATTGCTCTACTATTCGTAGTCGTTTTAAGTATTTATTTAGTTATTATTATTTATTTAACCCGCAAGAGACTAGTTATGACCAAGGAAAGAGCTAAGCTTGAAAGCCAGCAAACTGCTCAATTGGCAGATTCAATTGCTAACGCCCATACGGTCAAGGCTTTTGCTAAAGAAAAGTACGAACAGAAACTGTTCAAGCAAGCAACTCAAAAACTACAAGACAAGCGAATCCAAACCTGGGACTACCAAAACATACCTATTGATTTCGTCACCACTAACATGATTATCGGCCTTAATGGAGCTGCTCTTCTTGGAGCAATATTTGCCTATAATTATTCTAATATTCCAGCAGGCTCAATTTATTTAATTATTACCTATACCATCTTACTAACTGGCCGTTTTTGGAACGTTGGTCGAATTATTAGGAATTTAGAAAATAGCCTAGGCAATGCTTCGGAAATGGCCGAACTGCTTGAAGAGCCAATTAAAATTACTGACCAAAAAATATCTTCTAAAGTAGCCTCAATAAGTGATACTCCGGTTGAATTTAAGAATGTTACTTTTTGTTACGAAGACGATACTAAAAAACTATTCGATAACCTAAGCTTTAAAATTAGCCGAGGTGAAAAAGTAGGTGTTGTCGGCACGAGCGGTGGCGGTAAAACAAGTTTAACAAAACTACTCCTTCGTTTTCATGAAGTCAATAGTGGTGACATAAGAATTAACGGAGTTTCGGCTAGAGAAATGTCGCAAAAAGAACTACGTTCGCTCATTAGTTACGTTCCACAGGAACCGGCTCTGTTTCATAGGTCAATTAAGGAAAATATTTTGTACGCCAAACCAAATGCTACTCAGGAAGATTTAGAAAAAGTTGCCAGCGAATCTCATTCTTTGGATTTCATAAAGAAATTACCGAGTGGCTTTCAAACCTTAGTTGGAGAAAGAGGCGTCAAACTTTCTGGTGGCCAAAGACAAAGAATTGCCATAGCAAGAGCAATGTTAAAGCCGGCCGATATTCTAATTCTAGATGAAGCAACAAGTGCACTAGACAGTCATAGCGAAGCACTCATTCAGGATGCTCTTTGGAAGCTAATGGAAAACAAGACAGCCATTGTCATTGCCCACCGCCTTAGTACTGTCCAAAAAATGGATAGAATAATAGTCCTAGACCAGGGCATTATTACTGAACAAGGAACCCATGACGAGCTCATTGCCAACAATTCAACCTATGCCATGCTGTGGCAGCGACAAACTGGTGGATTTATCAAGTATTAAGCTATAATTAATGCTTAGTGAGTAAATTACCTATCAATGTTATTAGGCGTATTGCCGTACTATTTTTAGTTATTGGAATAGTTATCTTTTTGTTGACTCGCCATGTCGATATTGCGGTGCTACTGGAAACTGGTGGTATTGTTGCTATAGCAGCAACAATTTTTGCCGAAACAGGGCTTTTAATTGGCTTCTTTCTTCCTGGTGATACGCTTTTGTTTGCAGCTGGTTTTTTTGCGGCCCAAGGCAAGATCAGCTTAATAGGTAGTATTGTGGCGGTTTTTTTGGGTTCAGTTTTTGGTAACATGGTCGGCTATGAAATAGGCAAGCGAAGTGGGCCTAAAATTTTTAAAAAAGAAGATGCACTGCTTCTGACTCCCCAAACTATTGAAAAAGCAAATCTTTTCTACCAAAACCACGGCGGTAAAACAATCTTACTAGCAAGGTTCATACCAATAGTCAGAACTTTAGCGCCATTAATTGCTGGTATCGGCAAAATGAACTACAAGGCTTTTATGTTTTATAATTTAATTGGTGCTCTACTTTGGTCTGTTAGCATCACCATGGTCGGCTATTTCTCAGGTCGAATAATTGGCCAATATTTTAATATAGATAAATATTTATTGCCAGTAATCCTTTTAGCTACCAGTCTTACTTTCGGAGTCAGTTTTTGGCATGTTTTGAGAGACCGCCGGCAAAGACAGCTTTTTTTTAAGAACATAAAAATGTACCTGTCTAACTTTTTTAAGAATTAGTTATTTTTAGTAGAATTAGCATTTTCAACTAGTACTTTTTCAAAGGCAACACTTTTTGCAATAACCATTTTTTCTAGGTTTATTAGGCTAGATGAATCAACTACAGGAAGTTTTGGGTGTAGTTTATCGTTACTAATAGATAAACCCATAAAGACGACTACTGAACCTACTACATAACTGAGCGTCAAGCTATCGCCAGCAATTAAAACAGCTGCCATCATACCCACAATAGGAGAAATAAAGTTAGTATCAGCCAGCTTTTCAGCAGGCAAACCACGAGCACTTTTCAGGAAAAAGACATTAGGAATAATGCCACCAATTGTGGCTGCCATTGCTATCCAGAAAAAGCCGCTTAGGTTTATAGGCTGCCAGCCGTCGCCAAAAAAAGTAACTAATACGGTGGCTACCAAAAAGAAAACGCCAGCAATAGAATAATCATAAAAAGTTAACTGCTCAGGACTTCTAATGGACCTCGACTTAATAGCTTTTCTAGCTAAAATAGCTCCTATTGCAAATGAAGCTTCTGAACCAAGTATTAATAAATCTCCTACTAAGCTTGCCTTAGAACTTTCATTTGTACTATACATAATGATAAATAGTAGGCCTAGAGTTGCTAAAATTCCACCGTATAAAACTTTTTTATGAACCGGTTCTTTTAGTATTATGACCGACAGAGCGTAAACGAAAAAAGGCAACGAAAGACCTATCAGTGAGGCGTGAAGAGGTGTAGTCATTGATAAGCCTAATAAAAATAAAGACAAAGCAACTACAGATGAAAAAGCGGAGTATATAAATATTGCTTTCGGAGGTCTATGTATTTTGTAGGCTTTTTTATATTTATTACGAACTAACAATATTAAAGCTCCACCAAGAAACCTACCCGCAAGCAAAGCCAAAATACCAACGAAGAGCATACTCTGTTTAAAAATAAGCGGGTAAAAACCCCACAGAATACCACTAATAACCAGGTATTTATAGTATTTATTGTGAAATATTTTTATTTTTAGCATTTTGTAATTCGTATTATAGTCTTCTTAAGCGCATCTATAAAGCCTTGAGTCTGTTTATAAATGTTTTTTCAAGAACCGACCAGTGTAACTTTTAGTTACTTTAGCAACTTCACTTGGCGTGCCAGAAGCGATAACCGTCCCGCCAGCTTCCCCGCCCTCTGGACCCATATCTATGATATAGTCGGCCTCTTTAATGACGTCAAGATTATGTTCAATAATAATCATTGAGTTACCGGTGTCTACCAAAGCGTTTAAGACTAGTAGTAGCTTATCGACGTCCGCCATATGTAGACCAGTAGTCGGTTCATCGAGAATATATAGAGTTTTACCAGTCGAGCGCTTAGAAAGTTCAGTTGCTAGTTTAATACGCTGAGCTTCACCGCCACTTAAGGTCGTAGCCGATTGACCTAGTTTGATATAACCAAGCCCAACGGCTACTAGAGTCTGAAGCTTCTTGGCTATGGTTGGGACATTAGCAAAAAAGTCATTGGCTTGCTCGGTGGTCATTTCTAAAATGTCACTGATAGTTTTGCCTTTGTAGTGGATTTCGAGTGCCTCACGGTTATATCTTTTACCACCACACTCCTCGCAAGGCACATAAACATCTGGCAAAAAATGCATTTCTATTTTAATAATTCCGTCGCCAGCACAATTTTCGCACCTACCACCGCGGACGTTGAAGCTAAAGCGACCCGGACCATAACCTCTTATTTTGGCTTCAGGCGTAGCCGCAAAAAGCTCTCTTATTGGTGTAAATAAACCCGTGTAAGTTGCTGGGTTACTTCTGGGGGTGCGGCCGATTGGCGACTGATCAATAACAATCGCTTTATCTAAATTATCTATTCCGACTATTTCATCGTGTTTACCTGGCACTAAGTTAGCTCGGTTGAGCCTAGCCAGTAGTTCTTTAGCTAGAATATCGTTAATTAAACTAGACTTACCCGAACCACTTACACCACTAACGACCACCATTTTGCCCAGCGGTATACTAACATCAATATTTTTCAAATTGTTTTCGCGGGCGCCCTTAACCACAAGCTCCTTCCCAGTGCCGGATCGAATTTTCTTCTTTTTTGTTGCTGACTTTTGCTGGTGCTTAAGATACTGGCCGGTGATGCTAGCCGGATTACTAATAACATCTTTAGGCGTACCTTCAGCAACGACCTGACCACCATGGACTCCTGCACCAGGGCCGATATCTAGTAAATAGTCGGCAGTTAAAATTGTCTCCTCGTCGTGCTCAACTACAATTACTGTATTACCAAGGTCTCTTAGCTTCTTAAGAGTATTTATGAGTCGGTCGTTATCTCTTTGATGTAGTCCAATAGACGGCTCGTCTAGCACGTATAACACGCCAGTTAAGCCCGAGCCAATTTGAGTAGCCAGGCGAATTCGCTGAGCCTCTCCGCCACTTAAAGTAGCTGCTCCACGGGCAAGACTTAAGTAGTTTAAACCTACATCTTGCAAAAAACTTAAACGAGCGTTAATTTCTTTCAAAATTTGGCTGGCAATTTTAGTTTCGTTCGGGTTAAGTGTTAGCTGATTCATGAAAATTATAGCTTTGTCGATTGACAGGCTACAAATATCCATAATTGAAGAATCACCAACTGTTACTGCCAGAACTTCTGGCTTAAGTCGTAAACCATGACAAGTGTTACATGGGCGTTCTTGCATGAACTTTTCGATGTCTCTTTTTATAAAATCGCTTTCCGTTTCTCTGTGTCGGCGCTCAAGGTTTGGTATGACACCTTCATAAGTTGTTTCATATGATCTACCAGAACCTAGTGGGATGGTATATTTTTGATTACCAGTGCCATAAAGTAGCTTATTAATGTCATCTTGGCTCAACTGTCCCGTTGGTACATGAACGCTAAAGCCATTAGATTCGGCCATGACTGCCATTTTTTTAAGATAAAAGCTGTCTATTCTAAGACGATTAAACGGTCTTATAGCACCTTCAGCAATAGTTAAGCGACCATTAGGAATAACTAGGTCGGGGTCAACCTCAAGCCGACTACCAAGACCAGTACAAACTGGGCAAGCACCGTGAGGTGAATTAAAACTAAAGCTCCTAGGCTCAAGCTCAGGAATTAAAACTTCTGGGTGGTTAACGCAGGCGTACATTAAAGAATAGTCTTTTTCGGTTTCACTGTCAGCGTTCAAGACTTTGGCTTTGCCTTCAGTAATATCTAGCGCTTGCTCAACCGATTGGCTTAACCGTCCACGACTATCCTCACTCGGCACTAGCCTATCTATAACAATTTCAATGCTATGTTTCTTACTTTTGTCTAGTTCTGGGAATTCATCTAGGGCATAAATGACGTTGTCTACCCTAGCTCTAGCAAAACCAGCTCTTAAGTATTTTTCTGAAACGTGCTCATGCGCCCCTTTTTTATCGATTACAATCGGCGCTAAAACAATTATTCGTTCACCTTTATTCACTTCATAGACTTGATCGACTATTGAAGTGGTGGTTTGTCTGTTAACTGTTAGCCCACAAATTGGACAGTGTGGGATGCCAACTCGGGCAAACAAAAGACGCATATAGTCGTATATTTCAGTTACTGTGGCCACTGTTGAGCGTGGGTTTCTGCTAGTCGATTTTTGGTCGATAGATATAGCTGGCGACAAACCATCTATTTGATCTACGTCTGGTTTTTCCATTAAACCTAAAAACTGCCTGGCGTAAGAGCTGAGACTTTCAACATAACGTCTCTGGCCCTCGGCGTATATGGTATCGAAAGCTAGACTAGACTTACCTGAGCCACTGAGGCCTGTTATGACCACGAGCTTATCGCGCGGTATATTAACCGAGATGTTTTTTAGATTGTGTTCTCTTGCGCCCTGTACTCTTATAAGGTCTTGCATGTAACGAAATATTATACAGCTTATTAACAGTTTAATCTAGTGCTATGAGCCCGGAGCTAAGCGTAGAGTTGTTCGAGGCGTCGACTACTTTTTTGCCAGTTTTCGTCGGATTCCGAGTAGCTAGGGCCGGCATTTATAGAGTCAAGCTCTACTGAGAAAACCTTATTCACAGCCAGAGTTTCACCAATCTGACGAGCGATGAATTTTTTGTCTCGAGGTGGTAGCAAATTTCTTTCTGCGGGCTGACCGTATTTTAGTAAAGTGACATGGTTAGGGGTTTTAACGGTCTCAGCTAGTTTAGGGCAGTAGCCACCCAAACTATCGGCTATCATTTCTTGCTCTTCTTTGAGCCTTAAGTAGCCTTCACAAGTTGAGTCAAAGAAAACACTCAAACTTCTTCCGCTATGATCTGTCCACTCAAAATGTTCAAGATCGAGCTCTATTGGTAATGGTTTATCGGGTGGCTGCCATAATTTTTCTTGCAGCTTATCGGCATCTTGTTTAAGTCGAAAGCCTCTTACAAATAGCTCTAGACGATGTTTTCTGATGTCTTGGGCTCGAACAAATGTTACGCCCATCTCTTCTTTTACCACTAATTCGCCAAGTTGATAACCAAGTCGCCTTTTGGCAAGCTCTGGTGTTAAATCCTCTATGGCCTCTGTCGCGTTAGACAAAAGTCTATCAGCCGAAAATGGGTTAACTGGTCTGTATATGCCAAGTCTTTTATTCATCTCTCGCTTAATACTAGGGCGATTCTCTCTGTCGGCTGCAGTTGGTTGACAGCCCCTAATAAAACCACCGTTTTTTGACTGAATATACCTCTTCATCAGCTGCTCCTCCTTGTTTGTCTTTGAGTTAAATCAATTGTTAACGGATCAAATTCAACTAGGCTTTTACCTTCTTCAAAATCTTGAAGTGCCCTTAAAGTGCCCTTCTCTTTGTCTATATTGTACGAGTAAGCCTCTCTGATGACGCCGAGAGGAGTGTAGTTTGTAGTGTTTCTGGCATGCTCAATATCTGATAGCAAGAAATCATCTACTCCAGCAATTGCTAAATGGCCAATTTTCATTCGAAGTGGATTATCAAAATTTTCGAGAGCCTCGATGTCGTCTCGATGTATTTGCTTACCAGCATTGCCCGCCATATCAGTTAGTATTCTGGCTAGCCTTAAAACAGATTCATGGTGCAGTGGATCTGGCTCAAACTGCATATAAAGCTCGTAAGCAGAGTTTTTTCTTTTAAACTGAATAACACCTTCTTGATCGTCACCGATAGGGCAAAGATAAATCCCATCCATAGCTAGGCTAGAAATTTCTTGTTTAACCCTATTTAGGCAATTCAGGTCAAAGACTTGACCGTTTTTAGAGAAGATTTTTTCAGCCGTTCTCAGTGGACTAATGACCTTTATAACCTGGTCATCTGGCTCATTAAAATGAAAAGCGCCGTCAGTTGCAGTTGACAGCGCTTGTAAATATTGTCGATATTTTTGGTCTTGAAAGCTGACGGGTCTAAGGATTGAAACACTATAATTACTAATTGAAGGTTTATAGCACCTTTCGGTACATACTCTTTGTTTCACTTCACCTCTTTTTTTATATTAGGTCTTATGCCTACTCTTTTAATTTATGCCCTGAAAAATGTTTTGTAAATAATTAGTTGTCTATTTTACATTGATAATCAATTCCAACACCTATGAGATAATAAACTGGTGAAAAATAAATTTAAACGATTACTAACCGATGCCGCCGGAATCGGATTAATAATAGTTGCTCCTTTTTTGGGTTGGCTTCCTGGACCCGGTGGCATACCTTTATTTATAGCCGGTTTAGCTCTACTTGCAATCAATAATGAATGGGCCGAAAAATTATTAAATACTGTCAAAGATAAAGGTAATGACTTGGCTAAGATAATCTTTCCACCACAGAAAATATATCGCAATGCTCACGATTTGCTAGCTATTACTCTAATGAGCCTAGCAATAGTTTTAATAGTCTTACGACCGAGCCGGCTATTAGTTTTAATTTCCATCTCATTAATAATTATTTCGGTAACTGAATTTTTATATAACAGAAATAGAGCAATCTTTTTAAAACATAAAATACTTAAGCTTCTAAAAAACATAGTTGCTTTTTTTAAAAATATATTCTAGAGTATATATATTATTAGCTAACTTTAAGTTAGTGTTAATCTGGAGAGCACAATGTGGTTATGGCTTAACTTGCTGGTTTATTCGATCCCTCTTTTTGAGCTAGTCAATAAAAGTATCTATTTCGATATTGAAAGACAAATTATTAGCTTTTTCGTACTTGGAATATTGCCAGGTACACAGATTCAACTCAATTTTAGCCAAATAGCACTGAGCGTCGTAGTTAGTTTACTATTCGTGCTAGCCTTTAAGCATTTCGAGCTTAGTTCAAAAATTAAACAACACCAAAAAAATAGAAAAGACTTAAACCTAATATCTATTTAATTATTACCGCTAGTACTCGTCGGGGATAACTGACTGAGCATAGAGCTGGAGCTCTTCTAGTAAGTACATCTTGTTGGTGTCACTACTGTGTATTTCAGCAAGTTCTTCAAGTCTTTTGAAGAATTGTTCAGCTCTACTGTGGCCTGTCTTGCCAGCTATGAGTTTATTTTTTTGATAATCGCGCCAAATGACGGCTTCTTCTTCAGTTAATGAGCGAGGAAACTGCCTGGCTTTATAAAGAATTAGTAAGTTACGTAGTCTGGGGTCATTAAAAACGAAGCTTAAATCGACTAGCTGGTCTGCTGTTGCCTCCGTGACTTGTCTCATTTTGGACTTATCGGCAGAATCAAAAAATCCGTCATACAACTGAGAATCTACGTCGTCTTCATTTTTAATAAACTGTTCTTGTCTAAAACTTTCGTTCAGCCTAAAGGCTTCACTCAATTTGTCACCAAAGTCAACTGCGGTGGCTAGTTTTTTATAGTGTTGGTTAATTTCTTCGTCTGATATTTTAAGCCTCTTTTTATCTACATCTCTAAGAACCCCTATCGGCGCCACTGTGGGGCATTTGTTGGTTTGTAGTATTTTAAAAGGTAGTGGTGGTTGCTGTTTGTCATAACGATTCTGGTATTTGGTGGCCAGCTCTTCTGCTGACATTACCGTGTATTCAGTCGGGTCTATTCTAAGATCATAAACTATAAAACTACCATTTTGGAGAGGATGATTAGCTAGGCTTAACGCAATGGTTGTTTTTTCATATTCGGAACTATATCGACCCGATGTATAAACAAACGGCCTACTTGAATTAACAATTTTTTCAACCGCTGCTTTTGTTCTAAGTGACAGTAAATAATCAAATAGTCGAGGTTGCTTGGTTTTAATGAGTTTGGCTACAGCTATAGTAGCAAACACGTCACTTAAGGCATCATGAGCATTAGTATGGTCTAGTTTGTTTAGTTCAGTTAGCAACTCTAGTTTATTCACAGGGGTACCGTCACTTGCAAAAGGCCAATTAATGTTCTCGGGTCTAAGCGCTCTAGTCATGCGAACTACATCTAAAAGATCCCATTTACTCCGCTCCTCACTCCACTGCCATTCATAGGCATCATAAAAATTTCGATAGTTCATATAACGCATAAACTCATCATCAAAACGAATGGAATTAAAACCAGTAAAGATAGTCCCTGGCATGGCTATTTTTTTATAAAAATACTTTAAGAACTCAGCTTCACTAATACCTTCATCTAGGGTTTTTTGAGGTGTAATGCCGGTTACCAAGACAGCATCCGGGCTGGGTAAAACGTCGCTGGTAATTTTAATATAAAAGTTATCGGGCTCGCCGATTGGCTTTAATTCGAGGTTGGTTCTTTGACCGGCAAACTGCATAACTCGGTCTTTCTGAGCCGACAGCCCTGTAGTCTCTAGGTCATAAAAGTAGAAACTTTGCATGTTTTCAGTCATGTTAATAAACTATTTCCCCGATTTTCGGCTGACCAATCACAATTTTTTCACCTGGCTGGGCTTGTCTTTTATCTAGTTCACGCAAAATGCCCATTTTTTTCATAATATCCCTTAGTCTAGTGATACCGTATTCGTTATCATAATCTGTTCTTTTAGCGAACTTCTCTATTTTCCGTCCAGTCACTTGCCAATGAGTGCTTTTTTTGACTAACTTCCAACTGTCTGGTTTTTCTGTCAAAGTAATAACTGGCAAAGTGTCAGTTTCTAACTTCTTAGCATCTAATTTTGGTTTTAAACTCAATTTAAAAACTTCCGCTAGTAGCTCTTTAATTTGAATATGAGCTTGAGCCGAAATGTAGAAAACTTCAGGTGGTTTTTCTAAACTTTCGAGTTGCTCTTTCTGAAACTCCGCTATTTCAGCGTCAATTAGGTCAACTTTTGTTAGGGCCACAATTTCTGGTTTTGAAGCTAGCTCAAAGCTGTAGTTTTCTAGTTCATTTCTAATTACTTGGTAGTCTTGGGTGATATTTTCAGTTGTTGAGTCTATTAGGTGAAGTAGCACTTGACACCTTGAGACATGTCGCAAAAATTCATCGCCCAGACCTTTGCCCTCACTAGCACCTTCAATCAAGCCAGGAATGTCGGCTATTAGTAGAGAATTGTCATCACCAAGATCAACAACACCTAGATTAGGCTTAAGAGTAGTGAACGGGTAGTTGGCAATTTCAGGGCGAGCGTTACTGACGACACTCAAAAAAGTGCTTTTACCAGCATTTGGCAACCCAACCAGTCCTACATCGGCAATAATTTTCAGTTCTAACGTAACCAATAATTCATCGCCAGGCTCACCTTTTTCAGCAACTTTTGGAGCTTGGCGAACAGAACTAGTGAAATGGGCGTTACCAAAGCCTCCGTCACCACCTTTAGCTACTATAAATTCTTGATTATCTATTACTAGGTCAACAATTGGTTGCCCATCTTCAGCCAGGACTACCGTGCCAACTGGGACTTTTATTACTAAGTTATTTCCTTTTCGACCTCTTTTATTTTGACCAGAACCATTTTTGCCGTCTTCAGCTATTAGGCTTTTTTTGAACCGAAATTTAGATAAAGTATTTTCATTACGGCTAGCTTTCAAAATAATGTCACCGCCTCGGCCACCATCTCCTCCGTCAGGCCCACCTTTGTCAACATAAATTTCATGCCTGAAACTAACTACTCCATCACCACCTTTGCCAGCTTTTAGTTGGACCTGCGCTTTATCTATAAACATTTAACTAATTATATCGGAGTTGCAACTAAACCGCTATTTAAACTAGGTGGACCAGTTTTTGACTAAATTTAACTAAGACCATTTTAGGTTTATTTAGGTCTCGTGCCCAGGTGCCAAGAGTAGCAAAATCTGAACCACCCAAAGAACGCTTAAACTTACTTAACCCATACCACTTATGGTCAGCGGGGGCTTCTGGCGGTGCTACTCCAAAGTAGTCAAGCGACAAAAGCCCTTTATCTTGCGCATCTTTTTGCAAATAAGTAACCAAGGCTGCATTTAAAGGATATTTAATGGAACGCATTGAGTCATAAGAGCCAGCGTACAAGTAGTAACGACGCTTAGCTTGAATGTCATCGACAAATAGACTACCGACTAGTTTATTTTTGCCGTGATAGCCGTAAGCTACACCAGCTAAGCCTAGTGGGCCCAATACTTCAATGATAGTTTTGTAGTAATTTGAGCCATAGAAGACAGCACCTGTTCGTTTACTGGTTTCGGTCATCATCTTAAAAAAATCACCTAACTCACTGGGGTCGGTAGTTATGCTAAAGTCGAGTTGGTCTCGCTCAATGTATCTCCACTGATAGCGGTTAGTTTTAGACATACCAAGCAGTACTTCTTCCCATGGTTTTGACAAATCGGTTATTAAAGTAAGGGTTGGTTGACGATCTTTAACCCGTTTATAGTAGGCCATAACTGATTGAATTTGAATATCTGGACCAATATTGTAGGGTTCAATAATAATTTGGTCGGCATTTTGCTGCCTTGATAAGTCATAAGCATCGCTTAGAGCTATTTTGAGCGCCTCTAGGCTGTCAAAAGTGGGTCCATAAGGCAAATAGACGGTTTTGACGTACCGACCGATTTTACCAGGGCTAGGACCTATCACAGCCTGATATGACCAACCAAGACCCTCTTTAGAAACTATTTTTTTACCCAAAGCCCGCTGAACCTGACCCCAGGCTTCGGTTTGAAATAAATGTTTTTGCTTATAATTAATGCCCATGACCTGTTAATTATACTAAAAAAAACCCCAAGTGGTTAGCTTGGGGTTTAATGAGCGTTTTTAATGTATTTATCGATAGATGTAGTTTGGATAAGCGTTAGCTGGCACAGTGGCGTAGCCGACTCTTCCGAATCCAGAGAAACCATTCATGTCCGATACATTGATAGTACCATCGGCGTTAACTGATTCAACTATACCTACATGCCCAGCCCAACCAGCATCGGTTTGGAAAATTGCCCCAGCGACAGGTACTGAACTGACTGTCCAGCCACTAGCACGAGCCCTGTTATCCCAAGTGTTAGCATTGCCCCAGTTATTTGGAATAGCGACCCTAGAAGCTGCATACCAGGTGCAGTAACCAGGCACATAACCATTACCGCCGTAACGAGCAATGAAACCATAGGTTTGGGCTGAGCTGGTTGCTGGAGCAGTCGAGCTAGTCCTAGCGTAAGTTGCCACTGGCGCTGGGTCAGCAGGTTTTTTGCCATCGGGGATGACAATATTCTCGCCAACCGGCAAAGTACCAGCAATTTCAATGTCATTAAAAGCGACTATTTGCTCTTTAGAGGCACTGTAGGTGCTAGCTAAAGAATCAACTGTATCACCAGCCTTAACAGTGTAAACAATACCGTTTCTAGGTGGTATTGTGAGTTCTTTGGCTGCTGTTAATGTATCTGACGTCAAACCATTTGACCATTTAACAGTATCAGCACTAACACCAAATTTTTCGGCGATTGCGTTTATTGATTCGCCTGCTTGAGCGCTATATTTCTGAATATCTTGTCTGGACTTAGCACCACCAGCTACTAGTTGTGGTTTAGAGACTACAGCTTCAACTGCTGAACTCTGACTAATTTGGGCGTTTACTGAGTCTGCTTGGTTAGAAACTGGAATAACCTCAGGCATATTAACTACCTGAGCAATATTAACAGCTATATCGGCTGCTGAAACAGTGTCAAGTGGTGCGGCAGCTGAACTTGTACCTGTCTGGCTCAACAGCTCACTTTTCGAACCAATGTTGCCACTATTTGCTTGGCCGATGTAAATTATTGAGGAAATAATCACTAAAACTGAGATGTTAGCGATTAAAAGAGCGTGACGCTTGAATGATTTCTTCGTTTTTTTGGCCTTAGCTTTGGCTGTTTTAGAGAAGTTAGGGCTGCCAAGCTTTGGTATATTTGTATTTGTAGTGATAACCTTGCCTGAGTTAACAGGTGTAATTAAGTTACTAATACAATTCTCCTGACCTCTTAAGGTCTTTTCGTAGGGTCTACCGTTTAGTTACTGTTATCGTCGGCGTTTTCACGCTTCATGAACCCAGGGGCCATTTAGATAGCTAGTAGTCTACGACCGATTTCGTTCAAGAACTTGTTTATTGTTCTTCAGCAAATACTGCCAAAAATCGTACTTTTTAGTCTATAGATTAGTGCCGTTTATGTCAAGTTTTTTTGACCATTTTAATATGGTCTTAACAGATGAACAATAGTTAAAAAGTTGAGCACTTTTTAATGCAATATTGCTTAACTAGCGCTTGATGCTCTTCAAGCGTCTTAGAGAACCTAGTAATGTTGTCATCTCCAGCTACAAAATATAAATAGTCGGTTTGGGCTGGTCGAGCAACAGCCTCTAGCGAGGCTTTCGAGGTATTACTTATTGGACCAGGAGGCAAACCTACCACTCTATAAGTGTTGTATGGCGAATCTATTTCTGGATTTGGGGCTAAACCTTTTATAAAGGCAGCATACTTATAAGTTGGGTCAGACTGCAGGGGCATGCCAATTTTTAAGCGGTTCAAAAAGACACTAGCAATTACAGGCTTCTCGCTATTATTGGCTGCTTCTTTCTCGACAATTGATGCCAAGGTAATAGCTCGATGAATTCCCAAGCCTTGAGAATTAAACTCTTCTATCATCTTGGGGGTCAAAACAGCCGAAAGTTGATCGAGCGATAGCTTAATAATTTGCTCTGGTGTGGTCGAGCTATCTATTTTAAATGTTTCAGGAAAAATATAGCCCTCTAAACTTTGGTCTGTTGGTTTAGCTATGAGAGCTGGATGATTGCGATAATTTGACGGATCAAGTGCTTGATCAACTTCAGTAGCTAAAAAACCAGCGTCAATGAAAGTCTGACGAATTTGGTCTATCCGTTTGCCTGGCAAAATGGTCAAAGGCCTTGAAGAGACTTTGCCACTAGCTAAAATATTGGCTATTTCTTGTGTGCTCTTAGATGGACTCAGCTCGTAAGTGCCGGCTTGTAACTTGTTAGTTAAAGAATTATTGCGAACAAACCACAGAAAAGCTTGTGAGCTACGAATGAGTTGTTTTTCTTTAAGCTGGCTGGCTGTATCGCTTGGCAATTGCCCTTCCTCTATTTTAAATGTCACCTTAGTAGTATCGGCGCTAACTGGCTTGAGTTGATTTTTATACCATATATTTGCACCAACAGCTGAAGCAATAAATAGAGCAAGCAGAAAAACAACCACCCCAAGAACGATAGCTCTACCTCTACTTGTTTTATAAAATCGTCTACGACTTATTTTCATGATTTTATATAGTCCTCTAATATTATACAGGCTGCTACCGCATCTAGCATAGCTGGCTCCTTAAAGTTATGACTCTTTAAATAATTTTCAGCCTCGACTGAAGATAAAGTTTCATCTTGCCAGATTATTTCATATTTAGTAGCTAAATTATTAGTCACAAAGTCTCTAGTGTAGTTACTTTGGCTAGTTTCTTGACCACTTAAGTTACGTGGTAGACCGACTACTAAAGTTTTAACTGAGTGTAACTCAGCTAATTCAGCTAACTTGTTTAGAAATTGGTCATCATTGGCTAGCACAACCAGAGGTTCAGGAATTTTAGCTAATAAATTGACACGGGCAAGACCAATTCTTTTCGAACCTATATCGAGCCCAAAAATATTATTGGTTTGACTGCTCATTAATAAACACAATGTTGATTTTTTTAGTATTAGTAGGTGTTTTATTGACCCAAAATGGGCTGTATTTGACACTAACGTCACGGACGCCATTAATGGCTTTAATAGTATCGGCAGTTGTGCGAGCATTTTTGCCTTTAACGCTACTAGCTATCGCTTCTGTATCTTGCTTAATAGTCACCAGAGCCACAGTTGAAAGCCTAAACTCCATTGAACCATCAGACTTCTTCTGTAGAAGAGTCAAAGTCGCTTTACTTAGACCAGTATCAACCACAGTTTGATCTGGGCCAGCTTTTTCTAGAGCTAGCTTGGTAACCAATTGTTCGAGTGCTTTGGAATCAACACCAGACATAGTGAACTGCATTTTAGCAGTGGCTGTCACTTCCTCTCCAGGGCTACCAGCTTGTGGCGTACAAACCACACTAACTACTTTTGAACTAAAGGTATCTATGCTAGGTATAATTCCCTCTTTTTCAAAGTCAGCGGTTAGTTGTTTTTGGTAATCGCCACTAGCTATAGTAGCTTGAACTTCATTTTTGGCCTTATCGCAATCTTCCTGGGCGATAATTTTTGTAATTTTATCGGAGCCCCCACCCATGGCGTCGCCAATGGCAACTACATCGTTTACATCTGATATTCCAGGTACGTTATAGGTGCGCCCACTACTAAGGTTGTATTGAGCTCCAGGACGAGAAGAAGTAACTGAAACTGACGCTTTGCCAGCATTAGTATATGGACTAGTTAACTTGCAGTCTCTTATACTATTAGAGCTAAAACCTGGTACGGAAACAGCGTCAGATGATACAAAACTAGCAGTTCCACCAGAGAAACCAGTAGTAAACACTGAACCAGCGGGAATAGTGAACCCGTCTTTAAAATCACAGTTATAAATGGTAATTTTACCACTAGCCTTGGCTCCATCGTTTTTTTCACCAGTAGCAGCAGCTTTTTTGCTGTCTGACTTTTCAATAGTATTAGTTTTTAAAATGAAAGTTTTCTGGTCGACATCGTCCGTGCTTTTATTGGGTACGGCTATTAAGTTGGTAGTCACTTGGGTGTCTTGAGTTTCGGCAGTTACAGTTATTTCAGCTTTCGGCAAAACAAAAACGGCCATAACTACCACAAATACAATTACCGCAATTAGACCAGCCGCTAGAAACAACTTACTGCGAAAACTATCGAAATTTGGGACTTTTAGTTTTTTATTTTTCTTAGGTTTAGCAGATTTGGGGGCTTTATTGATTGGCTTCGACTCTTTCTTGGTGTCTGTAGCTTGAACAGGCGAAACAACGCTCGTTTCTGGCTCAGTGTGACTGTCTTCATCGGAAATTTCTTGTATTTCATTACTTACCACAGCTTTTTCTGACGACTCTGGAACGTATGGCTTAGACTGCAAAGTACTAGCTACAAACATGCCAGTTAGTCCGGCAAGTTGTAAAATAACTGGGTCAGAAGTGATTAAAACGGCTTTTTTACTGTTTTGAGTGGCTGTTTTGTTTAAAATTTTCAAATTGACAGCACTCTGTAAAACTTGACATCTCTTAGGTAGCACCAAGGCCACTATAGGTGATGATGAGTCAGCTAACTTACTAGTAATAGCCGTTATTTCATCTTCAGCGTCAATATATATAACATCTTTTTTCATAAACTTAAATCCGGAGCATTCTGTTAATTCTATCTCGTACACTGCCACTTGGCGCATCTAATTGTAACAAAGTATCCATGCCAACGCGAAGTAGGCCTAGCCCCGTGATGTAAGTGTGGTCATTAACAGTATTGGTCTTGTCGATGATCCCTATTACCTGGCTAGGTTTAATGAGCTGAACAGACGGTTTTTTGGTAAAAGGTAGTTCTTTGTACCACTCAGTCTCAGTAAGAGCGTTTGTTAACATTTCGAGGCTAGATCCACCACCACATAAAAGTATTTTACTAGGTAGATGATCTAGGCGACTAAAGTCTTCTAGACCTAATTCTAGACCGCTCATCCAAACAGCAACAGTTTTAGCCAAGGAGTCTTGCACCGACTTAATTCTTGGCTCAGGTGTTTTGCCATCTGCTAAACCTAGCTTAAGAGCTTCGGCTCGGTCAAAATCGGTGTCTAGGTCTCTGGCAATTGACTTAGTAAAAGCTCGACCACCTATGCCGAACATAACTGTTCCTTCAACCCCACCTTCATTGACAACAGCAATGTCAGAAGTACCACCACCGACGTCAATTAGAATAGCACTCAAGCTAGCATTAGGGTCATCACCTATAACTGATCTAGCAACTGCGAAAGGCTCAGCGGCAACAGTTAATAAATCGAGGTCTAGTTGCTCAGCGACTCTCTCGATAGCACCAATATGGACTAAAGGGGCAAATGCGGTGTATAAGCTAATAAGCACATTTTTGCCCTGAAAACCAATTGGGTTAGTGACTTGATAACCATCTATGTCAATTGAAATTAAGGCACTATTAACTAACCGAAGGCCGATATCTTTACCACCGGTGTCAGTAGTTAATTGTTGCTTAGCAGTTTCTTCGGCTCGTTCCTGGACTAAAGAGAAAATTTTATCTACTTCTTCAACAGTAATCTCCTGGGTTGGGTTTTTTCTGACAAATCGAACAGTTGTGGTATTGCCTTTAACTAATTCACCGGCTATGCCAACAACTGCACTCCTGGCACTTGCGCCAGCCATTTTTTCGGCCTGAGTGAGAGCGCTATCACAATTCGCCACTACAGCCGCAATGTCGGAAATTGCTCCAGCGTTCATATCCGACAATGACTGTTTTTCTCGACCAACACCAATTACTTCTAAATTATCGTTATCGTCTAGTCTGGCTACTATAGCTTTTACAAACTCGGTGCCAATATCAAGCCCAACCATTAGTCTATCTTCTTGTTTAGTCTTAGACGAATTTAATGACTGCTTGGCTTTTTTAAGTTTATTTAACATAATTTCTTATAATATTTTAGCACAAGTGTTATAGGGTGTTTCTACTAAGTCTAGCAATTATTTTTAAGTATGGTATAGTAAGTTTCCGTGAGCGAACAAATACATGAAAAATCTGACATAGAAGCAGTTCAGGCCGACTACGATCTACTAAATAGTTTTTTTGAACTAGAAGCAGCTAGCCGAGACATCCAGTCGCTAGCAGAAATAATAGAAGTAAGGTTCGATGGCTTGGTACGACCATATATGGGCCACCTACCGGCTTACTTGGCTGATTTTTTTAAATTTGCACTTGAGCCTAATGAGATTTTAAACATGAGCGGGCAATCTATACTTAGAAGAGGTCTAGATGAAACGGTCGTTATTGACTTAAAAGGTCAAAACCAAAAAATTAGTCTGCTGAAAAATAAAAATATACACCAATTAGCTATCGATGATGCAAGATTTTACCAGATAGAGCTGTCTGATTATTTAACAATTTTAGCTGGCCTAAAAGGGGCTGAACGGCCAGACAATTATTTTGGTCTACTAGAGTCGGCTTCACCAGAGCTAGTAGCTGATTTTTACGCTAGCTTGGGTCAAAATGGCTCAAAAGCCTACACCATTTTTGCTGACCTAGGAAATGAAGTTGCTACCCCAGAGATAGTCAACTCAACTCAGAAAATAATTACGACTGGCATGGCGGAGTATATAGTCAACGAAAACAGAGATAGCCGAGTGGAAACAATGAAAATAACGAGACATCATTTGTCTCCAAGGACAAATAAGGCGCCCTTAAACACAGTTTACTCGGGGAACTTTAATAAGTATTATAGCCAATATATAGCGGGCGAAGTTTCTTTAATAGATGCTCATAAATTCTATCCAGATGAGTTCTGCATTACTAATTATGCAGGACAAGATAAAAATCTTTTTTATGATAGAACTTCCCTCCCACCTATAAACGACTATAACAAACTTCTTAAGCTAACCCTTGAAGAGACAATTAAACGAACTAAGCAGATTTACCAGCAAACATAGTTTTTCTATCTTGAGACTCCTAGCTGGTGGTCGATATGATACCGCCACCTAGAACTTCTCGTTGGTCGTAAATTACCACCGACTGACCAGGGTTAAGTGCCTTAACGGCATCTTTCAGTTTAATTTGGCTATCAGCTATTTGAGCTTCAAGCAATTCGCCCTGATGTCTAATACGCACCTGGTAATTCTTATTTTTGCTCGGCCGTGCGTTAATGTAGTGACAGGAGACTAACTCTATATTTCGGCTCCATAACTTCTCGTCGTCTAACTGGCTTGTTACAAAAACTGTGTTGGTAGCCATATCTTTAGCGGTAACAAAATAAGGCAAACCACCACCAACTTTCAAACCATGGCGCTGACCAATAGTGTAGAATATGGCACCGTCATGAGTCCCAACTTCTATGCCGTGCTGATCTATAACCGGTCCGGGTTCGGTATTAACAAAATTTGCCAGAAAGTCTTTTATGCCTACTTTTCCGACAAAGCAAATGCCCATACTTTCTTTTTTGTCTTTAGTAACTAAGTTGTTCTTAGTAGCTATTTCTCTTATTTCAGTTTTTAAGTAATCACCTAGCGGAAATAGTGTTTTTTCTAAAGCGCTACTAGAAACCCGATATAGAAAATAGGTCTGATCTTTTTTTTGGTCCCTTGCTTTATATAAATGACCCTTATCTGTTTTAGCGTAATGGCCAGTGGCTACTAGGTCAGCTCCCGCTTGCATAGATGCTTCTAAAAAAAGCTTAAACTTTATTTCTTGGTTACACATGATGTCTGGGTTTGGTGTATTGCCCAGACGATATTCATCTAGCATGTAGTCGACTACCTTTTGCTTGTACTGTTTTTCAAAGTCAAAAAGCAGAAAATCAATACCGAGTTGAACAGCCACTCTTTTGGCGTCTTGGTAGTCCTCTTTCCATGGACAACTAAAGCCAGGTAAACTCTGACTCCAATTCTTCATATAAACACCAGTAACCAAGTAGCCCTGTTGTTTTAGCAACAAAGCAGCTACCGAGCTGTCAACACCACCAGATAAACCTACAAATACTTTTTGCATCAGTGACTATTCTATCAGAAATATAACAGTTTAAATTATAGCTCGGTTACTGTTTACGATACCTTACTAGTTTTGCAACTACTAAAAAGGATCTTCGCCTTTCATGAAGCGCTTCTTAATTCGAAGTAACTCATATCTTTTTCCAAGCCAGAAAGTTGTTATTAGAAGTGGGATAAAAACTAGCATGGGTTGCCAAAGAATACGGACTTTTGTAGTAGCATTTTTGTCTTCGGCTCCTGCCACATCTTGACCAGGAGTTCCGTTGGCTATAGCGGTTATTTGCAGGTAACCAACAGCTCCGTTGACATCACTCGCTTTTACCAAAACTCTGTAAATACCGGACTGTTCATATTTATGTTTAATGATAAATTCACCAGGAAATGCTACTGAGTAGACATCAGCTAAGCTGCCGTCACCCCAATCTACACTGACTGCGTATGGAGCCGAGCCACCGGAAATGGAAATTGGCCAAGCTAAGTCTTTACCTGGGTCGGCACCTCTTTTTGCGAAAATGGTGGTCATGGTTATTCGGGCTAGTGTATCTGGACGGTTACCATCAGCAAAAGTTACTACGACCACGTTAGAATCAGGGCTAGACTGGTCTAAGTCGTCATATGCTCTAACAACTAGCTCATTCGACCCACTAAATAAGTCTGCCACTATAGAGTAGCTTCCGTTTTGACATAACGCTGAGCCAGCAAAAACATTGTTCTTGAACAATTTAACCAATAAGTTAGTCTGACAAATACCGGTGACGGTAACTGGTGACTCTGTTATTGTCCGGCTATTGGCTGGGCTAGATATGGTCGGGGCAGCAGTTGGTGGTGGTGCACTAATTTTGCCTTCAACACCAACGCCATCTTCCTGAGGGTTAACAACTGCCTTGGCGAACCCACTCAGCACCAAAACAAAGATTAGCGCCAAGACAAACAACAATCCTACTCTTAAGTTTTTTATGAAGTTTTGTTGTTTTTTGTGGGTCATGCACTTTCCCCTTTTCTGAGGGATTATCTTCGTTTATGAACTGATGTTTTGCCTTTACTAGACTTTTTAGCAAAGAAGTAAATTGCACCGAAAACTAGAGCCGCTAAGGTTATTACTGACAATACAGCTAGCCATGTTGGGACCACCCAAAAAGTTTTATTGGCTGTAATGAGATCGCCACCATCACCATAACTCAAGTTAGCAGAAACAGTGTATTTTCCAAACCATTTATCGTTTTTAAATTTATGTTCAAAGGCACGCGTTTGACCTGGCAAGACATTACCTGATCCACTCTGTTGGTCGTTAAATTCAAATTCCTCTACAACTTTGCCAGACTTAGTTATTTGCACCTTTCCAAATGGCTTCAAGTGTATGTTACCAGTGTTCTGAAGCTTAATTGTAGTTGCTAAACCGTTGGTAGCATTAACAAACAAAAAGCCTTGTTTGCCGTTATTAGTCACAGCAAAGTCAGCTAATGAGAGTTTTTCAGTTAAGTTACCTGGTACATTGATCAAAAATATTGTACCGACGCTAGCCGATAGGTTAACCTTGGCGTCTTCGGTACTAGTGCTAGCTGGTAAAAACCTAATAGCTCCGTAATAGCCACCAGGACTTGAGTCTTTAGGCACAGTCAAGATTACTGGAATCTCCTTACGTTCTTTAGGATTCAAATTGAAGTTAGGAATTGGGCTGACAATTTTACGAAAATCGTTCGATATTTCGAGCTTATTTTCAACATCTACTTTGGGCTCGCCTGTTTCTCCGTCAGCCACAAAGTTATTAATAATGGCTTTAGTCTCAACTGGGCTGTTGGTAGTATTTTCAACGTATAGTTTAGTAACAATTGAAGTTCCCCGTTCAATTGTTTTTTCTTCAAGCACTGGCGACACTCGGTAGCCTGAACCGTTATTATTTGGATTCTGGGCGTTAGTAACCGCACCAAAACCAGTTAATACCACAAACGACATTAGTAATGCGCTTAGAGCTAATTTTCTCACAAATTCTCCTTGTTTATTTCCGTTTAGTTAATTATTAGTTTCTATTATACAAGCTTATGTTAAAACGATGCAAGAATATTATAAATTAAAGTTGTCGTATAAATTCCTGGTTTTTGGTCTTTATTGACATTAACCATGTAAGTCACAGTAAATTTATTCTCTAAAGTCACGTCTGGTGTAGTTGCAATAGTGTCACCGTCGACAAACTTAAAGACATTTTGGGTATCATAACCAGGAGCTGGTGTTGCTACTCCCGCCCCAACTACCGAACTACCGGCCGCTGGGTTACTGTTGCCAACTAAATTAATACCAAACCTAGAAGTACCTGGGGCGGCTGTAGCTGGCGAAGACAGGCCAGGTATGATATTTACACCAGAAGTCATAGTTTTACCGTTTATTGTAATATTGAAGCCATAATCGGCGTTAGTAGCGGCTACCATCTGAGAAGTTGCTGTGACTGTACCAGTCTTACTCAATTCTCCTAGGTTAATGTAACTTCCGGTAGCTGATTGGCAATCAAAAGAAGATATAACAGTGGCACTACAAAAATATAAATATGGTGGTACTTCAGCAGAAACACCGTAAGGCTGATGGATATGCATGGCCATGGCTCCAAAATCTGTTTCTGACCCGCTAGCGTCAGCTGTCGGATAAGTAAAAATTTTGGCATAAAAAGTTCCTTCGTCGTAAGGATTTATTACGTTATTGAATGAAAACTGCTGAACTTGGTTAGCTGGTATTGGTCCTGGTAGTCTTGTTAGTACCATTCTGTTGTTGGTGGTAGAAGGGTCAATATTAAAACCTGTCGCCCCTGTTTCTGTATTTAAAACTGGGTTCCAAACAAAGCCGTTGGGAGCCGTGCAAGGTACACCATACAGGGGTGAATTAGCGCAAATTTCTATGACAATACTGCCTAAAGTTTGAGCACTAGGCATAGTAAAGCCAACATTATAAACCACACCCGTTGCTGCCGGCGCACTACTCGACAACCTGACATACCGGTCATATACATTTGCCGCATCAACTCTAACAAAAAGAGATATAAGAACGGCAAAAAGCACCCCTACAATTAGGAGTGCTTTGCCAAATTTAACCCATACTCTATAAAACTGTTGGCTTTTATATTGTACGCGGTTCATGTATCAATTTTACTTCGTTCTTTCGTCGTTTAATAGTTTTAAATTTAAAGCTTAGAAGGTTCCTGTAGCGATCAGTTGGTGTGTAGCTTGGTATTGACCAGCTGGGATGTTGTTGTCAGCTCGAGCAGCGTAGTAGATGTCGACATTTGAGTTAACTGCATCGTCTACTGGGCCAGCTGAAGTAAAGACAGTATCACCGCCAACAGCTGAAGTAGCTGCATTGTCCCAAGCAAAGGTTGAGCTAGCTGGAGTTGTACAGTTAGTGTGAGCTGTTTCATACTGAGCGTCGCCTACAACTTGAGTGTTAGTTGAGTCTTTAACACAGATACCAAATTGGCTACCGGCTGAACCGGTTAGTATACCTAAAGTACCGTTACCAGTTAAGGTGTTGGAACCTGAAAATAGGTGGGTACCAAACAGTCTGATATTTAGGCCGCTTGTGGCGTTAGTGTCTAGGTCAATGTTGACAGCGTTAGAGATCCACTGCTGGGTGTCGTTAATAACTTGTGGAGTTCCTGTTCCCATAGTTACAGCTGTGCCGGTTACAGCAAAGTTCAAAGTTTCTTGGACTAGAGCAGTAACATTAATGACTGCGTTAGTTGACAAAGCGACACCACCGTAGTCAATAGCACCAGTTGGTACTGTGGCGCTAGCGTCTGAGTAAGCAGCAGCGTTAGCTTGGGTGTCGAAAGTAATTATTCGAGCATAGAAGCTACCTGTAGTAGATGGGTTAGTAACACCATCTGCACCACCAGAGCTACCCATATCAAAAGTTACAGCTTGTGGGCCAGTAACTGCTTGTGGGGTACCGTTGGTATAAACCAAGGTGTTAGCATCTGTGGCAGCGTTTTTACTGAAGCCAGCTAAACCAGTTGGGTTGGCAACAACCAGACCACTGCCCGGGTTAACATCCATGCCAGCTGGAGCCGTACAGGCTACGCCAACAATTGGACTGTTTGAACAAAATGTTACGACTACACCACCAACTGAAGCGGTAGTTGGGATTGTGAAGCCAACTGTATAGGTGGCGTCTGTCGCACTAGGTTGGGATTTACCCATCTTGATTGACCTTGCGGTCACCTGAGCCGCATCAGCCGAGCTGGTTAGCAGGGGGACGACGGCTGCTACTGTTAGTGCGATAGCTGATATAGCTGCAACTGAACGAGTAGCTAAAGATTTGGTATTAACCATTTCTTTTCTCCTTATGTTTTTATTTTTTTGTATTGCTTTTGGTGTTTTTATTTGTACCTTATGCACTTACCAGTTTACAACTTCTTACGTGCCTAGGGCAATAATAAAATGCTTAAGTTATCCACAGGTAAATCTACTTGTAAAATAAAACACTCCCTTACAGACAAACTGCGCGGGAGTGTTTTTGCTGAACGAAGTAGGAAAGTTTTTAGAATGTTCCTGTAGCGATCAGTTGGTGTGTAGCTTGGTATTGACCAGCTGGCACGTTACTGTCGGCTCGAGCAGCGTAGTAAATATCGACGTTCGAGTTTGGATCGTTATCTACTGGTCCGCCTGAAGTAAAGACGGTGTCACCACCAACAGCTGAAGTAGCTGCATTGTCCCAAGCAAAGGTTGAGCTAGCTGGGGTTGTACAGTTAGTGTGAGCTGTCTCGTACTGAGCGTCACCTACAACTTGACCATTGATTGAGTCTTTAACACAGATACCAAATTGGCTACTGGCTGAACCAGTCAAGATACCCAAAGTACCGTTGCCACTTAGAGTGTTGGAACCTGAAAATAGGTGGGTACCAAATAGTCTGATGTTTAGACCGCTTGTAGCATTAGTGTCTAGGTCAATATTGACGGCGTTAGAAATCCACTCTTGAGTATCATCTATAACCTGAGGAGTACCACTACCCATAGTCACAGCAGTGCCAGTGACCGCAAAGTTCAAAGTTTCTTGGACTAGAGCAGTAACATTAATGACTGTAGCTGTACTTAAAGCAGCACCAGCAAAGTCAATAGCACCGGTTGGTACTGTTGCGCTAGCGTCAGAGTAAGCGGCAGCGTTAGCTTGAGTGTCGAAAGTAATTATTCGAGCATAAAAGCTACCTGTAGTAGATGGGTTAGTAACACCATCTGCACCACCAGTGCTACCCATGTCAAAGGTTACAGCTAGTGGGCCAGTAACTGCTTGTGGGGTACCGTTGGTATAAACCAAGGTGTTAGCGTCGGTGGCAGCGTCTTTACTGAAGCCAGTTAGGCCAGTAGCATTAGCTATTGCTAGTCCGCCACCCGGGTTAACGTCCATGCCAGCTGGAGCCGTACAGGCTACGCCAACAATTGGACTGTTTGAACAAAATGTTACGACTACACCACCAACCGAAGCGGTAGTTGGGATTGTGAAGCCAACTGTATAGGTGGCGTCTGTCGCACTAGGTTGGGATTTACCCATCTTGATTGACCTTGCGGTCACCTGAGCCGCATCAGCCGAGCTTGTTAGCAGGGGGACAACGGCTGATACTGTTAGCGCTAGTGCTGATATAGCTGCAACTGAACGAGTAGCTAAAGATTTGGTATTAACCATTTCTTTTCTCCTTATTTAATTGTAGCGGATTTGTTAATAAGAGTAGCTGCGATTACCTTAAGCATAAAGGTGAGCCGTAGCTTAATCAAGCATTACTTACAACAGTTTTCCCCATAAACTGTGGATAATTTTTTTATAGAATCTAATTAACAGGTAGAGACTTGCTTACTTCAAACTACTAGAATGTACCGACAGCTACTAAATCGTGGTTCATGGTGTATTGACCAGCTGCCGTATTAGCGACAGCATTGAACATATAGGTAACTGTATAGCGGGTAATGCTACTGCTTTTTGTACTGGTAGCAATAGTGTCACCTTTGACATATTTATATTGGTTAGTAGTATCGTAACCAGTGGCAGCAGTACCAAAGCTAAAGGACGCATCTGGTAACTGAAGAGGATTAGCCCCAACATTAGACGGGCTGGTATTGGCGACCAAATTAATGCCAAACTGTTCTTGCGAAGAATTTGGCGCCGTTGGTGTAGTTAAGGCCGTGAAGCTACGACTACCATATTTTGGACCATCGGAACCGTTTACGACTATATAACCACTGGCCAGCCAAGCTCGAATTTCAAATGTCGCTGAAGCTGCAGCGGGAGTATTCAAGTTTAATACTTTAGGGGTTCCAGAACCAACTTCAACACTTACTCCCGGAACAGTCATTTCTATAAATGGTTCGTCGGTAGTAGTGAAACCTGCGTAAGCTTGGTAAGCTGCACTGGCCGAATTACCAATAGCTAAGTCACCCAGAGAGGCTCTTGAGTTATAATTAGCCGAATTCATGTCATTAGTACCACCAGCACCAAATTGAATTTCGCTGACCCCGTAGTTTGGCGAGACATAAGTCGGGGCAGCAAAAGCCGACAACGACCCAAACATTAGCACCGCTAGACCAAAAACTATGGTTGAGATTTTGACTGAATTAATTTTTGATATTTTTTTCATATTCCTCAAAAAACATTTTTCTATTACCCATTTTACCTTTAATAAAATAAAACTCCAAATTGCTAGTGTTTTATAATAGACTTTGGTATAATCAAGCTAAAAGTAGCTTATTTTTGGAGAAAAATTAAAAAATGCCTGAAAACCAGGAAAAAGAAAACCCAGCTGAAAGCCTTGAAAGTTCACTAGAAGTTCAAGATACCGTTGTTGAAAAATCGGCAACCGAGGCAGTTATTGACGCTACCCAAGAAACTGTTACCGAATACAAACCACCTAAAAAAACTTTTACCCAAAAATTTAAGGCAATGCTTGAAAAAGTGAACGTTTACGTGTTAATTTTTGTAGTTATTTTAGCTCTCGCGGGCTTTGGTGCTTTTGTCAGCTATAAAACCAGCAAAAATGCCGAGCAAAATGCTAATGTTTTAGGGCAAGATTTAAGTAGCGAAGAGCTAGCAAAACTTAACCAGTCAGAAACAGCTGTTGGTGACGCCAAACAGACTTTAACCATTGCATCAAATTCAGTATTTAATGGCCGGGTACTGGTTAAAAATAACCTGGACGTCGCCGGCACAATAAAAGTTGGTGGCGCCTTAAGTCTACCTGGGATCACCGTTTCTGGAACCAGTACTTTTGAAAATGTGTCAGTAGCTTCTAACTTATCTATCGCGGGCAATACAGCCATTCAAGGAGCTTTAACGGTTCAGAAAAATATGACTGTGGCTGGCGGAGCAAGTTTTGGCGGCCCAATATCATCTCCTCAGGTCAGTACCGACAAACTAGTCCTTAATAGTGACTTGCAAATAAATAGACATATAGACGCTGGCGGAGCTACACCCGGCATTAGCCGAGGCGGAGCTATTGGTGGCTCTGGTACTGTCTCTATAAGTGGTACCGACACTGCTGGAACGGTATCTATCAACTTCGGCCCCGGCACTGGACCTGGCATAATTGGTAATATTAGCTTTAGAAGCGCCTTTACCCAAACACCACACGTCGTCATTACACCAATTGGATCCTCTTGCGCTGAGCTTAACTACTACGTTACTCGCAGTACGGGTGGCTTTTCTATTGGCACAACCAATGCCGGCACTGTCGGTACTAGTTGCTCGTTTGACTACATTGCCATAGATTAGTCCATATATAAGTAGCTTATAAATAACTTCTATCAGCTCGTTTTTATATTTATAAGGTTTTGTATTAAATCTTAAATATCTAAAAAGACAAAGACGTCGTGAGGTCTTACTTGCATAATTGCTCGTGATATTTTAATCACTTCTTCGCGGTCCTCTGGAGCATTTTCAATACCTCTAATCACCAGCTGGCACGGTATTAAAAGTGTCAAAAAATTATGATGCTTCGCTAGAATATCAAAAACACCAGTATCGTTTTCAGCCGAAATACTTTTTACATTGCCTTCAAAATAAGTTTTATATGGCGAATATACTTTGCAGAATATCAGTCCCTCGGGAATAGTTTTTTCTTCTTTATCGGCAACAATTTCTCCAGTACTGGCATCTTGGCGACTGGTCATTAGGCAATAATCTCTTCTATGCCCTTTAGGGTTTCTTCGCGGGTGCTAAACTGGCCAGGCTTACCAGTCAGTCTTTCAGTAACAAACATATCTTGCGAGAAGTATTGAATTAATTTTTTAGCTTTGGCATACTCTGCACGGTCCGCCGGCGAAAGTTCGTTTTCGCCAATAATAGCAATTATACCTTTTAACTGCTCGTATTTTTGCAAAATAGACTGGACTTGAACGCTCAAAATATAGTGCCTGTCACCAACTACTTCAGGGCTCAATAAACTAGACGAAGTCAAGTTCAGGTCAACAGCCGGTCTAATACCTTGCTCGGCTACTTTACGACTCAAAACAATTATCGAGTCAAGCTCATGCTGAATAATCTGCACCGCTGGGTCAGACAAATCATCGGCCGGAACATAGATAGTCTGGACAGAAGTAATGGAGCCATTTTCGTTAGAACTTAGTCTATCTTGAAGTGTTTTCATGTCAGAGAAAATAGTTGGCTGGTAACCACCTTCGTTAGGAATTTGATCCATAATGGTAGCTAGTTCATTTTTAGCTTGAACAAAGCGGTACATATTGTCGGCGAAAAACAGTAAATCTTTCTTTTGTTCATCTCGGAAATATTCAGCAACCGCAACCGCCGAAATAGACACTAACGACCTTTGAGCTGGGTTTTCATTCATCTGCCCAAAAAGCATAACTGTATTTTCAAGCAACTCATATTCTTGCAATGTTTCATATAATTCGTGGCCTTCACGGACACGCTCACCAATACCTGCGAAAAACGACAGTCCTTTACTTGTTCGAGCAATGTTATGAATAAGCTCCATAGTCAGGACTGTTTTACCAACACCAGCACCACCGATAACTCCAATTTTTCGACCCTTCACAAAAGGTGTAAAGAAATCGATAACCTTAATGCCAGTTTCTAAAATTTCAGGCTTAGTAGCTTGAAAGTTAGTTGACTTAGCTGGAATTTTTAAAATATTTCTAGTTGGCGTTCCTTCTGGAACTGGTTCTTTACCATCGAGTGGTGCTCCAAGAGCATCAAAAATGCGACCAATCACAGCCTCACCAACCGGTATCTCAATTCCTTTGCCCGTCGCTTCTACTGCCATTGCTTTTTGGATTTTCTTTGAAGCCCTCAAGTTAATACAAACAACAGTCGATTCATTTTTAATGGTATCGACAAGCAATGGCGCTTTATCGGCGCTTTGAACTACCAGCATTTCACCGATTTGAGGCATTTTTTCAGCAAATTCGACCAGAATAACCAGATCTTTAACGACAGTGACAACTCCTGAGCTCATACTCTTGCCTTTCTTAAGCCGTTAATCATTTCTTTAAGTCGCTCGTCTTTAACGGCTCTTTTTGAACGATGGAAGGCCAACTTGTACTCGGACAAACTGTCGCTTGCTAGGTCATGTGAAGCAGTCATAGCCCTAAAACGACTTGCATACTGGGCTAGTTTGGACTCTAAAATAACCTGCGTTAGAGCAATTTTCATCATTGAGCGCTCTAAATGGTTGACTACCGCAAAAACACTTGGCTCAAAAAGGTAGGTTGCCTCGTTAATAATCTCTTCACCCTTACCTGCGTCTTTACCTTGGTCTTCAACGGCCTTAGACAGACTAATCCGCTTGACGTCTTGAACCGACAGCGACACATAAGTCTGATAAAAAACACTAGTTTGTTTATATTTTTGAACTTCACGAATTATCGGACTAACATTAATGTTGTCATCTCTTGTAGGTAATTTGAAATATTTCTTGAAACTAGTACCTCGCTGAGCCAACTGAATAGCACCGTGGTGGCCAATAACTATAATGTCATTTTTTTCTTTGTCATAATGCTCAAGCATCCAGGAAATAATTTTTTGGTCAATATCACCACTAAAACCACCCTCGGCGGTTATGACAATAAATAATTCTTTATCAATGACCTCATCTTCTGCGTTTCTTCGTCCAAAACCGAAAGGTGTTCCAATAGTTATTTGGCTATACATCTGCCACAGTCGGTCAAAGTAGCTTTCACTTTGTTGAACCTGATTTTTAATTTGGGCAATTCTCATACTTGCAATACCTTCAAAGACACCAGTTAAATTAACTAGAGTTTGGGTGCCTGAAATTTGTTTTTGAATTTCGGCTGGACGTTTCATCTTTTAATCTCCAGCAAACTTTTTTTAAGAAGTTCCTGCTTCTGTTCATCGTAATTGGTTTCTTCTGGGTTAACTTTGGCCGCAAAGTCATTAGACACCAGCCTGAGTGTATCGATGTCTAAAACTTCACCTTCTTTTAAGTCCAGAATAATTTCAAACATCATTTGCTGAGCCATTACCGAGTGAGTGACGTGTGGTGCCTGAGTTAATAATTCGTTAATTCTTTTACCGGCAGCTAAATCGTTTTTAGCTTCTAAGGCCAGCTCTGAACCAAAACGTGAAAATTCAAGAGCCTGTTTGTACGAAGCAAGGGTTTTCATAACACGAGCGACAATCTTTTTTTGTCGGTCATTATGACCGACTCCACCGACACGAGTAACACTAAGACCGGTATTTAGAGCAGGCCTAATACCGTCTCGGAAAATATCCATGTCCAGTATCCATTGGCCATCGGTAATGGACATAATATTCGTTGGTAAGAAAGCGGTGATGTCACCGTTACTCGCTAGAACTAATGGAAAGCTTGTGAGCGTTTTTTCATTTCTGTCTAGTCGACCAGCTCGCTCAAGTAAACTACTATGAGCATAGAACATGTCACCGGGATAAGAATCTCGGCCTGGGCTAACGCCAGCAATCAGCGAAATTTCCCTGTAAGCCATTGCGTGAGCCGTTAGATCATCGTAGACAATAATAGCGTCTTGGTTTTGGTCTTGCCAAAAAAATTCAGCCATCGCCGCGCCTACATATGGTGCTAAGTAACTTAGGACCAATGAGTCAAACAAAGTAGAAACAATAACAATAGTATTTTTAAGGGCATCTTTTTCTTCAAGGCGAGTTAGCAAAACGTCAATATCGGCTCGTCTTTTGGCAATTAAAACATAAATAGTTGGCACACCTGTATCTTTTTGGTGCAGGGTCATTTGAGTAACTAAGGTCGACTTACCAACTTTACCATCGCCCAAAATGGCCATTCTCTGGCCTTTGACTATTGGGAACAAACTATCAACTACAGTCACTCCAGTTTCAAGCTGGTCGGACAGTTGCTTACGCTGATAAATTGGTGGCGCCTCATTAAACACCGGTCTCACTGCATCGGCAGCGATAGGTCCTTTACCGTCTAATGGCTCACCAGTTACATTTATTACTCGACCCAGGAAGTCTTTACCTACTTTTGTTACTAGAGAGTCGTGCTGTAATACCACAGTTTGACCAGCTGTTAATTCAATGTCACCAATGTGCAAAATAACCACATAATCTTCAAAAATATGGTGAACAAAACCCTTGGAACCATCTTCGAACATAACCAGCGCATGCTGATTAACCGGATGAAGCCCCTTGGCTTTCACCAAGTAACGATCAACAGCAATAACTTCACCAATTGGGTGACCACTATTTATCAAATTTTCAAAATGACTACTGGACACTGCTAATGGCCTCTTTTAGTTTTTCTCGACTATTTTCTAAGTGCTTACGAAGCGAAAAGTCGAACTGTCTATTAGGGGTTCGGACTACAATTCCGACAGCAATAGACGGTTGTAGGCCAACAGAAATAACTATAGATTTGTCAACTTCGGTTCTTAGCCAGCCAATTAATTTATCGAGCGCCTCACGAGAGGGTTCAACTGGAAAACTAATATGAATAGACGGCGCGTTTGACTTCAGTTGACCGAGCTTTTCTATTAATTGCTCACAAGTACGCTCATCTCTTAAATCAAGCTGGTTAGCTATGGCTAACTGCCTTAGAGAGTCAGAAATTGGCGGATATTTAACCGGATTTTCATGCCTCATAACACTTTGAATCATCATGTCATAAAAATTTCTTAGTTCACGGTAAACGTGAGCTAAGTCGTGACGGGTTGAAATGGCAGTTGGTAAATTAAGTTCCACTCCTGATATCCTCAATCATTGCTTGTTTATTTTCTTCTAAATTCTGAAAAATATAATCTAACTGGCTGGTTAGATCTATTTCATTGCCGATTGCCGATAATACATAGTGGTTAACAATGCCCGCCATGCTTGCTTCAAAATGGTCAATAATTCTTTGTTTTTCTGCAGCAGCCTGTTCGTGCATTTGCTTCTCTAAAATAAGACGTTGTTGGTCTATTGCTACCTTTGTTTTCTCTATGCTCTCGAGTGCTAAATCTTTAGCCGTAGTAATAGATTCTTCGTATTTTGAAAATTCTTCCTGGAGAACACTTTTTATTTCGTCTTTCATGTAGTCGTTTAATTGACTGGTAGTCAAGCGAAGGTCTTGCTGTAAAAACATAGCATTTTCACCAATAATTTTTTCGAAGTGCAACCTACCCCGGTTCCGAAGTTCTTCACGGAATTCATCATCAAAAATATGTTCGACATCGCTATTAGCTACAGCCGATAATTTTTCTTCAACCGCCTGACCGGTTTTTTCTTTTTGACCAGATTTACGCTTGTCACCATTAATTACAAACAGTATGCCGACAATACCAATAATTAGGAGTACTGCTAGTACTACTATAAGCTGTATGGTTGTCATTTAAGTATTCCCACCCTTAAACCTTTTTCTTTATAACTTTAATAGTAAGTATACGGCAAAAAGACCAACAATAAAAATCAAAACTGCTACCGACGCTACCTGAAGTAAACTTCGAATAATTGCTTTTTTACCAAGCGGGTTACGACCCATAGCTACCATTGTGCTACGAACAGCACTGTAAAGCATTGCCCCAGAAATGATAGAAGTGGTCAAAAAGACAAAAAAGCTAACATAAACCCTGGCAGGAGTTACTGGCTTACCCGCAATTGTCTCAGAAACACCTTTTAAAACAACTGGTAACGAAGCATTAGCTCTTTGGCTGGGGTTACGACCAACACTAATATCGACTCTAATAGTTCCTATTTTAACTTCAGTCGTATTTCCAGCTGAATCCTTAATGGTTGCAGATGAACGAACTTTGGTAATATCATTGGTATCGAAATTTTCCATGGCTTTGCCAATAACTACTTTATCAAGATCGCTGGCAGCCATACCAATACCACTAATTGACGACAGGGTAACGTAATCACCTGCTTTAATGGGGCCGTTTTGGCTACTTACTAAGACTGAAAATGGTCCAGTGCTAGCTACAAATACTTTTTGATCCTCTCCACCGAGCAACACAGCTGAGTCAGTTGGATTGATAACTACTCCATGTATTTTTTCTTCTTGCTCCTTCTTAACAGGTTCAACCTTGCTAGGATCATCATCTTTTAACTTAACAATCATCCCTTTTTGAAGCAGCATATCTGATGAGTAGCCACGAGTAACAGATTGAGCATGAGCTACGTAAGACAAACTAAACAGGCCAAGAATTAAGGTATTAACAGCAACAAGGCCCAAAAGTAGTTTTTTGATATGTTTCATTTTAAAAAAATTATTTCTAACAACACTTATTATAGCGCTTTAGCTTACTATGAACAAACAAATTAACAGCTAAGTTGAACGATTGCCTGTACCAAGGACTTTATGTCTGCATCCTCGGTGTATTTACCCATAGTTATTCGAATTGTCGAATGGGCATCTGACTCACTTTTTCCTATAGCTTTTAGTACATGAGAAGCTTCTTCGCTACTTGCACTACAGGCAGAGCCAGTAGCCACTTGAAAACCGAGTTCATCTAGTTGCATTAGAAAATACTCGTTATCTATGCCTTCAATTGTCAAATTAATGTTATTAGCAACTCTTTTTGAACTAATTGGGCCGTTTATTGCTGAATTCGGTACACTCTCTAATAGAGCTTTAACAGATTGGTCACGAATTTTAACTAATCTTTTTGACTCGGCTTGATGTTTTTTGACTGCTAACTCTAAAGCAGTAGAAAAACCAGCTATAGCTGCTACATTTTCAGTGCCACTTCGCATGCCATTTTCTTGGCCACCACCTTCAATTAATGGTTTGAGCCTTATGCCGGCCTTAACATAAAGAGCGCCAACTTGTTTGGGGCCGTAAATTTTACCCGAGTTTATGGTCATCATATCTACACCAAGTCTAGCAACGCTAATATCCAGATAATTTACTGCCTGGCAAGCATCTGTGTGTAAATATAATGGCAATGGATTATTTAGTTGTTGACGTTTTTGTCTAATAATAGTTACCAGCTCAGCTAGTTGTTTGATGGGTTGAATTGAGCCAATTTCATTATTAACATAGCCAATGCTAACTAAAATTGTTTGATTATCAATTAACTTAGAAAGCTGCTCGACATTAATCAAACCCTTACCATCAACGGTGGCCAGTTTATAATTATAGTTTTCAGTAGGACGAAGTATAGAATCATGTTCTATAGCAGTTGTTACTAAGTTAACTCTTCGGTCAAAACTGTTCATGAGGCCTTTAATTGCTAGGTTATTTGCTTCAGTTCCACCGGCCGTAAAAACTATTTCACTTGGCCGTGAGCCTAAGGCTCTTGCAACTTGAGCCCTAAAAGCTTCTTTAGCTAGTCGAACTTCTCGACCTTTTAAATAAATACTTGAGGGGTTGTAAAAATCTTCATTTAAAAAAGGCTCTATAGCACTTCTGGCGCTAGAGCTTAAGGGGGTAGTAGCAGCATAATCAAAGTAGCCCGATAATTTCTTATTAGTCATAATGACTTACCAATATTACATCTTATGGGTTAATACCGTAAAGTTCAGATTTTACTTTTTTGCAGTAAATATTAACTGCTTCCAACAAATTTTTAGCTTCGGTTGGGCTGATTGCAGTGTAACCTCTCCCGTTATGAACTTTAACTATTCCAGAAGGTCGAACATCGTAACGGGTATTTCTAAGCTGTTTAATGCCAGATTTATCTATCCATTCCTCGTGCCAAACCCAAGAATGCTCATCTAGACAAAAAAACTCTCTTCGGTGGCCTTTTGGTACTGGCCCAAAAATTTTACCACCAATTTCAGCTTCCCTGCGGATTAATTTTCGGTATTCTTCAGCCTGCTTTTTAGCTAAAGACTGACTTTTACTCTGGGCTAGCATCTTACTAAGCATTAGCTTGGCCTTGTCCTGGTAGGGGAAAGTCGCTTTGAGCTTTATCTACCAATTTACGAAGCTCTTCTAAAGACGGTTCACGATAAGAAACCGCTTCGAAAGATACTGGTTTTACATTATGATCAGCGGGACCATAATTTTTGTGTATAGTCTGGCTAGCTTCAGCAGCCTCTGCCTGAGGAATACCAGCTAGTGCCTCTGCAATATTGTGTTGAGCTGAACTAAGTACATAAAGCCGGCTTTCAATTAGCGGCGGCAGATTTAATCGTTCTAGTGTCTCTCTATTATCGTTCATAAGCAAATTAATTTAAATGTCAAAAAGTTTTTCGGCATTTTTAGTGGTCGAGGCAGCAATTACATCCAAATTCTCTCCTCTGAGGCGAGCTAAAAACTCACCCGTCAGCACTGTGTTCTTAGGCTGGTTTATTTTACCACGAAGTGGCACTGGCGTCAAGAAAGGCGCATCTGTTTCTAGAACTAATTTATTCAGTGGTACTTTTTTGACTGCTTCAAGCTGGCTCGTGTCTTTTGTAAAAGTCATAATGCCATTAATGCCAATGTATAAATTACGCTTAAGCGCCTGCTCAAGTTCTAAAGTACTAGCCGTAAAACTATGAATCACTCCCCTAATGCCAGAAAAATTATCAAAAATTGGCCAAAAGTCGCCAAAAGCGTCTCGAACGTGAAAAATCATGGCTAATTTATGCCTCTCAGCTAAGTCGATTTGAAACTCCAGGGTAGCCACTTGGTCAGTCTTAGAAGAATGATTATAAAAATAGTCTAGGCCACACTCACCAACAGCCACAACTTTCGGCTCAGTGGCTAAGGCCTCTAGTTTAATGAACTCTTGACTGCCAAGTTTTGAGTCATGTGGATGTAAACCAACACTAGCCCAAACATTTTCGTGGTCATTAGCAAAATTTGTGGCTAAATGACTATCAGGTATATCGGTTCCAACGCATATTAGCTTAGTTACTCCAGCGTTAGAAGCATCATTTAGAACTACTTCTGGGTCAAGTTTATAGTCAGCTGAGTGAATATGACAATGAGTGTCAATAAAATGCATAATTTACTCGAACTTCGGGAAAAGTGCTCGCTCTTGTTTAGTTACTAAGCCGTCTTTAAAAGTATCTCTAATGGTTTGAGCAGTTGTTGGCATAAACGGAACCAGTAGGTCAGCTATTTCCAATAAACAGCCGACGCAGTAAGACAGTATTTCTTGTAAATGTTGCTCGTCACCATTTTTAGCAATCTGCCACGGTTTTTCGGTATCTATATACTGGTTGAGCCCCCTGACCTGTTCCCAGACTTCATCTAGGGCTCGGTCAAACTTAAAGTTGTCTAGCGCTTCGCTATATTCATGAATATCATGACTAGGCTCTGGTATAACACCTACGACGTCGGCCTGATATTTGCTAATCATGGCCACAACTCGACTTACGGCATTACCAAGCTCATTGGCTAGTTCGTTATT
>JAGORN010000042.1 GCA_018062805.1 Candidatus Saccharimonadota bacterium | reverse complement strand
CCCCACCAAACTAATTACACCGTCACGCTGGCGGTGTTTTATTTTGAATTTAAATGCAATGAATTTTAGCAGCTGCAATTTTTATGGCTTCGCTCCACGAAGGGGAGCTCATGGTGGTACCGGAAATGTCGCAGGCTTGAGCTTTGGTTTTTATTGCGAAACTGACTAAATTAATCATTTCACTGGCGCTGGGAGCTACTATTGAACCACCTTTTATGTAGCCTTTGTGATCGGCAATCAATTTAACGAAGCCACTACTGTATTGGGAGCTAACTGATTTGCCTAAAATGCCAATAGGTGCGATTGCGGTTTGGTACAGTTTTCCTGTAAGTCTCATTTCATTTTCGGTTGAGCCGGTTGTGGCTAGCTCTGGTAAGCCGAATACAACCAATGGGACTAAGTTGCTAGATAGCTTTCTTTTCTTCTTTCCAAAAGCGTTCTGCATAGCAACCTGAGCTTCTTTGATTGCACCACTAGCGGTAAAATTTTTACCTGCCACTTCACCGGCTGCGTAAATATTTTTGACATTGGTTCTACAGTACGAATTTGTCTGAATAAAGTTGTCAGCATGACTAACGCCGGCTTTCTCTAGGTGAATATTTAGGTTTGGAATCTTGCCAGACGATACAATAATTTCGTTAACGAGTAGCCTGTACCGTCTTTGGTTTGCCGTAAAGGAGATAGCTTTTTGGATACCATTTTTTGTGACCCCGCTAATACGAGCATTGGTATGCAAAACTACCCCTAGTTTTTTTAAGTTTTCGGCTGCTAGGTCGGCTACCTCAGTGTCAAAACTGGTTAATAAATGATTTGATTTTTCAATAACATGAACCTTAACGCCAAATGCGCTTAAAATTTGGCTATATTCGTAAGCGACAGCTCCACCACCTATAAAACAAACACTTGCTGGATAGTTTTGACTTTGTGAAAGATCTTTATAAGTTAAAAAACCAACATCTACAAGCCCCTTAATATTAGGTATAGTAGGCCGAGCGCCAGTTGCTATAAGGAATTTCTTACCAGCGTAGCGTCTTGAGTTGATTGTCACCGAATATTGGCTAGAGAACTTAGCACTGCCTCTGATCAAGGTTATATTATTGTCGGAAAAGGTTTGAGAGTCATCATAAAAACCGGCTTCAGCAATAATTTTATTTTTATAATGCGCTACTTTTACTTTTGATAAATTAGTACTTTTTAGATCACTGGCTATACCATAACTCGTTTGCTGGTCTAGTCTTAGCTTTAGCTTGGTGGCGTTTAGTAATGCTTTAGTAGGAATACAGGTGATGGTTGGACATTCTCCACCGACTAAATTCTCTTCAACTATAGCTACTTTTTTACCTCTAGAGGCAGCATCATTAGCAGCAACTGAACCAGCACTTCCAGCGCCGATAACAATTAGGTCATAATCAAACTTAATTGGTTTTTTAGTTTTACCACCCATGATATAAAAATATTATACGCTAATGCTTACTTTTTAGCGCATAAATACCAATGTTGCTATTGGTAAACAAAAATAATAACATATGAAGCATAAGCACTACCTTATAATGAATCATCCAAAAGAAGTAAAAAAAAGTTGGCATACTAGCACCGTAGATGAACTTATGGATTTTTTCCTAACCAGTCAAATAACGGGATTAAGTTCTAGTGAAGTATTTAAAAGGAGCCAGTCCTTAGGTTCGAACTGTAACGGTATAATCGGCAATTCAATAAGTTCATTTTTTAAAACAGCTTGCCTGAGAGATAAAAAAAGACAGACCGTTAATAGTGTTAATTTAGTTTTAGGCGATATAGTATTTTTAGAAAAAGGTAAAATGGTGCCTGCAGATGTTCGGTTACTTGAAGTTAATAACTTAGCAATTGATAATTCTCTTTTAAATGGGAATAGCGCTCCTTCCTATAAGAATGCGCTGGCTACTTCGGTAAATTCTAGCGACCCAGTAGAATATAAAAATATGGCCTATGCAGGTACTTTTGTACTAAATGGAAAAGCAAAAGCCGTTGTGGTGGCGGTTGGACCACGAACAGAAGCTGCAAAACTAGGTATTACAAGTTCAAAAATATCTCGCAGTTGGAGCGTAAAAAGAAAACTCACTAATTTATTCAAACTAGGGGTTGTTGTTCAAAATTCAGACATTCTTAAACAACTAAAATTTATAGATACAGTATTTGTTAACTTACCTCTTCAGTCTGACGATTATAAAGAATTAATACGCGTTTTATATTCTAAAAAGAGTAAAAATATAATCATCTGTAACAGTAGAAAAAATGCACTAAATCTTGAACGTGCTGTACCTGGGATTGTTCATTTAGATAAAAATCAATTCAATGAAAAAAGCAACAAGGCGCTACTAGAAGCTGACCATACAATTATGTTTTTTGACGAAGTCGGTCAGCCCGAGATTATTCGTTATGCTAAGTTGCTAAAACTAAAAAACCGATCTGTTTTATGTATCGATGATGGCCAAGATAGCCAAATTTTTCAAGCAGGATTTGCCACTTTGACAGTTGCCGATATGGCGGTAGACAAATCTATTTTTGAGGCAGATATAATAATTAGCGATGTCAATAACAAACCAAAATTTATTAAGCAAGTAGATAACCTGGTAAATTAATAAAAATTGATTTGACAAATTAAACTAAATGGTATAGTATAAATATATTGCTAAAAAAGCAAAAATATATAAAAAAAGGAAAAATTTATGAGCGACGTAGATATTGCTTATGAGTTTTCTCCTACGAGTGACCCAAGATTATTAAGCATAGACCAACTGCTGGCTTAATAACTTAATTAGCTGTGTAGGCGAACTCGCAAACATAGAGAAGCCTTTGCTCTAGACGGAGCAGGGGCTTCTTGCACTAGAAAATGGCATTAGTATTTGTTACTATACTGGTCGAAGTGGTATGGCAGGGTAGCTCAGCTGGTTAGAGCGCAGGACTCATAAGCCTGAGGTCGCGAGTTCAAGTCTCGCCCCTGCTACCAAATTTGTCTCGCTTAAATTTAAAAGCGAGCTTTTTATTTTTGACGACTGAACGAGCGACCCCTTAGGGAGCAGATTATTGTCAAATTACTATTTGACAATAAGTAGTAGATGATGGAATAGCGAAGCTAGTCTATCATCGTGCGTTTGTTCAAGTCTCGCCCCTGCTACCAAATTTGTCTCGCTTAAATTTAAAAGCGAGCTTTTTATTTACTAATTGGTATCATAAACAACAGCATGGACAAAATTATTAAGCTACAACCAGGAAAATATTTAGTTGCTGTCTCTGGAGGTGTCGACTCCGTTGTCATGCTAGATGTGCTTGCTCAA
>JAGORN010000041.1 GCA_018062805.1 Candidatus Saccharimonadota bacterium | reverse complement strand
GTCTGGAGAAAAGAAATTCCAGACTACATCCATTACTACAACCACGAGAGACCACACCAAGGAATTGACTGGCTAACACCAGTCGAAAAACTAGCTCAGTGTTGCGAAGCTATTGACTAGAAAACGTTATTTAGCTAATAATGCCGGAGTCCGTTTAATAACAATAAAAATATAGACATAAATAAAAAATAGAGTGCAAACCGAAGCTTTAAAAAATGTTTAACCAAACTGTGGCATACTTAGTTTATGGAAACTATAGTTTTAGCTGGCGGTTGTTTTTGGGGAATGCAAGAGCTTTTTCGTGAGCAACCGGGCGTTACAAATACAGAAGTTGGTTACACTGGTGGTGAAAACGTAAACCCTACATACGAATATCACCCCGGGCACGCCGAAGCCATAAAAATTACCCATGACCCTAAAATTACTAGCTACGAAAATTTGCTTGACTTCTTTTTTAGAATTCATGACCCAACCACAAAAGACCGCCAAGGAAACGACATTGGTAGTTCTTACCGCTCGGCCATTTTTTACGAAAATGACCAACAACTTGCAGTTGCAAAAAAAGTTATAAATGCTGTTGATGAGTCAGGCCTGTATGCGAATAAAGTGGTTACCAAGCTTGAGCCACTAACTAAATTTTACAGCGCAGAAGACTACCACCAAGACTATTTACAAAAAAATCCCGGTGGCTACAGTTGCCACTATATTCGCACCGAAACACCTATATTACCAACCAAAACAAATTAGCGGTTAAGCCACCACAGGCTAATTTGTAAGACTGTAGCTATGCCAACCCATATTAAGTATGGTAAGTAGGCGACAACTACAACTAGCGAATAGGGTAGTATTGCCACAATAGACCATACTATTGTTGCTAGCACCAAAACAATGACAATGACCGACAAAAATTGTTTTCTAAGTCCGAACTGAACAGGCGTAAAGGCAAAGTTAAAAAGCAGGTTAAGCCAAAAAGGCAAGGCAACCAGCCAGCTTATAGAACCTTGGACTAAAAGAACCACCACGAAGATATTTACAACAAAAATAATTGGGTAAATTACCGACCAGACACGTCCGAAAACTGCTGGCCTCGGAGCCCAGGCTGGTTTAACTAGCTGTTCATACCACTGCTTTGTGTCCATGAACACATGATATCAGCTTAGTAAATTTTTTTGACACCAAATAGGTCAGTTTCCAGAGTATAATAAACCTCAAGAGGGAGTCAAAATGAACGAAATTATTTGTCCGCACTGTAAAAAAGCTTTTAAAATTGACGAAGCCGGCTATGCAGATATTTTAAGCCAAGTCCGAACTGCCGAGTTCGATAAGGCCCTAAACGAGAGGCTAGAAATGGCCGAAAAAGAAAAAGAAAGTGCCGTAAAGCTAGCTGAAGCCAAGACTAAAAACGAATTACAAGCCACTTTAGCCCAAAAAGAAACCGAACTTGAAAAAATGAAAGCTCAAAGAGACGCCGACATTGCGCTACTTAAAACAAAAATAGACGCCGCCGAAACCGAAAAGAAACTGGCACTTTCAGATGCAGTCAATAAGCTAGAAAAAGAACGTGACTTGCTTGCTAACGAACTCAAAAGCAAGGACACCGAGCAAAAACTACTAGAATCTTCGTTAAAAGAAAAGTACGAAATTGAACTAAAAAGTAAAGACGAAGCCATAGCTTTTTATAAAGACATGAAAGCTAAACTATCTACCAAAATGGTTGGCGAGACACTAGAGCAACACTGTGAAATTGAGTTCAATAGGCTACGAGCAACAGCTTTTCAGAACGCTTACTTCGAAAAAGATAACGACGCACGTAGTGGTAGTAAAGGCGACTACATTTACCGCGAAAAAGACGAAGAAGGCAACGAAGTAATATCTATAATGTTCGAAATGAAAAACGAGGGTGACGAAACGGCCACCAAAAAGAAAAATGAAGATTTTTTAAAAGAGCTCGACAAAGATCGCACCGAAAAAAAGTGTGAATACGCAGTTCTGGTTAGCTTGCTAGAAGCCGACAGTGAACTTTATAATACCGGCATAGTCGACGTTTCGCATAAATACCCTAAAATGTATGTTATTCGTCCGCAGTTTTTCATACCAATTATTACTCTGTTGCGCAACGCGGCGCTTAACTCGCTTAAGTACAAGTCAGAACTTGCGTTAGTTCGGGCGCAAAGTATTGACATAACCAATTTTGAAGATAATATAAATTCATTTAAAGAAGGTTTCGCTAAAAATTACGAGTTGGCCAGCCGTCGTTTCAGAACGGCCATAGACGAAATAGATAAAACCATTGACCATCTGCAAAAAACTAAAGAAGCACTGCTGTCTTCTGAAAACAATTTACGGCTAGCCAATAACAAAGCCGAAGACTTAACAGTCAAACGTTTAACTCGTGGCAACCCGACCATGACAGCCAAATTCGCCGAACTCAAAAAAAACGAAAAACAGGTTTAGCAGATTTTTAATATGAAGCCGGAACAAAAAATAATTTATACCAAGAATAGCGAGCTAGAGCGACTTGAGTTTACTCTTGGTAAGCTTGACTATTACAAAAGCCAAGATATTAAAGTTTCGTTACCTACAGATTTTGAAGTAACTACTAGTCTAGATAGGCTTAGGGTTATTGTTGATTCTGAATACCCAAACAATAAAGCTCTTAAAGCCAAAGATGAAATTTCTAAGAGCTGGGTTCTTCACAGAGATGAAATTTCAGTGTACTTAGGTTCTATGCCTTTTAGAAAAATAGGTTTAATAAATTTACAGTTGACCCAGTATGGCACTGCGGGTTCGTATAATGCTAAAACCAATACAATTATCATCAATACAAATTTTGGAGTCGATTTATTGTCCATTTTAGTACATGAGTTAACGCATATTGTTGTTGAGGCTAGGATAGTTAAAAAATTTAATTTAGAACATCAGCAAAAAGAGAACTTGGTAAAATGGTTAATAACAAGTAGCCCAGCACTTGCAAGTTTTATTGAAGTTCCAGCAAAAGATCCTATAAAAGCACCCCAAAAAGAAGTGCTTAGAGAGCTTAAATTACTAGGCTACAGTTCACTTTAGTTTTATGTTCTAGTACTAAACATGTAAGTCACTAAAAAAGACTCAAGATTAACCTTAGTCTTTTTAGCTTGACTGGGGATAAGGGATGGGAATATAACTTTTCAAGATAGCCTGGACTTTGATTTGTCAGAAATCGACAGTGTGTATGACAATAATGAAGGGCTAGCCAAGACTATGCGTACATACTAATATGTATAATATGATTAGTATGATAGTATAAGAGTAATGATTAATATGGGAGATAAGAAATGAATATGCCACAATT
>JAGORN010000020.1 GCA_018062805.1 Candidatus Saccharimonadota bacterium | reverse complement strand
AGAGACGCTACTCCTCTTTCTAAAGCCGAAGTAACCATGGACGGCGGAGCCTACCAAGATGTTACCGACCCAAGTATTTATGTCAAATTCAAGTTAAGAAAATCTAATAGCTACTTGTTAGCCTGGACAACCACCCCTTGGACACTGCCTGCCAACACTGCTCTAGCGGTCAATAAAAATCACCAGTTTGTAGAGGTTGAGCTTGATGACCAAAAACTGATCCTAGCTAAAGATTTAGTAGAAAAAGCCTTAACTAACGAAAAACACCAGCCACTTGAATACAAAATTGTCAGAAATTTAACTGGTAAAGAACTGGTTGGCCAAGAGTACGAGCCATTATTTGGCTTTAGTGAAACAGGAGCCAATAAGATTTGGCATGGCGATTTTGTTAGCCTAGAAGAAGGTACAGGTGTAGTACATATAGCTCCAGCTTACGGTGAAGACGACTTTGACCTAGCCCAGCAAAAAGATATACCAGTTTTACACGTGGTTGACGCCAACGGCATTTATACAAAAGGTGAATGGCAGGGTCAGTTGGTTTGGGATATAAACAAGCAAATAGCTAAAAGTCTGCTTGAAAAAAGAGTGGCTTTAAAAATCGATTACATACGCCACAGCTACCCGCATTGCCATAGATGCAACACTAAGCTTATGTATCGAGCCCACCCAAGCTGGTTCATGGATATTGAAAATCAGCGCCAAGAAATGCTCGAGCAAAACGGCGAAAACATTAGCTGGTTTCCAGAGCATGTTAAAAATGGACGGTTCGCTAAAACCATAGAATCGGCACCCGACTGGAACCTAAGTCGTGACCGTTTTTGGGCGACGCCAATGCCAGTTTGGAAAGGTGTCGACCAAAATGGGAACGAGAAAATTAAGGTTATTGGTAGCTACCAAGAGCTTAAAGAGCTCAGTGGAATTGAGCTAGAAGACTACCATCGACCATGGGTTGACGATGTAACATTTACAATAGACGGAACAGAGTATAAACGTACGGAAAAAGTGATGGATTGTTGGTTTGAAAGTGGCAGTATGCCGTTTGCCCAGTTCCACTATCCGTTCGAAAATGTTAAGAAATTTGAGGACAGTTTTCCAGGCGATTTTATAGCCGAATACATAGGCCAGGTCAGAGCTTGGTTTTACTATTTGCATGCCATTAGCGTTGGCCTGTTTGGCAAAAATGCATACAAAAAAGTTATCGTGACCGGCACTTTGCTGGGTGCTGATGGCCGAAAACTGAGCAAAAGTTTGAACAATTTTACTGACCCAAATATTTTAATGGACCGTTACAGTGCCGACAGTTTAAGATTTTTACTACTTTCGTCACCAGTTTTAACTGGCGAAGATTTTATAGTTAACGACAAAGATGTAGGCGACATTGCCCGCAAACTAACCATGATCTGGAACATGTATGACTTCTTCACTTTGTATGCAGAGGTCGACAACTGGGAATGGAACTCTCAGCTAACAGACCCGTCTAGCGACCTAACTAATGTATTAGATATTTGGATAGTGTCACGGTTACACGAGCTTCAGGTTGAAATTGAAACAAACATGGACAAATACGACATTCCAAGTGCTTTAAAACCGGTCTTAGTGTTCATTGACGACGCTAGTAACTGGTTTGTCCGTAGGAGCAGAAAGCGTTTTTGGAAGAGTGATAATGACAGCGACAAAAACGATGCTTATCGGACTCTCCACTTTGTGTTGACTCGCCTGAGCTATCTGCTAGCCCCGTTTACCCCATTTTTGGCTGATGAGCTTTATCGCAAAATGACTGGCGGGGAATCAGTCCACTTAGAAGATTGGCCAACCGAGGGTCATATTAATGAACTGGCAATTAAGAACATGGCCCTAGTCAGACAGCTCATTACCGAAGGATTGTCTCAGCGAGCTACCGCTGGGGTTAAAGTTCGTCAACCGCTAAGTAAAGCCGAAATCACTTTGGCTGGCACTATAGAGGCGCACGAGTGGTCCGAATACGAAGCTATTTTACTTGAAGAGCTAAACCTCAAAATAATTACGGTAAAAAAAGACCAACAAAATTCAATTTTGGTCGATACCGAGCTGACGCCTGAACTAAAGCTAGAGGGCATAGCCAGAGATGTAACCAGGCAAGTTCAGGAGGCACGCAAAAAGGCAGGACTAGACGTAGATGATCGTATTGACCTGGAGCTTAACACAGACAACAAACTAGTCATGCAGGCCATAAATGAACACAAAGCTGATATAAAAGCCGAGACTCTGGCTACAGAAAAGCACTTAGTAAAAGCCAGTTTCGAGGTTAAGGTTAAAGTTGCTGAAGCAGAACTAACTATTTCTCTCTCAAAAGCTTCCTAGCTTGTTAGAAGTTTGCTCTAAAAAAGTACCGACATTTGACTAAATTCGGACTATACTTAGGTTATGATCAAAAAATGGTTTTTATTACTACCGGTCATTGGTATTTTTATGTCAGGATTGGCCACCGTCAACGCTCCAATAGCTAGAGCTCAAAACACTCAAAACTTTTCGGTTCAGTCTTTTGATGCCCAGTATGACCTAGCCAAGAACGAAAAAGGAATCAGCCAAATGAGCGTTAAAGAAACCATAACGGCAGACTTTCCAAACTATGATCAGAACCATGGTCTACGAAGAGCAATCCCGAAGGTCTATAACGGGGTAGACTTAAAGCTAAATATTAAATCTGTCGTTAACCAAACCAATGGTTCAGCGCAGTATAGTAGCTACGCCGAAAATGATAATTTAGTTCTAAAAATTGGCGACCCGGCTAGTTATGTTAGAGGCCCGAACACCTATGTTATTGAATATAGCCTGAGCAATGTAATAACCAAGCAAAATGACTGGCAGGAATTTTTTTGGAACATAAACGGCACTCAGTGGGCTCAACCAGTCAATAACCTGAGTGTTCGACTTAACCTTAGCCCATCAGTTACTAGTGGTTTTAACGGTCAATTAAGGTGTTTAACCGGTGCCTACGGCCAAAGTGGCAGCAACTGTCAGATAGTCAGTAATAATGACGAGAAAGAAACTGTAATTACCGCTAAAACCTCAGCTCCCTTAGCTCCAGGCGAGAATTTGAGTATTGTTGTAGGTTTTGCTCCTGACACCTTCAAAATAGACGAGGTAGCCATTTTAAAAGCCAAAATTAGGCAATACTTGCCGTTTGCATTAATAATATTTCTTCCTTTGGTAGCGTCGCTATTGTTGCTAGTTAAGTGGCTCAAAGTTGGCCGTGATGCTGAGGGCAGAGGCTTAATAGTCCCACAATACGTACCATATAAAGACCTTGTTGTCGTCGAAGCCGACACCTTGCTACATGAACAGCTCACTCAAAAAGGGGTGACTGCCCAGATAATAGAGCTTGCAACCAAAAAATACTTAGTTATAGCTGAAATAGGCTCAGATAAAAAGGTACTTGGGTTAAAAATTGCTTCTAGCAAAGATTACGAATTGACTATAGTAAAGTCCATTGAAGACTTGAGCGAGTCAGAAGCTAGAGTCATAGGATTATTATTCGGTCAGAATACTGTAGTTGGGTCCAAAGTTAAACTAGGCGACCTCAAAGATTCTTTATATAAAGAGATGAAGAAAGTGTCGGACGATATACCTAGCTCACTGTATAAAAGGGGTTATTTTAGTACCGACCCAAGCAAGGCATATATGATTTTTCTACGGCCCACCATTTATTTCTTAGCTATAGCAGCAACTTTAGTTGGCGTTTCTTTCTTGTTAGGGTTGCTACCATCTGGTTCGCCAGCCTTTATAGCTATAGTGTCTATTTTGGCAATTGTAGTCGTCAACCTGATTGCTATGAAAATTTTACCCGCTAAAACGACTCAAGGAACAGATGCTAAGGAGTATTTGCTTGGTCTGAAAGAGTACATTAAGCTCGCTGAAGCCGACAGGCTAAAGTACTTACAAAGCCCCGAAGGAGCAGAAAAGTACGGAGACCCTAACACTGACGGCGCAAAGATTAAACTATTCGAGAAACTTCTGCCTTACGCTATTATTTTTGGACTAGAAAAAGACTGGGCTAATAGCTTTGAAGGTATATATTCTGAGCCACCAGACTGGTACCAAGGCAACTGGAGCGCCTTTAACACTGGAGTTTTGCTAGGTTCGGTTTCTGCCTTTTCGTCAGCCAGTACTGCATCTTTTGCTGCACCCAGCAGTTCAGGTGGGGCTAGTGGCTTTTCTGGAGGCGGATTTTCCGGCGGTGGTGGCGGCGGCGGTGGTGGTGGCGGTTGGTAGCCACTCTAGTAGTGTTATTTACAACTAAGTCTATTTTTTACAGGGGTGTGGATAAGCTGAGCACTTTTTTTATACAAAGTACTTGCATTAATAAAACATAAGCTAGATAATAGAGTTACAAAAACAAAAACGGTACAAACAAAAAAATATAAAAACCTTTCAAAGTAACACACGGCAATTTGCAAACATTTAAGCTTGCTCGCAGTAACTTAAATAGAACAGCAAAAAGCCGTGTGTTTTTTTGTGCTAAAAAAGCAGGTCCTAAACAATAACAAAACACGTTAGCAATTCATTAGAACTAAAACCATTTGTGATATTGAAACTAAGCTTAAAAAGCACCTTGTTAAATGTTAGGGACTTTTAATAGGCTAGTTTAGTCTTTTTAGTTACTATAGTTTACGCTCTAAAAAAGGCCAGGAGTCCCTACATGCCAGGTTGACCAGTTTTCTAAGCCCGCTTTTGTTACTTAAAAAACATAGAAAGGGTTAAAAAATTTAAGCCTAAAAGTATTTATAGCTAAAGATGCCTTAATTTTAAAAAGTTATATATGTAAATAGGACTTACGAGCGGAATAAACAAGCTCACTAGCGACTTAATTTAACTGCGCTTAGGAAGTTTAAATAAATATAGATCTTTCTATGGCAATATCTCGATATTTTACGACATTGCACTATTAAACCAGTGAGCTGAAGTTAAGCGGGTATATACATTAGTTGAACGTTCATTTTTGAATACTGAAAGTTAAGTGGCGATTGTTAGCTTGTAGGAATCGTGCGGTTCACAAACAGCGAATACTTATAACCAGTTTTACTGTTTGCTAGGAGAGTACTACTATATGTCAATACTATACTAGCCTTATACGGCTAGTATAGTATGGTTTGTGTATAATCGAGACAAATTCCCTTTTTTTCACTTGTTTCTAAGAAGTCCAACAGTGTAAAATAGTAGTGATCGTACAAAAATAAAAAAGATCAAAACAAAAACAAAAAACAATATGGTTAAAACTTGTCGATTGCGGTTATCGCATATCATCTCAAATTACAGGGGCAGAGCTCTTCTTGGGCTGGCTGTATTGTTAAGCATTTTTTCTTTAGCTTTGCTCGCGCACAGTTCTATATATACACGTGAGGCTCAAGCTGCTGCTAACACAAATATCAACTTCCAGGCTCGCTTGCTAACAAGTGGCGGGGCACTAGTTCCAGATGGAAATTATTCGATTGCTTTCAAGGTTTACCCCGTTATTAGTGGTGGCTCTGCCCCCTGGACAGAGACACAGGTTGTTTCAGTAAAAAATGGTTATGCCTCGGTATCTCTAGGTTCTGTTACTCCGTTCAGCGGCTCTGGAATCGACTGGACTCAGGAACAATGGTTGACTATGAATGTTAACGGCGATGGCGAAATGAGCCCAAGAATGAAAATTACCGCTGTTCCGCTTGCGCTAAGGTCTAATCAAGCAGAGAGCCTTACAAATGGGGCAGGTTCATTAACGGCTGCCGATTTAGCTCAACTTGCCCCTGGCTCGGTACAGTCAGTTAACTCGGTTAACTCAGCCCTTAGACTAAACCAAGTTGGTGCTGGTGGTTTACTGCAACTTCAGGGTAATGGAAGCAATGTACTCACGGTCTCTAAGGCTGGCGACATATCAACTACAGCTGGTATCACTGTCGGTAACAGTACTCTTACAACAGCTGGAACCATTAGATGGAACGGAGTAGATTTCGAAGGATACGATGGATCGCAGTGGAAGTCCTTAACAGTTAGTGCTGGAGGCGGAGGTGGTGGAACAGTTAACCAGAAAACGGTTATAAAAACTGCTAATGAAACAGTTACCAATAACGCTACTCTGCAAGACGACGATCAGCTTTTCTTCCCTATAGCCGCAAATGAAAAATGGGCTTTCAGGTTTGTTCTGCAGGCTAATGCTCCGGCCACTCCTGACATAAAATTTGCTGTAACAGCACCCGGTGGTGCTACTTGTACGGTCGGGGTTTTAGATGCCGAAGGTGCTGTAGCAGTCGGTAACTTAGGCTGTGGGGTATCTTCGGGACTTATAGTAGGTAATACCACTAACGATGTATACGAAGTTGTTGGAACGGTTGTAAATGGAGCAACGCCTGGTAATGTCACTCTGCAGTGGGCCCAAAACACTGCTAATGGGGCAGGCTCAGTCGTGTATGCTGGTAGCTACCTATTAGCAACCAGTGATACAGGCACTGCTAACCAAAATTTTGTCCAAAACGGTAACAGTTTTGGTGCTACGGCAATTTTAGGTACAACTGACACTAATTCCTTAAGTTTGGTTACCGACGGTGTTTCAAGACTGGTTATCGATACTAACGGTGATGCATTATTCAACTCTAAGGCCACGGTCACTGGCGACTTTATTGTCAACTCTAACACATTCCTCAATGGCGATATCACTCTCGGTGATAGTTCAGTAGATGTTATTACTCTAAATTCTAACACTTTTCAGCTTCTTAATGGTCTAAATTTAGACAACGGCACACTTATGATAGATTCAGCTAACAATAGAATAGGTATTAATAACTCTAGCCCTGCTAACACTTTGTCTATTAACTCAGCCGCTACGGCCGACAGTTCGGCAGAGGTTCTTATATATACGAACAGTTCAACCCAAAAAGGACTAGTAATTCAAAATAGTGCTGGCCAAACGGCTAATTCATTTGAGGTTCAGAGCGATAATGGTGTTGCGCTACTAGCCTTTAACCCCAGTGGAGCGCTAATTATAGGTAGTGATATATCTGGTTCTTCGGTAGCTGGACAAATTATTTTAAATGACGCTAATAATGCTAACGGGTTTGCTAGTATTTTAGGCACTAGTAGCGTAACTGCTAATAGAAACATTAACTTACCAGATGAAGACGGTACTATTTGTTTGAGTGGTAGTGCTAGCTGTGGCTTCATTAACTTCGCTAAAGCTACGGCTCAGGCAGACAGCTCAACTAATTCAAGCATCTTTATCAATAAAACGGGCGCCTCTGGCGATATAATTACTTTGCAAGATAACGGTAATAGCGTTTTCAGGGTAGCCCGAAACGGTAGTCTAGAAATAAGGCAAGACTCAACCGTCGCTCTAGCAATTAAAAATTCAGCCGGAACAGACTTCTTTGGTGTTGATACATCAGGTGCCATTGTTCGGATTGGCTCCAGTACTGCCGATGGAGTCGGTACCCTATTGGTGCTAGATAGTAAAAATACAGCTGGTGACCCAACTGGTTCAAATGGTGGCATGTATTATAACTCGTCTTCTAACAAATTTAGATGTTATGAAGATGGCAAATGGGTAGATTGTATTGGCACCAGGCAGGTTCGTAGCTTTATAGATACTACTAGCGACGCAGCTGTTGACGCCAACACGACTAGTTACTGGGACACTGGAGCCGAAAACAATAACTCTGTTCCAAACATTGCACCAAGCACTACCACTAAAGCGGTGACTGGTAGCGTTTCCATGGAGGTTTCCTCTGCCACAACAGCTGACCGCTCAATCGTAGCCCGAGTTGAAAGAAGTATAGGTTCGCCAGCCTCGTGCGGTAGTGGTACTCCTGTAGGCACAATCTTGAGCACCTTTACTACAAACAATGGCGAGAAAGCATCTAACACCATGATTTTCCTAGACACTCCAAATACTACTAACACTGTTTACTACACATTATGTTCAGATTCAGCGACCAGCAGCGCTGCCAGTATGACTATCAATAGAATAAGAATCACACTAGAAGAAGCCAACAACTCAAATTAAGTTATATTAGGCAATGTAAGTGTATCTTGGAAATTATCTTTGGGCTAGCTTGGTCTGGTAAATTATAACCATTAGTGGTAATCTTTTAGTAAAGGTATAATATAAAAATGGGTAAAATAATAGCGGTTGTCAACCAAAAAGGTGGAGTAGGTAAAACTACTACTTCAATTAACTTAGCGGCATTTTTGGCTATTAAGAATAACAAGAAAGTTCTTTTGGTAGATTTAGACCCTCAAGGCAATGCGACTAGTGGACTTGGACTAGACAAAAATAATATTGAAGCCAGCATTTTAGACGGCTTGTTGGCGGATGCCGATTTTAATATTTTACGACATAGCACAAACTACAAAAACCTAGATATTATTCCGGCTAATTCTGACCTTGCTTCGGCGGAAATCAACTTGGCTAAAATGGACGGCAGGGAGTCTAAGCTAAAAAATTATCTAGTTAATATTCAGCAGCAGTATGATTATATAATTATTGACTGCCCGCCTAGTCTTGGCTTGCTATTCGTTAATGCTTTAACAGCAGCCCGCTATTTAATAATTACAGTTCAAACAGAATTTTATGCCATGGAAGGTCTTGGTTTACTTATTGGTACAATTCAAAATATTCAGAAAAACTTAAACCCAACACTTTCTATTCTTGGTGTCTTAATGACCATGTACGATTCTAGAACAGCCCTAAGTCAGCAAGTAAAAGAAGAAATAGAAAAAGTATTCACCGGTCTAGTATTTAAAACGGTCATACCACGTAATGTCAAACTTGCTGAAGCTCCTAGCCATGGACTACCAATAAATGTTTACGATAGGTGGTCAAAAGGTTCAAAAGCGTATAAAAACTTTACTAAGGAGGTAATAAGTCGTGTCGAAGCTTAAAGGTTTGGGTACAAATTTTGAAAGTTTAGTTCCAGTTGGGGTTGATGTTCAAATAGTATCAACTGCAAATGAACACAAAATTCATCAACTATCTCTAGATGTTGTTAAACCTAAAAGTGATCAACCCCGGAAATATTTTAGTGAAATAGAACTAGAAAAACTCGCTCAGAGTATAAAGAAACAGGGTATACTTCAGCCAATAGTAGTGGCCGAAACTGAACAAAATAGTTATACAATTATTGCTGGCGAAAGAAGGTGGCGAGCAGCTGGCCTGGCTGGATTATCTAAGGTACCAGCCATAATTAAAAAGGTTAATGAACTAGAGCACCTGCAATATGCGGTACTCGAAAATGTCCAAAGACAAGATCTAAACCCCATGGAAATAGCATTGTCCATTAATAGACTGCACAACGAATACCAACAGAGTTACGAAGAAATTGCTTCTAGTCTAGGTAAGGCTTACACGACTATTGTGAACACATCGCGTTTGCTTAACCTACCTGAAGTCATGCAAGAGTCTATTGCAAATGGTACTTTAAGTGAAGGCCACGGCAGGGCGCTACTAGCCTTAGCCAAAAGCCCCAGTCTACAAAAAAAATTGTACGCTCAAATTTTACAAAAGAGTTTAACTGTCAGACAAGCTGAAAGTTTAGTTAGTGAATATAAAAATGCTGAGACTAATGGTAAAGGTGTGGCTCAAACCAACAAGGCTAAGGTCGTAAAATATATTCAGCCCGACACTAAAAAACTTGCAAAACAACTTGGCCTAAAAAAAGTGGAATTTAAAGTAGCTAAGAATGGTCAAGCCAAGCTTACGTTAACTATTGACGACAACTCTCAGCTCAAAAAAATTAATAAATTATTTGGTGGCGATAGTTAAGTTTAATTGAATTATTAAGCAACCACATTTCTTCAGCCGAAAATATCTTAAACTCGTTCAAAGGGAAGTATCTAATTGCTAAGCGGCCAACTATATTCTGGGTGGGTACTAAACCGAGGCCACTATGAGAATCTAAAGAACCTCCAGGTGTTCGGTTGTCACCCATTACAAAAAGTTCGTTCGGGCCTATGGTAAGGTCGACTATTTGACTACCGGTGTCAGTTTGGGCTAAGTTTTTGCCGTAATCGGTCCCAGCGTCTGGGTCGAAGCCATCTGGGTTTTCACTGTTAAAAACTCTAACACTGTTGTCTTTAACGACTACGCGTTCACCAGGTAGACCAATTACTCGTTTAATAAGTTGGGTACTTGGTTCACTTGGTTTTTTAAAGACTATAACTTCGCCTCGACTAGGCACATATTGTTTACTGCGAAGGTTTGCCATAGTTTTTGGCAACTTATATATAAATACTCTGTTGCCGTTTTGCAGGGTAGGTGTCATGCTTGAGCCGTCAACAATATAGCTTTGCAAGACGAAAATTATGATGAATATCGCGAATAGGGGTGCTAGTATGAACAGTAAAATGGTATAAATGGCGCTTTTGATATCGTCTTTATTTTTTTTAGGACGAGAAGTATTTGACTGGTTGCTACCGCTAGGCTGAGAGCCTAAAGGTCCTTTTGTAGCCTCAGGATAAATAGGCTGTGGATGGGTAAATGGCTTGTTTGAGTCATCGGCACCCGGTGGAGTGTAATTGTTTTGATTGTTTGGTGGCATGTAAGACATTATTATACACCTAAACAATTTGATCGAAGCTAAAAAACATAAACTGCCCAATATATCAGCTAAATATCAGTCTAAACCAATATTGTAATTAATAGAACTCAAACACTAACTTGTCTTGGCTTTTATGCTATAATTATCGTTAGTTTTTTCAACATGAATAACAGTAATAACCCTAAGAATACCAGATCGATAGATGGCTTTTTGTCGTCTGAACCCAGAAAGCCAAAAATTCAAGGTTCATTTCGCTCTAAACAGGCTAATTTGGCAGATCAAAGCAACACTGCAGATGGCATCAGGCCTTCTAGGCTAGACGATTTTAACAAAGAAGAAGGCTTTAAGAGACAAAACCCAACCGGCTCTACTAGAAACACTAGTTATACGCCTAGTTTTGAAGCACCTAAAAACAAAGCTTCAAAATCGGTCATTTATAGGTCACCGGCAGTGATTGGTCGCGATTCAAGAGGTCGTAGGGGTGAGGTAAAGAAAAAGAAAATCAGTCGTAAAAAAGCTATTTTTAGAACTATGGCGCTAGCTAGCGTAGTAGTTTTGCTAATTACCGGCTGGATGTTTGGTAAAGCCTGGTGGAACGCCAATAAGGCACTTAGCGGGGGTGGTCAAGCGGCTGCTTTTAGCAAAGAAATTGACCCAAACAGTTTAAATGGTGAAGGTGACGGCCGAGTTAACGTCCTCCTTATGGGAAAAGGTGGCCCAGAACATGAAGGCGGTGAATTAACCGACAGTATTATGATAGCCAGCATTGACCCTATTAATGACGGCGTAGTGTTAGTCAGCTTACCGCGCGATATGTGGGTTAAGCCTAAAGACCTTTGGCCAATGAAGATAAATGCTGTCTATAGTAGTGCTAAATCGCAAGCGCTATATAAGAATCCTAAAGATGAAAAAGCTGCCGAGAAAGCTGGCATAGATTCTATTGAAAATACGGTCGAAGAATATACTGGCGTCAAGATAAATTATTACGGTATGATCGATTTTCGGGCCTTTGAAGAAGCGGTTAATACTGTAGGTGGTATAGACGTCACTCTCGAAGACCCATACACCGACCCGACTATGCGTGTAGGCAAGAAGTTATTGTCACTACCAGCAGGTACTACTCACCTAGATGGCGCTACAGCACTTGGCTACGCCAGGTCACGTTATGGCGCGGCTCGAGGTGATTTCGACCGAGGAGAACACCAACAAAAAGTTATGGTTGGTATTAAAGATAAGGTTTTGTCGGTAGGCACATTTTCTAATCCACTTAAAATATCTCAGCTACTAGACACTTTAGGTAATAGGGTTCAGACTAATTTCGGCATGAATGACCTAACTCGTTTATATGACCTTTCTAAGCAGATTCAGTCTAATAACATTCAAAGTGTTGACCTGGCTATGGAAGGCGAGGCAGTAGTCACAACTGCAACTATTGGTGACCAATCAGTTGTAGTGCCTAAGGCTGGCGTCAACGACTATTCAGAGGTTAAGCTTTATATTCGTTCAAAGCTAATAGACGGCTTCATAATTAAAGAAAAGCCCAGCATCATTATTCTTAACGGTTCAAACAGGCCAGGAGCCGCCAAAAAGCGAGCCGATGAGCTAAAGAGCTACGGCTATAATGTCCTCCAGGTAGCCGACGCTCCAAACAGTGACTTAATGGCTACTACCTTAGTAGATATGACTGGAGGCGCCAAGAAATACACCAAGCGCTACCTAGAAATAAGGTTCAATACTAAGGCAGTTAAAGACGTTAAAGGCATGGACTTAACGCCGTATACCGCTGACTACATTGTGGTCATAGGCCCTAATGGTTAAAAACATGGCTAAGTTTTATAGCAAAATACGACCCGAGTCCGGATTCACTCATTTTTTATATGTCGCAATTAATGCCTTACTGCCAGTTTTAGTGTTGCTGTTTGTTCGTCTTCAATTTGTACCAATTGCTATAATTTTACTTTTCTTAGCAAAGTGGCGAATATTGGCTGTTAAGCCACGATATTGGATTGCTAATATTCGTTCTAATTTAGTTGATTTGTTTGTTGGTTTGTCGGTAGTTTCTTTTATGGCTGCCACTAACAACTTGTACGCTCAGCTTGCATGGACTGTGCTTTTCATAGGTTGGATAGTTTGGCTCAAGCCAAAATCTAAGCCAGTTCCTGTCATGGTCCAGGCGCTTGTGGCTCAAACACTAAGTTTAATAGCTTTTTATCAGGCTTTTCCAGAAATGCCAATAATTGTATCGGTTATTGGTGTCTGGCTAATTTGTCTAGCTTCAGCCAGACATTTTTTGGGAGTGTTCGAAGAAGATCACGCTAAGCAACTCGCAAATTTATGGGCCTGGTTCGGGGCTGTGCTGGCTTGGATTTTAGGTCACTGGGTCATCTTTTAT
>JAGORN010000019.1:2414-13599 GCA_018062805.1 Candidatus Saccharimonadota bacterium | reverse complement strand
GATTTCCGAGCCTGTTTCAGTAATCAGTACAGTGTCTTCAAAGTGAGCCGACAGGCTTCCGTCACTGGTCATAATGGTCCAGTCATCGGCCGCTGTATAAACCTTATGAGAGCCTAGTGTGGTCATAGGTTCAATAGCAATAGTCATGCCAGTCTTTAAAGTTGGGCCAGTTCCAGCCGTACCATAATTTGGAATGTTTGGCTCTTCGTGTAACTCATGACCAACTCCGTGACCGACAAGTTCACGCACTATTCCAAAACCGTAAGTATTTAAGACTGCCTCAATAGCTGCTGAAATATCTCCAACCCGAACACCGTCTTTCAAAGTTTCAATTCCAGCATTTAGGCTTTCAAGAGTTCCTGCTAGCAAATTAGCGGTACGTTTTTCAGGTTGACCAACAATTTCCGACCGAGCAGCATCGGTGATCATTCCATTATAAGTAACTCCAAAGTCAAAACTGACAATATCACCATTTTTAATAACGTATTTGCCTGGGATACCATGAACTACTTCGTCGTTGACCGAAACACAAATAACGTCTGGAAAGCCATACATTCCTAGAAAAGTTGGTTTGCCACCTAGAGCCTTGACTTCCTTGGCGGCAATATTGGCAATATCTTTAGTGGTCATGTTTTCTTGCAAATTTTTACCAACTACGTCGAGCACGGTAGCTAACATTTGGCCGCTAGTGCGCATGTTTTCTATTTCAGTGGGCGTTTTGACCTTAGTCATTTCTAGACCGCCATAATACCTTCGGTAATTAGTTTTTCGACAATCTCAAGCTGAACTTTGTCTATAGGCTGTTCACCGTTGACCGTTACAACCCTTACTCCATGGCTATCAAATTCGTTAATTATTGGCTTAATTGTATTCTCGTACTCATTAAAACGCTCCGCTATGGCCACTTCATTGTCATCTTGGCGACCACGCTCTAAAAGCCTAGCTTTGACAACCGGCTTCTGGGCTTTTAAGTGAACAATAGCATCGATGTTTATTTGGCCACTCTGGTGAAGCTCTACCAACCACTCAGCTTGTTGAGTGCCTCTTGGGTAACCATCTAAAACAATTCCTTCGTCTTCTGATTTTTCAAGTCCTAAGTAAGGTTTTAGAACATCGGTTACTACTTGCTGGTCTAATACTTTGCCAGCCAACATCTCGTCTTTATATTTACCGGTAATACTTTCTCTTAACAATTGCCCCATAGATATCCAACCAAAACCGCTAGTTTTTGCAAGTAACTGAGCTTGGGTACTTTTGCCAGAACCTGCTACGCCAATAACTATTATTAAGCGGACCATAGCTTTAGCCCGCCAAGTGCTGTTTAACAAGAGTGCTGACCCTAGTACCATCAGCGCGACCATCTACTTTTTTCATTACCTGGCCAATAATTTGGCCGAAGTTTGCTTCAGTTCCCGCGCTAGAGGCTACTTGGTTTATTATTTCATTTAGCTCTTGGTCTGTAAGTTCGGCAGGAGCATAACTTGCGTAAACCGAGCGCTCTAGCTCTTCTTGAGCTGCCTGCTCTAGTCGATTATTTTTTTGAAACATGTCTCTAGCTTCTACCCTAGACTTCATTTCTTTCTTAATTACTTTTAAAGCCTCTTGGTCGTTAAGGTCGTGGCCTAGCTGAATACGGCTATTGGTGAAGGCGCTTTTAAGCAAACGCAGCGCCTCGGCTTTAGGTTTGTCACCTGCCTTTAGCGCTGCTACAAAATCCTGATTGACTTGCTCGACAATCATTTACCGTTGACCTAGCTTTGCTCGTTTGGCTTTTTGAGCTTTGCGCTCTTGCCGTACGATGGCTTTTTTACGACGGTCGGTTTTACTGATTGGCTTTTCAAAGTATTGATTTGCCTTAACCTCAGCTAATACTCCAGATTGTTGAACTTTTCTAGAGAACCGTCGGATCAAACTCTCGGTGGATTCCTTTGCGTCCTTCTTTGTAACTTGAATCATACTCTGACCATTCTAGACTATTACCCCTTATTTTTCAATACTTAACCCAAAAACTATCTTTTTGGCTGAGCTGGTGGCCGCTGGTTGGCCCTTTGACTCTTCAGAACTATGCCTTGTAACTCTTTAAAAATTGGAAAACTTTTATTAGTAGAATATATTTTGGTGTTGCCTTGTCGCTCACTGGTTAAAAAGCCTACTTTTTCTAGTCTTTTGAGCTCTCTCTGGATATTACCGGCGTCTTCTTTAATAAGTTTTGCGAGTCCCCTGACATGAGTTTTAAAGTCAGGAAATTTGGCATAAACAACAATAATTTTTCGTCGAACCCGAGATGTAATAAATACGTCTAACATGTAACCTCACTGATGTTATTCAAACAACAATTAGTATATAATTATTGATGTCTTTTTGTAAACCTTTTTTTAAAAAAACTGTACGAAAACTATTTTCATTAACAATTATAACCTAAATTTTCATCTATTGTTAGCTATTTTTGTGACTTAACTTTAAATTGTATCTTTTTTAAACTGTTGCCCTTTAATCAACAGTTTATAAACACCAGCTTCACTTTACAGCCTATGAACAAAGACTAATGATTGTTACTATTTAACAATGAACTATTACGAAGTTTTGGTCTGTAGGGTGCATTCGTCGAGACAGTTTTTTACCTATGAAAGTGACGCGACTATAGTTCCTGGTCAAATAGCTTTTGCTAAGTTTGGCAAAAAGATTGTACCAATAGTTATCATAGCTAAAGCTCAAAAACCAACGTTTAAGACCAGCTCAATAGAAACTGTACTCGATTACAAACTACCAAATAGTAGCCTTAAGCTTCTAACCTGGATGCTAGAGTACTACCCAGATGACTACGGCTCAATTGGCTCTTTATTCTTGCCACCTAACTTAAGTGTTAAATCGCGTAATTTAAATGTAAAAATAGTTACAGGACACAAAGCGCTTTTACCCAAGGCAACCAACGAACAGCGAATAGCCATAGAAATAATAGAACGAGCCAATAAAACTTTACTACTAGGCATAACTGGTTCTGGTAAAACTAGAGTCTTCACCAGTCAAATATTAAAAACCTTAAAGGCAGGAAAATCAGTTTTCGTGTTAACTCCTGAAATTGGTCTAACACCTCAATTACTAATGGATATTCAAACATATACCAACTGCCCGATACTAGTAAGCCACTCACTAATTAACCCCGCCGAGAAAAAACGAATCTGGGAGTACGCAGTTAGCGAGCACACCCCTACCATATACATTGGGCCTAGGTCGGTTTTATTTGTACCAGAAAGTAACTTGGGCTTAATTGTAGTCGATGAGTTCCACGACCAGTCCTTTAACCAACAAAGTTCACCCCGCTACAACAGCCTGCATATTGTTGCTAAACTAGGCCAAATAAACAAATCTAAAATAATTGTCAGTAGCGCTACACCGACCGTAGCCGACTATTATTTAATGAAACGAGCAGGCTACCAAATTGCCGAGTTAAAGTCACTAGCTGTAGCTCAACTACCTGCCACTAGCCAAATTGTTGACACTAGCGATAGAAGTTTGTTTACAGCAAATAAGTATTTATCTGACCCTGCCATAGAGGCCATAAAGTTGTGTCTTAAAAATGACGAGCAAGTGTTAATTTTTCTAAACCGGCGGGGCACCGCTAGGTTAGTCCAATGCGCTAGCTGTGGCTGGCAAGCAACCTGCAAGACTTGCGGCCTACCTATGACCTACCACCACGACTTTTTTCAGCTACTATGTCATAGTTGTGGCACCAAACAAGCAGCGCCTAAAAAATGCCCCGAGTGCGGTTCGGTTGATATTGCCTACAAGTCAGTAGGTACAAAAACCTTAGTCGAACAACTGCAAAAAATGTTTCCAAAAAGTAAAATTGCCAGGTTCGACGCCGACAACAAAGCCGTCGATAAATTACACAGAAACATAAATGACTTAAAAACCAACCAGGTTGATATTATTGTTGGCACTCAACTCATAGCTAAGGGCATCGACCTACCCCACCTAAGTTTAGTAGTGGTCGTTAATGCTGACTCCAGCTTAGCCCTACCCGACTACACGGCCGAAGAACAGCTGTTTAGCCAGCTATACCAGGTAACCGGTCGAGTTGGCAGAGGACATCGAACAAGTAGCTACATTATTCAAACTAAAAACCCAACTCACCCAGTTATAGAGGCAGTTACTAAACGAAACTACAGCGAATTTTATAACTACGAAATTAAAAAAAGAGGGCTCTTTAACTATCCACCTTTTTGTTTTTTGGCCATTGTCAAAGTTACTAAAAAAACTGAGCAAAAAGCCGAACAAGCAGCTCAAAAAATTGCTCATTCTGTAGCTAAATTTACTAGCTTAAATATTCTGGGACCGTCGCCTAGTTTTTACGAAAAATCGGCCAAAGGTTATACCTGGCAACTTATTATTAAATCGGCACGACGAAGTTCTATTTTAGAAGCAACCAAAAACATTAGCGGTAGCGATGTTACGGTTGAGCTAGACCCTATTTCTTTGCTTTAAACTAGTTGGCCGCTAAGTTTGCTATTTGGGTAAGTTAAGAAGTTAAAGTATACTATTTTTTATGAGTTACAAAGACAAAATTATAAGTTTGCCAAACCCAAGTTTAAGGCAAAGGTCAACTAAAGTCGGATTTGTAGCCGAAGACACCAAAAAACTCATAGAAAATATGAAACTAGCAACCCTAGACTGGGAAGACAGCCGAAACCATGAGCTTGGTGTTGCTCTAGCAGCAGTTCAAATAGATGTCCTGAAACGGGTAGTCATTATAAGAGAAGATTTTGAAGACAAAAAAAATCGCAATTTCGTTGTATTTATAAACCCAGAAATCACAAAACTAGAAGGTGACATTGTCGAAGACTATGAAGGTTGCCTAAGCATTAAAGACATTTATGGCAAAGTACCACGTTATAATAAAGTTCGAGTCAAAGCTATTGACGAAAATGGACATGAATTTAGGGTTAAAGCTGAGGGTTTTTTGGCTCGTATTTTTCAACACGAAGTTGACCACACAAACGGCACTGTCTTCATTGACCATATCAAAGATGACCCAGACGCTTTCTTTAAACTAGCCGAGGATGGCCAGCTGGAAAAACTAAATTACGACAAAGAAATTGCTAATAATAAAAGTTTGTTTCAAGATTAACGGAGGCTTTTAATGTCAGATTTTACAGTAGTTTTCTTTGGCAATGGACCTGTTGCCGCCCGTAGCTTAGAACTTTTGCTAAGTTGGCAGAAGGTTGAAATGGTGGTTACAAAAACCAAACCAACTCACCATAAAGAACCCGCTCCAGTTGAAATAGTCGCCAAAAACCATAACTTGCCACTTTTTTTTGCCAGCAACAAACAACAGCTAAACGAAGTCATCCTAAAAAACAAGCCATTATCTAAACTTGGGTTAGTCATAGACTACGGAGTTATAATCGACAAGCAAGCAATCGATTACTTTAAACTAGGCATTGTCAATAGTCACTTCAGCTTGTTGCCCGAATGGTGCGGCGCCGACCCAATAAGCTATGCAATTTTAAGTGGCCAAGAATTTAGTGGAGTCTCGTTAATGACGATAGATGAAGGCCTCGACACTGGCCCACTCATTGCTAGTCAAAAACTGAAAGTTAGCAACCAAACGAACCCGACACTAACTAGCGAACTAATCAAACTAAGCAACGATCTACTGAAAAAAAACTTACCAAAATATTACAATGGACAAATAAAACTAGTCCAGCAAGATACCACCAATAAAATAGTTACTTACTCTAAAATGCTCAAAAAAAACAATGGCTTAATAGATTGTCGCAAACCAGCTACTGTCATTGAACGTGAAGTTAGAGCTTTCAAGGGCTGGCCGGCTAGCCGACTTATTACTAGCAAGCTCGAGCTAACAATTTGTTCGGCAAGCGTGAGTTCTATAAAAGCCAATGAAGGCGAACTAGTTGTTAATGCTAAACAGCTATATTTAGGTTGCGGACACGACACATCTCTACAAATACATAGGCTGAAACCAACAGGCAAACAAGAAATGGATGCGACTAGTTTTATAAATGGCTATGCCAGATTAATTTAGACCTAGGCTGATTGCTGTTGATCGGCTTGAGAAGAACTACTTAAAATCTGCGGAGCGGCGGCTTTAACTTCTTGTTTTAGTGTTTCTAGTTCTTGAGCTACTACTTCTTTGTAGTTAGGAACATTTGTTTGTAGCCATTTAAAGGCGCCTGCTTCATCGTTAGCGTCCATAAGTTGCTCAAACTCAGCCAGCTGAGCGTCGCTCATATTTTGAGCTAGCTTAGTACCGACTCTCATTTCTAAAGTTTCGTATATCTGGCCAAGCATGGCTTTTTTTTCTTCATCTGGCAAAGCGCCAAGACCAAGTTCTTCTAAAAAATTATTGTCGAGTTTAATCATTCATTAAAATCCTTTTATGCTTCAATTATATACGACTAACGCCTATTAGACTATAGCGACCGAACATGTATTTCACGCGTAAACAGTTCTATTTTGTCACCTTCGTGAACATCTAGCCTTGTTTTTGTCTCTAGGCTGATGCCACACATTTCGCCTTCAATGACTTCCTTAGTGTCAGTCGGACCATGCTGTAACTTCATAACTGGCAACTCTTTAGCTATTTCGTTGTCGTCACGGTAAATTGTTACAAAACCTGGAATGACTAATTTACCTTTAGTTACTTCTCCACCAACAATACACTCTGTTTTAGTAGTTTTGAATACACCACGGACTATTAGGCGACCGGCATTGGTGATTATCTCTTCATCTTCTAGCTGTTCACTCATTTCTTGCTTGGCGTCATCTATGAGTTCGTAGATAATTTTATAAAGCTTAATTGAAACTTTGTCTCGAGCAGCCAGTTGCTTGACGTTGCTGGGCATGTCTACCTGAAAACCATATATTATTGCACCAGTACTACTAGCCATCCGGACATCGTTTTCAGTTACGCTACCAACCCCAGAACCAACCACCCTAACCGCTACTTCATCGGTATCTAGCGTTTTTAAGCTATCTATTACGCTAGTCAAACTACCTTGAACATCTGCCTTAACAATTATAGTTAGTTCTTGTTGAGTCGTTTTCCTGTTAATAAGCCGAATGAGGTCATGGCTTGTCATGTCTGTTCTTCCGCTTTTATCGCTACCACTAAGTGCATTTTCTTCAGCCAAAGAGCGAGCCTGTTTTTCGTTTTTAACACCAACAAAAGATTCGCCAAACTCTGGAAGTGACTTAAAACCAGTAATTACAACAGGACTAGATGGACCAGCACTAGCTATTTTTTGGCCGTTAGTATTTTCTAAGACCTTAATTTTGGCGTAAGTGTCGCCAGCTACTATGAAACTATTTTGTTTTAAAGTACCTTGCTCCACTAACGCAACAGCTATTGAACCCCTGCCTTGCTCCATGTGAGATTCAATAATTAAACCCTCTGGGAGAACATCGTAATCGGCCCTTAAGTCTTCTACATCGGCGACCAATAAGACCATGTCTAGTAGCTTATCTATGCCTTCTTTCGTCTTAGAAGATACACCGACCACCACTGTTTCACCACCCCATTCCTCGGGGATCATTTGTTGGTCGGCTAGCTGTTGTTTGACTCGGTCAATGTTGGCACCAGGTTTATCTATCTTTGTAATTGCTACAACAATTTGAACACCAGCTTTTTTGGCAAATCTTAGAGCTTCTAGAGTTTGTGGTTTAATGCCATCGTCAGCCGCCACTACAATAATAGCTACATCAGTCAAGTGAGCGCCGTGCTCCCTTAAGGCCGCAAAGGCCTCATGACCAGGGGTGTCTAGAAAAGTTACCAAACGCTCGTTATGCGAAACCTGGTAAGCCGAAATATGCTGAGTAATACCACCGGCTTCTTTGGCCACTACATTTGTTGACCTTATTACATCAAGCAAACTGGTCTTACCGTGGTCAACATGACCCATCACCGCCACTACGGGTGGCCGTGACTTAGCACTGTCGCTTAGCTGTCTAGTGCGCTTGACAACCTCGGTGGTTGAATCTTCTTCTTGGTCGGCTGCTTTGCTAGCAATAGTCACCTCAAGCCCTAGCTCTTCAATAATAATCTGAGCAGTATCGGCATCTATTTTTTCATTTATAGTCACCATCATGCCGTTTTTAAACAGCTCTTTAATGAGACTAGTGGCTGGTAAAGATAGCTTTTCAGCCAGTGCGCCAACTGTAATTTGATCGGCAATTTCTATTGTTTGTGCCATGGCTAAATAGCTCCTTTCCTTTAATATAATTTTGTGGTTTGGGCTACTTGGTAATGTTTTTTACGGCACCACCAAGTAGCCTAGTAAGCTTAATTTTTAACTTTTTACTTTGTGTCTTTTAAGCTAAGTGCGATCTTACGTGCATCTGTATTAACATCTAACACTTTAAATTGCTTTTTCTCGTTTAGCTTAAAGATCTTTTCTGGGTCGACAGCGTCGTCGCCTTCTGTTTCGGTTATTTCAGAAACATGAACTAGCGCCTCAACAGCAGGTGTTAGCTGAACAAAAGCTCCAAAAGGTGTAATTCTGGTAATTTTACCTTCAACAATAGCACCTTTTTTGATTTTTTGGACATCGTTAAGCCATGGGTCTTCAGACATTTGCTTGATGCTTAGTGACAAACGGTCTTTGTCTATGGCAATTATCTTAGCTGTTACTTCGTCGCCCGTTTTGACATATTTCTTAGGGTCTTCTACCCGTTCCCAGGAGATTTCACTAATGTGAATAAGTCCTTCAATGCCGTCGACGTTAACGAAAGCACCAAAGTCAATAACGCCTGTTATAGTCCCTTTTACTTCGTCGCCAACACTCAGTTCGGCAAACCTAGCTTGCATATCGTCTTTAATGGCTTCTTTTTCGCTAAAAATCAGCTTGTTGTCTTTTCTGCTAGCATCTAAAATGCGAACTCTTAATGTTTTGTCGACAAGCGAGTTTAATTTTTGCAAAATTTCGTCTTTGTCAGCTCCCGATACCCGCGGGTAATGGTCGGCGCTGAGTTGGCTAACAGGCATAAAGCCTCTTATGCCACCAAGTTCGATGAGTAGTCCACCTCGGTTGGCGTCGTAAGGCACCACCTCTATGATCTCGCCAGTTTCGGCAATTTGGGCTAAATCGTCCCAACCCCTGTCTTTGGCTGCTTTTTTGAGGCTCAACAAGCTGTAACCTTCTTCTAGTTCACTGTCGACTACGCTTGCGCTAACCTTGCTTCCAACTTCTAGTTGTTGGCTAGGTCCTATTTCGCGGCGCATCACCACACCTATTCCGTGTGGTCCTAAATCTAACCATAATTCGTTTTTCTTAATTGAGGTTATGGTTGCCTCAATAACATCACCGGTTTTTAGCGGTTGTACATCGCTACCGGCTAGTAAGTCGTCCATTGTTAATGTCATTGTTATCTCCTTCGTAATATATTTCTTCAGGCTAAGCCTACATTAACACCAGGACGTTATGGTGATAATTTGCTAGACTAATACCCTAAGATTGTTTTCAATTATACAGTTTAACCACCTCAGATGCAACAGAGATTGAATTTGCAACCAACGCCAGTAAAAAAATGGTAAACTAGTAAAATGATACTAGCCATTGACATTGGTGGAACTAAAACTTTAGTATCGTTAGCCGACGAAAATCGTAAAGTGCTCCAAAGTGAGAAATTCCCAACACCAAAAACTTACAAGCAATTCATCAGCGAACTTTCCAAAGTCGTTGCAAATTTTTCAACGAAATATTCACTTGTTGTAGTGGCTGCACCAGGTAAGATTGACCGAAATGCTGGCAAGGGGATTATTTTTGGCAACTTGGCTTGGAAAAATGTGCCACTCGCAAAAGACATAAGCGTTGTGACAAAGTCGACAGTTTTAGTCGAAAATGACGCCAATTTAGCAGGTCTCGGCGAGGCCCACAACCTAAGGCCTGTACCTCATAAAATTCTTTACATAACCATAAGCACCGGCATTGGCGTAGGCATTATAACCGACGGTGTTATTGACCCAGACTTTGCCGACAGCGAAGCTGGCAAAATGCTTTTTGTATATGAAGGCAAGTTAGCCGAGTGGGAATCTTTCGCCAGTGGCCGAGCCATAGTAGCTCGCTACGGTAAAATGGCAGCCGAAATAAATGACGCCAAAACTTGGGATGATATAACTAAAAATTTTGCCATTGGCATAGTTGACCTACTGTCAATCTTAAATCCAGATATTGTTATTATTGGCGGGAGCGTTGGATCCCACTTTAAAAAATATGGTCATTTACTAGAAAAAAACGTCTCTAAAATGGCCTCTAAAATGGTAGATGTCCCGCCAATTGTCCAAGCCAAATACCCTGAAGAAGCAGTCATTCATGGCTGTCTTGAACTAGCCCGAAATTATAATTAGTCAGCTCAAAATGTTAAGTATTCAAAACATCTTACCAGAACTTCAAAAAGACTACCCTAAAGTGTCCTTTAAGGCAGGTGAAGCTTTCGTCTGGTCGCCATCAAACAAACAAATAACTTATACAACCCACCAAATAAACGCCGAGCATGGCGCGTGGGCAATTTTACACGAACTAGCCCACTATGAACTTGAGCACACTAAATACTCAACTGACTTCGAGCTACTCAAAATGGAAGCGGCTGCCTGGACTAGAGCTAAAAAAATAGCTAAAAAATACAACGTTAAAATAGATAACGACCACATTCAAGACTGCTTAGACACTTACCGCGACTGGCTCCACACCAGGGCAAAATGCCCTAACTGCCACGTTATATCTACCCAACGAAAAGACCTCCACTACCAGTGTTTTAACTGTAATTCAGTTTGGACGGTGCCCAAGTCGCCCCTGTGTAAAATAAAAAAGCAAATAGTCAATTTATAAGCTTAATAAAAATGAGGCCTCTCACAGATGGCCTCATTTTTTAGCTAGCTTGAAATGTACTAAGCAGCTGTTTTTGTACGACGACTAATGCGTCCACCTTTACGGCCAGCTTCTCTTGCAAGCTCTCGGTTAGCGAAAAAGCCACCAGTTTTACCTTTAACGCCACCTTTAGCACCAATTTTGGCGTAAAAATCAGCACCGTGTCGTTTCTTATTAGTTGCAGCAGCAGCTTTGCCGCCCTTGACTGTTCCAGCCATGTTAGACCTCCCTTAATAATTGCTTTTTATAATAAAAAGAGGTCAAACAGTCACGCGGTGTCTGTTTAACCCTCTAGTTAC
>JAGORN010000019.1:0-2314 GCA_018062805.1 Candidatus Saccharimonadota bacterium | reverse complement strand
CCTGCTTCAGGGGCTTGATCGGTCATTATGCTGAAACCACCGTTAGTCGTAAAACCACTGTCGTAGTAAGCACCTAGTTTGGCGCTATCGCGGTTGGCTGGGCTAAAGACTACTCTTGGTTTAGTACCAAAAGCATTATTAAAGGTTAGTTTAGCTAGTTCACCCGCACCGGTGTTAGCACCGGCTACAATGGTGACAGTTCCGCTAGTATCGTTACCTTCAATGTTCACAGCCGGAGCAGCTATATTATTCTGCGCATCGGCCTGGCCAGCATTACTACCAACTGTTGCTACTGGGGCGTTGCCTGCAGTTATTATGTGGCCATTGACTGTTAGGTTAGCTACTGTAACATTTTGGACTGTTAGGTTGCCGGCTATTACTACATTGCCATTGACAGTAAGGCTAGTTAGAGTAGTTGGGCCAGATACATTAAGGTTACCCGCTGCCGTAATATTACCACCTACTACCATGTCACCACTTAAGGTAGCGTTGCCGGTGATGTTAAGGCCATTGCCTTGTAGTTCTTGAGCTTGGCTGTGCGAATGGTATTGAGGGCGAACAAGTACCTGAATAGTACCAGAACCAGTAGCCAGTGGTTCCATAGCATAACCCACTATGTAACCGCTGCCAGTGGCCTTGGCGCCTTCACCAGGTGTGGTAGATACTGTTATTGGGTCTCCCCTGGCTATTGGACCATTGCTCGTATTTACTTTGGTTGGTACTTGTCCATTTAAGGCAACCAGAGCGTTGTACTTAGCGTAGTTATTGTCACAGTCTTTGTCGTCTTGCTGACATAGTGGGCCATTACCAATAAAGCCAGGGTTAGTAGATACAATACCAGCCAGTGGTACTTGGGAGTTGCTACCTGCCCTGACAACTGCTTTGTCTTCTGTAGCGTCTAGAGCGACGAGCTCGCCAGCGACGGGCATGTCGGCTTGTGGGGCTCTAAAGTATTCGGCGTAGTCAGCACCGCTGGTAGTGTAGGCTACAGCATTAGCACCACCTTGGATCTTACCTGCTACGGTACCAGTACCATCAGCAAAGCCAATAAAGAAGTTACCGGTTGTACGGCTAGCATTAGCTGTACCTATTTGGATAAGTAAGCCGTCTGAGCTACTGGCTGGTGTGCCAGCACTGGTGGCTGTAGATGTGTTATTAATACGCATAGCGTAGCCAGTTTTATTAGCGGCGACATCTAGGCTGTAGGCGCCTGGGTTAGAGCCAGTACCTATGCCAACGCCAGTATTACTGACAGCCATGACCTGGGTAGTGCCGGCAGTGTCCATAACGGTCAGGCGGTTGGAGCTGATTGTGTTGTTTAAGAAGACCGAGACGGAGTTTGAGTCACTGTTAGCTACCGCCATGTCCATGTCGCCGTCTTTGTCGAAATCAGCGGTGGTGACGGAGATTGGGCTTGTGCCGGTGGTGTAATCTACTTTGGCAGCGAAGCTGCCAGTGCCGTTGTTTAAGAAGACCGAGACGGAGTTTGAGCTAGAGTTAGCTACCGACATATCTATGTCGCCGTCTTTGTCTAGATCGGCGGTGGTGACGGAGATTGGGCCTGTGCCGGTGGTGTAATCTACTTTGGCAGCGAAGCTGCCAGTGCCGTTGTTTAAGAAGACCGAGACGGAGTTTGAGCTAGAGTTAGCTACCGACATATCTATGTCGCCGTCTTTGTCGAAATCAGCGGTGGTGACGGAGATTGGGCTTGTGCCGGTGGTGTAATCTACTTTGGCAGCGAAGCTGCCAGTGCCGTTGTTTAAGAAGACCGAGACGGAGTTTGAGCTATAATTGGCTACCGCCATGTCTTCGTCGCCGTCTTTGTCTAGATCTGCGGTGGTGACGAACCATGGGTATGAGCCGGTGGTGTAGTCAACTTTAGAGGCGAAGCTGCCAGTGCCGTTGTTTAAGAAGACCGAGGCGGAGTTTGAGCTCTCATTAGCTACCGCCATGTCCATGTCGCCGTCTTTGTCTAGATCTGCGGCGGTCACAGAACGAGGGTATGTGCCGGTGGTGTAATCTACTTTGGCAGCGAAGCTGCCAGTGCCGTTGTTTAAGAAGACCGAGACGGAGTTTGAGATATAATTGGCTACCGCCATGTCCATGTCGCCGTCTTTGTCGAAATCAGCGGTGGTGACGGAGATTGGGCCTGTGCCGGTGGTGTAATCTACTTTGGCAGCGAAGCTGCCAATGCCGTTGTTTAAGAAGACCGAGACGGAGTTTGAGCTATAATTGGCTACCGCCATGTCTTCGTCGCCGTCTTTGTCTAGATCTGCGGTGGTGACGAATCATGGGTAGGAGCTGGTGGTGTTAT
>JAGORN010000018.1 GCA_018062805.1 Candidatus Saccharimonadota bacterium | reverse complement strand
AAAATAAAGCTATTGTCTATAGCAGGGAATCGTTTGGCTTCCTCGTCTTGTTGCTTAACCCGAAATGCAGCAAAACCTTCTAGGGAAGAATTTGATCGGCTATCATAAATTTCTCCTCTAAACTCCGAATATTCATTTCTGCTAATTTGGGCGTAAGTTGGGGCAAGTATAAATCTAGCTATTTTTTTAGAGCGTTCCGCTCTTGAAACAAAATCGTTAATTTCTTCTATGTCGCCAATAGATAGTTCCTGCTCGTAGTAATCTAGGTTTTCATTATTTGGCCTAATAACGCCAGCACTTTCTAGCTCAACGGGTAAAAGAGAACTATCATGGGTTGATTGTAGCAATTCACTAAGAAAGCTATCTTTATCATCTTGCATTTTCCACACTTCAACATAAGGCATATTCAATTATTATAAAACAAAATATAGTAGCTTACAAGTAGGTTTATAGTTTAAGGCTGAGTTGAGTGTTGGGCTGAATGTTGGTGTTGTGCTTCTCTCATTAAGCCCAATATGGCGTTTTTGACTACCTCATCTATTGGAATGGAGGTGGTAGTAGCTGCTTCAAATAACTTTCGCCAATCTACCAGCTCATCAAACAATACTTCTTTGCCTAAGTTTTGCAATTGAATTGTGAATTTGTATTTATCTTGAGGGCCATGATTATCTCTATTAGTTCTGTGGCAAGCTTTAATAACTAAATCAAGCTTGCGTGTTTGACCTTGTATATTCTTGCTTAAGAAAGATATCTTCCTCGTATTTATAGGCCCGTCAGCTCCATCTATACTATTAGCAATATTAGACTTCCAGTCAAAGTAAACTTCATAACCTTTAGAGTCAGTTGCAACTGAGTCGCCACCTCTTCGATCTTCATCTACCGTTCCCTGCCGTACAGTAAAGCTCTCTCCCAATACCGCCTCAAGTAATAAGTGTGAATTAAGCTCGTTCATGGCTGAAGAAAAACGCTTGTCAAATTCTTCTTCCAATAAACCAGTTCTTGAAGCATATTTTCCAGAGAATGATTCCTTAATACTTTCGAGCAAAAGCTTCTTAACTTCTTCAGTTGATAAATATTTTTCAGAACTTGTTTTTAATGTATATATAACCTGAGAAATTCTGTGAATAGTTTCTGAACCTTTGGTCCTACGGTTCAAAGACTTCTCTGGACTTTTTATGCAAGACTTAAATGAACCTATAAGAGAATCAAGATTTTCAAAAAATTCCGACAGGTTTTCGGATGAAGGTTCAACGTTTGAGTCTATGGCCTCAGCTATAAGGACAGATATATCAAAAGCTGACGACTTTATAGTTCCTGCCTTGTCAATAAGGTGCAACCTTAAGCCGTCTGTAAAAATATAAAGCTCTCCTAAATTAACATCTTTTATGTTTTGTAGGCTAGCCACTAGTTGTTCAGGTATTTCGCCTGAGTCTTTATACATTTCGTAGTAATCAAGGATCGAAATGCTATCTAGTGAATCTGTTATTCCCAGTTTACCTAAATTTTTGCTAGTATCGCTAACAAGTGTTTCGTAAGCCTCTAGGCGACCCAAGGACTCTACCGCAACCAACCTGCCCATGCTAACTTCACTTTTGTGTTTCGACCGGATTTTCTTTAATTTACTGTATACACTGAACGCAGCTTGAGGGTCAGACAATACATCGTCTGACAATGGGTCGCTGTAGGTATCTAAGGGTGTACTTCCTATAACCAAATAATTTTCGGTTTTTATTGGCTGATCTTTTTGCATTCGTAATATTTGTTGAGTTTAATAGTCTATTTATATTAGCATAAGCTTTTATATTTGTCAATGTTATGACTATTTCACGGTTTATTTTACATGCCCAGCATCGACTATTGACGCACTTAATTGTTCTTTGCTACTATTAATTAGCACTCTTAGCATTAAAGTGCTAATTTTATGTTTCTAGTTTACTAATTTTTAACTGAAGGAGGGACCATGAGTTCACCAATAACACCGTTGGCCGACTTTGTTGTCGCCCAGGCCGAAGAAGCCTCGAACCAAACTGCGAGTGGTTTGTATTTACCAGATAACGCCACCGAAAAGCCAAAAACCGCGAAGGTTTTAGCTGTTGGCAAAAAAGTCGACGAAGTTAAGACGGGTGATCGAATAATTTACAAAAGCTACAGTTCAACAGATGTTAAGGTAGGTGGCCAAGAATATTTGGTCATTAAAGCCGAAGATATTTTGGCAACTGTTAAATAATTAGACTTTATTTTTAACTCATCAACTAATAGGAGAATTTATGGCAAAAAGAGTTTTTTACGATGACGATGCCCGCCGACGCGTTCTTGCGGGTGCCGAAATACTATATAACGCTGTTAAAACAACCATGGGTCCAAAAGGACGCAATGTTGTTATAAGCAAAAGTTACGGCGCACCGAGTGTTACTCACGATGGTGTAACAGTAGCCAAAGGCGTAGACCTACCCGAAGAAGACGACGAAACTTTGGGTTACAAAGTTGGCGCCGAACTTATTAAGCAGGCTGCTAACAAAATGAACGATGTTGCCGGTGACGGTACAACTACGGTTACGGTGTTAACCTACCACATTTTGAACGAAGCTAACAAACTAATTGCTGCCGGGCACAACCCCATGCAACTACGAAAAGGCTTAGAAGCTGCATCTCACGAAGTTATAGAGCAACTTGGTGGCATGGCTGAAGACATTAAAGCCAACAAGAAGCGAGTGGCTGAAGTTGCTACCATTAGTGCTGGAGACAGCGAAATTGGTGAATTAATTGCTAACGTCATAGACAAGGTCGGAAAAGACGGAGTTGTTACCGTAGAAGAGGGCCAAGGTCTTAACCTGGAGAGCGAAGTTGTCGAAGGCTTCACTATTGACCGAGGTTTCGTGAGCCCATACTTTGTTACTGACCCTAACCGCATGGAAGCTGTTTACGAAAAACCAGCTATTGTCATTACCGACAAAAAAATTAGTAGCGTCCAAGAGTTCTTGCCAATGCTAGAAAAACTAGCTCAAGCTGGCAAGAAAGATCTAGTTTTAATTGCCGAAGACGTAGAGGGCGAAGCGCTAGCTACTTTGGTGCTAAACAAACTTAAAGGAGTATTCAACACAATTGCCGTTAAGGCACCGGCTTTTGGCGACCGACGCAAGGAGATTTTGCAAGACATTGCCATTTTAACTGGTGCTCAGGTTATTTCTGAAGAACAAGGACATTCGTTTGAAAATGCCGACCTCGAGTTCGTAGGAACCGCCAGAAAGGTTATTGTCAACAAAGACGAAACGACCATTATTGAGGGCGCCGGTAACCCAATTGAGGTAGATGCACGTATTAAACAAATTTCGACTCAAGGCGAGGCTGCCAGTAGCGAATATGAAAAAGAGAATTATGACAAGCGCCGAGCCGCTCTAAGTGGTAAGGTTGCCGTTATAAAAGTTGGTGGTGCCACCGAAACTGAAATCGAAGAGAAGAAATATCGGGTAGATGACGCTGTTGCTGCTGTTAAAGCTGCTCTTGACGAAGGTATTGTAGCTGGTGGTGAAGTTACCTTAATTAATCTAGCTGAAAATATTAAAGTTAGCGGCAGCGACGCACCTAGCGCAGGAAGGCAACTGCTAAAAAATGCGCTAGAGCAACCATTTAGAATTTTACTTTCTAATGCGGGCTTGAACGCCGACGAGTGGCTGCCTCAAGTCAAAAAAGGTAAGCCAGGGCAGGGCGTAGACGTTAATAACCCCGCCAAGCTAGTAGACATGAAAACAGCTGGCGTAGTTGACCCAGTAACGGTTACTAAAGAAGCTTTGCAAAACTCGGTTTCTATTGCCGGTACTGCCATGACTATGGGCGCCTTGGTGGTAGACATACCAGAAAAAGAAGCTCCAGCCGCTCCAGCGGGTGGTGGTATGGGAATGGGCTACTAGAGCCTTAGAGAGCTAGAGTTAGCTAGACAAAAAGAGCGAGTTTTTGGCTCGCTCTTTTTACTAGGAAACATAAAAATCCTAGCTCAAGCATTTTAATATCTATAAAATAATATGTTGTAGTTGTAAAATATTTGGTGTAGAATATTTTGGATAGGGGGAAAAGCAGAATTATGGCTTTGTTCAAAAGACAACCGAAAGTATCACAAGATTATTTGCAAGCTAGCGAACCAGTTTCTAGACCAATGGCTATTGGTACCGCACTACTGACTGGTCTATTGGTGGCTGGCTCAATTTTTGGCCTCTATTTGGCTGGTCGCTGGGTCTATAACAGAGTCAACTCACCAGCAACTGAAACAACTACCAACGTTAACACTGACCAAAATAATTCCACTAATGAAAATGGTCAAAATGGCTCAGATAGCAGTAATACCAATTCCGATAACCAAAATAATAGTGCAAGTGGCTCTACTGGCAGCGCAAGCTCGAACAGTGGCAACTCTTCAAACGGTACCTCAACTAGTAATGGCTCTAGTTCAACTGGAAGCAGTTCATCGCCCACAGTCCCAAGCACAGGCGCTACACCAGAACCAACCAACACATCCATACCCAACACTGGACCAGACCCAAACTATAATTATTAAAAAATAGCTCTTAGGTCAGTGAAGCACCAAGAGCTATTTTTGTAAGAAAAAATTAGCTTTTTTGAGTGAAGTAATTAATTTCGTTGACAATGTCTAGTAGGGCTTGCGCCTTTTCTTTTTCATCTGTTATGGAGTTAGCAGCTTCGTAAGCCTCTGGTATAAGCGACTGATCATCTGACGCCTGAATCATCATCATGGTGGTTTTAAACTTATCGGCTGGGGTTTGGTCTAGGTGTTTTACTAGTGGGCTTAAGTGTTCTAGAGCTTTTTGTTTAATACTCAATAGGTCGTCATCGCTAGCAGTGGCTGACGCCACTGGGCCGGTAGCACTTGGAGCCACCACAGGACTCGAGCCGAAGCCCACTGGGTCGCTAGCAACTTGGTCTTTTACTGCTGGTGCACTTGGAATTGGGTTATTTACTTCGTTAGCATCTGGCTCAGGGCCACTTAAGGCTCCGTTAATTGATGCTCCACTTACATTGGTATCGTTCTGCCCAAACATATTTGTTCTCCCCTTATAATAATTGTTTTTTAACTTGTCTTTAATTATAGCTTAAGCATTATGATTTAGGCTAGTGTTTAACTATAATTTAAGCATAACTACATAGAAAAATGGGGGATAAATGCTCGACGACCTAAAATACATTCACGAAAAAGATGCTCAAGATGCACTAGGAATAGCCGAAAAACAATGGCAGCAACTAGATTATGACTTTCAAATTGTTGGTAGCTTGCCCACCGAGCAAATAGAATCGGTTGTATTTAGTGGTATGGGTGGGTCGTCTTTGTCTGCTTTATTATTTATGTCCTGGCCCGGGCTAAATAAGCCAGCTGTAATTTCTAGAGATTATTCACTACCTAGTTTCGTTAACTCTAAAACTTTAGTTATAGCCTATAGTTACTCTGGCAATACTGAAGAAACATTGTCGGCACTACATGAAGCCGAAGCTCAACAGGCTCAAGTTGTGGTTGTTGGAGCAGGGGGAAAGCTTATAGAAATTGCAAAACAAAAAGGTTATGCGTACGTCATTTTGCCACCTGCTGGACAGCCAAGGTTTGCTGCTTTATATGGACTTAACGCACTTGTTACTATTTTTTCTGCTTTAGGCTTAGTTGGGAGCAACAAGCTTGCTGAGCTAAAAAATACTTCTAATTTTGTTAAACAGGCTACTGCTGGCTGGGCACCAACTGTAGCTAGAGCTAGTAACCAAGCTAAACAACTTGCTTATGAAGTTATTGGTAGCTCTCCGGTTATTTATAGCGGGCCATTTTTATATGCCTCTGCTTACAAGTGGAAAATTAGTTTTAACGAAAATGCTAAAAATGTGGCTTGGTGTAGTCAATACCCAGAATTTAACCACAATGAATTTTTAGGCTGGACAAGTCACCCCCAAGACAAGCCTTATAAAGTTATTGACTTGCGCTCAAGCCACGACCACCCACAAATACAAAAACGTTTTCAAATAAGCGACCGACTTTTAAGTGGTAGACGCCCGGCAGCCATTGTAGTTAATGTAGAAGGTAGCACACCCCTAGAGCAGTTGCTCTGGTCGGTTGCCCTTGGCGATTTTGTATCTCTTTATACTGCACTTTTAAACGGACTAAACCCAACCCCAGTAGACATTATTGAAAAGCTCAAAAAAGAACTAGTTTAAACCAACATTAGCTATTCGGCTTAAAATGAACCTGACTATGACTTGAGCAAGAGCTACAATAATTAAGCCTATAATAGCGTACAGAATGGTGTTTTTGGCAGCCGTGACACCAGTGCTGTCCCCACCACTAGTGATGTACTTAAAGCCACCAACAATTATCATGAACACAGCAATTACACCAATACCCCAACTAAGCAGGCTAATAAGCGAGGTGACTAGGTTATTCAGCTGTACGCTAGAAGTTTCTAAAGATGCAGCCGTACACGAACCAGAACCATTAATGCCAGAGTAGTCTAAGTTGGCCCCAGCGCACAAACTCTCAGCAATATTAATTTGCTGCGCATTTGAAACAAAACTAACACTAAACAAAGTAGCTATAGCTAAAATAGTTGCTATAAATGCTACAGCTAGTTTTTGGTTAAAAACCATCAACTTAAAAAACTCCTTACAAGCCTATTTTACACTCTTAAAATAGCTATATAAAGATGTATTTTAAAAAGGAGCGTCTTTAAACGCTCCTTTAAGCTCTACGCAGTACCTTTAACTACCAGCAGCACCATCAGCTTTCGTCAGTACAAACTGAACTATAACTTGTGCTAAAGCCACTATTACTAGGCCTATAATAGCGTACAAAATGGTGTTTTTAGCAGCCGTAACTCCGTTACTGTCACCACCACTAATGATGTACCTAAAGCCTCCGTAAATAATCATAATTACAGAGACAATTCCAACAATCCAAGAAAATATATTAATTATGGTGGTTAAAATTGCCGGTAACTTACCTGCATCTTGGTTACAGTCTTCGCTACTAAAACCAGTAGCGTTCGTGCCACCACAAGCGTAACCACCTGTATTAATTGCGGGTGCGGGATCCGCAGCCAAAGCGAAGTTCGAAGCTAAAGCAAAAGGCAATAAAGATAAAGCCAAAAAGCCGACCGATGCAAATATTACTTTTAGTTTGTTCATTTTATTTATTATCCTTTTTTAATTATATAACTTAGTTTATACCATATTATGCTAGTTTATCAAAAATATACGAAGTTTGCATATTTGTAGTTTTATTTACAGCCTGGTTCGATTTAGTCAAAACAAACTGAACCAAAACCTGCGCCACTGCAACTATAACGAGTCCAATGATTGCATAAAGCAGAGTGTCTTTAGCTGACTTAACAGCGCTGGCATCTCCACCGCTAGTTATGTACTTGAAAGCACCAACTATCACAAATATGACCGCTACAACACCGACAAACCATGAAAATATGTTAATCACCATAGCTAAAATATCATTAATAGATTTTCCACTGCCGTCACTACAACCATCTGCACCAGTCGTAGCGCCAATACCATCGCAAACTGTACTTTTTGCCGTTGCTGCACTTGCTAGCTGTGGCACAGCTACAAACACACCAAGACTTACCACCAAACTCATAAAAAACATTGATATTTTTTTCATTTAAGTTACTACCTTATTTATTACAAATATTACAATTACTCGAGAAGCTACAATAACAACTAACCCAACAGCAGCATACAGCAGAGTATCTTTAGCTTTTTTAACTTTGCCAGCGTCACCCGCGCTAGTAACGTACAAAAAACCACCAAAAATGACCATAATTACCGCAATAGCTCCGCCAAACCAAGCCAAAATGTTAGCAACCCTTATGAGTACACCTTTCGTGCCAGTAATAGGGTCGTCTGTGCCTTTTTTGCAAGCAGGTGATTCGCTAGCTCCTTGACCACTGCAGGCACTTTCAGGGACAATGTCAACCGGAGCAGCGCTTGCTACTGTTCCGTAAACTGGAGCAGCACTTGCTAGGCCGTAAGTTGGAGCAAGTAAAAGAAACGAAAAGGTTAAACTCAAAAATATTTTTTTCACTAGCTTACTCCTCTGGCTACAAAACTAGCAATTGCCGTTGCAGACAATGCAATAACTAGCCCCACAACTGCATATAAAATGACATTACGGGCTTTTGCAACTTTACCCGGCTCACCGGCAGAAATAATAAACTGAATACCGGCAATAACAATTACAACTACACTAATGGCTGCCGCTAATGCACCGGCATAAACAACAAGCTCGGCCAGCTTAGCAGGCTCGGCGTTAACTTCAGGCACACTGTCGGGTCGCTTTATTAAACCATTGGCAAGTTGTTGTATAGACATATTCATTATTTACTTAGTAGGTACGCTACGAATCTTACTATTTGCGAAGCAAATATGGCAATAACTAGGCCAATAACAGCATTTAAAATTGTTTTACGGGCGTTGGCTATTTGCCCAGGTTCACCATTACTAAAAATAAACAGGTAACCACCCCAAATTATCATTATGACCGCAAGTAGGCCTGCTAAGAATAAGGCAATGTCAATGACGCCTAAAATTACTTTGGCGGGTACATTTTCAACCCCATCTGTTATTACCGTACAGTTGTTGGCTTCATCTAACTCCAGATACTTATACCAAGTGGGCAAGCCAAAAAATTCATTATCTGAACACTTATCACCAGCCTTTGCTAAGGCTAAAGGGCTAAATATTGTTGCTAAACTCATAAATAGCAGTAAAACGAAGACAAATTTTTTAGCAACTATCACTTAGACTCCTCCTGGTATAAGCCAGTTTAGAAACGCCCACATAAATATGAATGCAGCAATGCCAATTACAACATTTAATATTTTTTGCTTGGCGGCGGTTATTGCCTGAGGGTTGTCACGAGCGGTGGTGTACTGAATTCCAGCCCAAATAATCATTAATATTGCTCCAACCCCAACTATGCCCGCAACTAGATTAATTAAAATGTTCAACCATTTTACTATTGGGTTTTGTTCTATGCAGTCATTGGTATAGTTTCCGTCAGCATCGGCTTCACACCTATAGTCGCGAAGTTTCTGTTCTTCTGCCGACAGTTGCTCGCCAGTATCGAGCGCACTACCATCGTTACCGGTTGAGCCGTCAGCATTAACGCCTAATGCTTCTTCAATTTTGGCTATTTTTATAAATGAGTCGTTACACAGCTGTCTATCTGGATCGTTTTTACTTTTTGCTAAACAGTCGTCAACAGCATTATTTAGTTGCTTTTGCACCTTATTAAGTTCAGAACTAATACATTCGTCTTTTTTACTACCTTTTTTGCTATCACACTCTTTTTTAATAGCACTGACTATGCAAGACTTTTGGTCTCCTTTGTCTTTCTTATTGTAACAAGCCTCGTAGGTACCGACGGCTAAAGAGCTGCTCGTGCCTAGAAACATGCCTCCAAGTAAAACACTGAAAAATCCAAAAGCAACTATTAATAATTTAGTTTTTTTATTTATGAACATACTTAAAATTACTATACAACATTTTAATCGTTTGCGTAAATTTAAGTTTTTGCTAATGCTTAATAATAATGATAAATTTATAAGGTAAAGACATTTAAAATGAAAAATTTAACTATTAAACGATTTTTGCAGTTTTTGATCCTGTCGGTTCTTGCTTTGTTATTTATGTCTGTATTCCCGTTCGCAAAAACAGACGCAGCGCCTAATTACAAATGGGGTGACAAAAATCACGATTCGTTAACAAGCCCAACCGGCACTAAATACAATTCTCTGGGATATGCCTGTTTAATCATTTTTAAAAGTGATGGCACTCTTGATGGCGAGAGAGGTGCGTACCCAGAAGGTAGCGACAAAGACATACAGGTCTCATACAGCAACGAAGCATATAGTGGTGTATCAACTGTTCCATCTTGTAAAGATGGTAAGCCAGCTAATTATGTTTGGGTGGCAAGTGATAAAAGATCGACTATTGTAGTTAGTGGCAACCAAGATAATAAACTAGTTGGCGTTGGCAGCCCATATAGGGGTGAGGCAAAGTTGTGGCAAATCCAAAGTGATGGCACACCTACGAATGCTGAAGCTATATCAAAAATTGACAAACCAGATCAAAATGAACCGCCTGAAACCGACCAAACAAAAAAGGGTGTTCAAGATGCAGTTAGTACAGACAAGAGCACCGAGGAGCAATGTAGCCAAGCGCTAAGTCCTTTCGGTTGGGTATTATGCCCGGCAACCAACTTTGCAGACAATTTATATAGCTTATTCAAACAGTTAGTAAATAATTTACTTTTCTTTGAGTCCGACAAATATAACGACAATGGCTTAAAGGACTCATGGAAAATAATGGTCACCCTTGCCAACACTGTACTAGTTTTAGTAGCAATTGTAATAATTGCTGCCCAAATATTTAACTTCGAATTTATTAGCGCTTATACAGTTAAAAAAGCACTGCCTAGGGTAGTTGTGGCGGCTATACTTATTCAACTATCATGGTTTATGGTAACTACTGGAATTCAGTTAGTGAATGCCATAGGTTCGGGCATTTACTGGCTTTTGGTTGCTCCATTTACCCAAAATATTGCACCTGGAGATAGTGGCGGGGTGCTAGAAATTGGTCCCATACTAGCCCAAGGTTCAAACAGTAGTTCTATACTAAAACAAGTTGAAAATTTTGGCATGTTTTATGCAGTAGGTGGCGCTGCAATACTGGGCGGCATAGTTGTTTTCCAGACTGGGCTTTGGATATCATTAATAGTAGTGCAGGTCGGAGTCATCATCAGCATAATAGTTGCACTGGTGGTACTTATTTTAAGAGAGTCGGTTTTAATTGTGTTAATTGCCCTAGCCCCGCTAGCTATCGCGTTCTGGATTTTACCTGGCACTAACAATTTATGGAATATGTGGTGGAAAACGTTCAGTAGACTATTACTTATGTATCCGCTTATTATGCTATTATTCGCAGGTGGCACAATCAGCGCTATATTACTCTCTTCAAGTGGTGACAATATCAATAAGTTATTCGCCATAATTGCCTACTTCATACCTGTATTCCTCATAAGTGCAACATATAAATTTGCCGGTGGTGCATTCGCATCTATGGCTAACTTTATAAATAAGTCCGGTGGTGCAATTGGGGGTAAGATTAAAAGTGGGAACCTTGGCGGACTCAAAAAAGTTGCCGAAAACCAAAAAGCCTCTAGGGAGTATAATCGACAAGAACAAGGGATACGCAATATAGAAAGGGGCGGATTCAGAGGAAGAATTGGAAGACTCCAAGCTGGGACTGCAGGCGCACACGGCTCATATTCGAGTATCTTAAGAGCGCAAGAAGAAAAGAAGGCATACGAAAATGCAAGTTTTGCGTATGGACAGGCTACAAAAGGGATGGACTTTCCAGACCAGGTAGATGATTCACTAACGATAGCTTCTGCACGCAGTGGCGAAACTATCACCCTATCGAACGGACAACAACTCACTGTCAGTGAATCAACTCAAAAAGTGGCCGCAAAGTTCTTAGCAGATACCGGCAGGAGCGACCAAATAAGACAACTTGAGCATAATTTGAGACAAGACAATAGAGTAGAGCTATGGAATACAATAGCAGCTGAAAATGCTAGCGCTATTACAAAAATGAACCCAGATCAGATGGGTAAAGCATTCGATACTCTTAGCGCTGCAGAAATTTCAGATGTCAAACCAGGAACAATGAGAAACATAAGAGCCATGATGGCAGATGGCAACGTAGATCAACGAAGAAAAGACAGAGTGATGGCCCAGGTTAATGAACTTTACAATAATGAAACTCTTAGGAGCAAGCTGGGTGCGGAAAGCCTAGGTCATGTAGAGGAGATGATTACAAGTCCTAATCTTACAAGAGAAACGTCAGTTATAATAGACGGCCAAAATCAAAGACATGTTGAAAATATAGACAGATTTGGCCAAACTCAGCACATTATTGACAATAACGGCAACCGTGTCGCCAACCCTAATTTTACGCAAGATAATGGTTGGTAGTTTACACACTTTATATCTGTTTCGTATCACCCAATATAGGAAAGCATAGAATTCCGAGAGAATTAAGCAATTAAAATGATTCACGTTAATGTTTTTGTGAAGATATAACAAATCAACCTTTTGGATAACATGGGGCACAAGTTTAAAGTAACCTTGAACATCTTATAGCGGGCCGAAAACCCCCTTAACCAGCTTATATTTGACTGAATCACAATACATTGTAAAATAAAAAGATGAATACACCAGAAAACCAACAACCAGACAATAAACCAACAGATATTAACGAAGAAGTTACGGTTTCAGAAGAAGATACCAGCCTCAATAACGCTGAGCGCTTAGAAGTAAATGAACCCGAACAAGAAGTTGCTGAAACAACTGAAACATTAGATAAATCTACAGATGAAGAAGTAGGAGACAATGAATCTGATGAACAAAAGTCGGAAATTAATACAGGCAAAATTGAAGAAAATGATTCAGGCCAAGCAAAAGCAGAAGACAATAAAGAAGCCGTTGGCGTAGACCAGCAAGTGCAAGAAGTTAAGGCTGCTAGTAAAATAATTTATTCCGAAGCTCCTGAACAGGATACTAGTAAAAAGAATAAGGGAGTTGCTGCCGTAGTAGCTGGCGCACTACTTGCTGTGGGCTTGGGTGGAGCATTCGCTGCAACCAGAGGAGGCTCTAACGAGTCGGCTACTAAAAATCCAAGTTCTACTAGCGCAGAGGCTAACCCTGGCGCCTCTAACGAACAAGAAAGTTCACAAAACATTTTAGCTGGTATAACGGTCGATAAAACACTTAAAGAATTTGATAACAAAGAGTACAAAAATGTTATGAGCTTACTAGAAGCCAAAAACTTTGCTAGGAACCCGCTAGATACCCCTGCTGTAAATTTGGCTGTACAAATCGACCCAAATCACGAACCAATAGCTGACTATAATGTAAAAATTTTTGACATATTACTAAATGGGAGTAGTGACGAAGTTAAAGACCTACTCCAAAAACTAGGTCTTGGTCCAACAGAGCTAAAGGAGCTTTACGATAAATCTATAAAACTAGGTACTTACAACGAATGGGGAGACATTCAAATTAATACTCCAAGTAAAAAACCATGGCCATCTACCCAGGGTTCGTATACAGATACTTTAGACATTCTGAGCCAATCTATTATGTATAACCGTGTTTTTGCAGTAAGTATAGCTAACGCCGTAGAAGTAACTGGTGGCGACATACCACCGGCAAAGCCGCGTGATGCCGAAACTCTTAAAAGAAACAATGATCTAATAACTGGCTCCATGGGGCCAGTTGAAGATAATCTAGTTGCAATAGATAACCAGGGTGATGTTACAGTAAAACCTGATGGTAAATTAAATATACCAGATGAGAACATCATTAAAAGTTACGATGATTTGATGATTATATACATCGACCTCGATGATCCAAACCTTGAGCTTCAAATTAGTGAAACCATGCCGTCATTTCTTGAGAAAGCAAAAAACCCAGCATATGTAAACAAAACTGGTATGCCTGGTAATTTGACCATATTCACAAAATATCCGTACCAGGGTCCGACCACGGCATTCTATTCAATACCAAAAAAATACTTGTAATGCTTAATTGTTCCACTAGTGGTAAAATAGTAAGTGAAGAACACTTACAAAAATGCCAATATACGACGAAAACGAACCAAACCCAAGCTTCATGGACAAACTACGCCTAAAAAAAGGCGTAGACCCCGATGTCCTTCAACGACCGCCGTCCAATAAAACT
>JAGORN010000040.1 GCA_018062805.1 Candidatus Saccharimonadota bacterium | reverse complement strand
CGAAGTATCACCACATGTACAAGAAAATAGCCAAAATAATGCAAAGCTATAGCCCAAATGTCACTATGAAAAGCATCGACGAAGGGGTAATTGATTTTTCGGGCAGTTCAGACCGGCGTAGTTTAACTCAAATTGGCCACGAAATTAAGACGCTAGTTAAGCAAGAAATGGGTTGTTATATGCGGGTTAACATTGGCATTGGTCCAAACCGTTTTTTAGCTAAACAAGCGGCTGGCTGGCATAAGCCTGACGGCCTAGATGTGCTGGAAGCCAGCAACTTAGTTGAATATTATAGGTCCATTCAGCTGACCGACTTAACTGGTATAGCTAGCCGTTTCGAGGCTCGTTTGAACGCGGCCAATATTTATAAGCCAATCCAATTTCTAGCTGCTAGCAGTAAGTTTTTACAGACCCGAGTTTTTGGCGGTATTGTCGGTGAGCATTGGTATCAACGGCTTAGGGGTTATGAAATTGACGATCGGCCTACTAAGCTCGGTGTTGTCGGTCGACAGTGGGTTTTAAGTAAACCAAGCAGTGACGATGATTTTATTTTGCCTTGTTTCCATTACCTGTGCGAAACTACTGCCAAGAAACTTCGCTATAACAGCGTCGATGCTCGGGGTGTTTTGGTGTGGGCTAGGTTCACCAATGGACAAGGTTTTATGCTTAGAAAAATGTTTAGAAGCAAGTTTTACACTGATCGCGAGGTTTACAGGCGAGCTTTAATTTTATTTAACCAACGGCCAAAACATATGGTCATTCAAACTATGGGCATAACCTGTTATATGCTGTCGGCTTCTAGCCGAAGTCAAATGAGTATGTTTGAGTCGGTTAATAAAGAAGAATGGCTCACCGAAGCAGTCGATGAAATAAACGACCGTTATGGTAATTTTACAGTTTGTTCAGCCAATGCCCTGGCTGGCAAGGAACTAGTCAAACAAAAGATCCCCTTTGGTGGCACCAAGTACTTTGAGCTACTCCTAAAACGCGCCTAAAATTGTAAAAATTAGAATTGGGAAGTTGCTAGAATTCAGCCTTGGTGAAATACATCACTGATTATTTCCTCTAGAGCTACCTGTTCTATAGTAATATCATGTATGGTATATTTATTGGATATTTCTGTCGCAACCTTCATGGCTTCTTCTTTGGGTACTTTAAGAGTAAGTCGGTTGTTGCGAAGTTCGATAATGTTGCCAAGTTTTTCTATTTCGACTGAGTCTGGCACTTTTTTCACGAAAGATAATTTAAGGTAGCGGCTAGAGCTGTACTTAGTTTTTAAGGTTTCCATTTCGCCGTCGTATATAATGCGACCGTGGTTGATGATTATTGCTCGGTGGCAAACAGTTGCTATATCGTCCATATCGTGGCTAGTAAGAAGTATTGTTTTACCTTGGCTATGTAATTTCCTCAGGAATAATCTAATACTTTTTTTAGAATCTATATCTAGCCCGATGGTTGGCTCGTCTAAAAATAAAATTTCGGGGTCGTGTAAAATTGCCCCAATAATTTCTAGCTTCATGCGCTCGCCTAGTGATAATTTTCGAACTTGTTTCTCAAGCACATGCTCAACATTTAACAACTTTGTAAGCTCCCCGACCCTGTCGTTAAACTTGCTTATTGGTATTTCATAAATTTTCTGCATTAGTTGGTAGCTTTGCTTGGCAGACAAGTCCCAATTTAGTCCAGCCTTGTTTCCCATTACTAAGCCAATTTTTTTCAAGAATGCGAAATTTTTAGTAAACGGGTCATAGCCTAATGTCGAAATATGCCCAGACGATGGCTTAATGAGACCTGTCAACATTTTTGTGGTAGTGGTTTTACCTGCTCCGTTCGGGCCTAAAAAAGCAACCGACTCACCCGGCTGAATAATGAAGTTGATATTATCTACTGCTGTTAAATTTTTATAGTTAGGCTTAAATAGTCCGGTTAAAACACTGTCATTTTGTTTTACGCGAAATGATTTTGATAATTTAGAGACGATAATTGCTTGTTTCATATTTTTCTAAGACGACGCTGATGCGTAGTTTGCCATGGCCTTTGTCCATAATAATTTAAAAATAATTAAAGATACAATACTAACAACTACTGACCAAAACATTATGGACGTGATTGGGCCTTTTTGAAGAATAACATAGGTTGCACCTGAAGATGCTAACAATGAAGGTATTACCGAGAAACTTAATACTTTTAATGGTTTTGATAATTTTTGATAAGGTATTTCGTTAATGGCGAACATGGCGTAAGAAGTATTAAGTAAATCTGTAGAGTCCCCCTTTGTAAAGACCGGATATGTTAAAACAAAATTAACGGTGTTTATTATTAATACTGCGCAGGTCCAACAAATTAAACCAGCTACTACTGACCACAAGGAAAGATTTAATGCTGGCCAGTCAATTAAAAAAGATAGAAGAATTAAATTTGGCAGGCTTATCATAATCATTGTGAATGGCCTGATGCTGTAAGAATAGAGGTAAAATAGTTTGTTTATTGGTCTTAGGAGTATAAAGTCAAACTCGCCACTTCTAACTGAGCTGATAATTTTATACATAGTAGACAGTAATACCGAAGCATATAAATAATAAGTAAATTGGCCTATAAGCATCATGAATAAAATATCGTTTCGTGAGTAGCCTGCCAAAGATCCAATTTTGGCAAACAAGAGGTTTATAAAGGCCAGATATGTCAAAACGTAGACTACGGTTGAAGCGGTTTCTGCAAGCATATTTCCCATATAGGCTTTTTCGTTGCGAAACCTGTCTCGGACTACGGCTAGAAAGACTGAGATGTATCTGCTCATGCTCCGGTTGCCTCGTAATGTTTCAAGCTATAATTCCAAAATTTAACAGAAGCTACTATAACTGCAACACCCCAAAGTAGGCCTATGAAAACAAACCAACTATTTAGAGGGTATTTGCCTTGTAAGAAAATGGCCATTTGGTATTGGCTAGCAGGAAAAGGAGTAAAAATTTGTAAAGCATTTGAAATAGCCTGAGGCATTAAGAATAGCGGGATAAGCAGTCCGCCTGCAATTGTAGTTATGTGAACAACAACATTTTTAATGCCTCCGGCTTCAATAAAATAAAAACCAAGCGTGCCTACAAAGATGTTTAAGGCAACATTTATGAGCATTGTGTTGATTAGAATAATTGGAAATAGTAGCCAGTTAGAGTTGCCTATTCCGCCTGCAATAATTATGCCAGCAACTATTTGTAATCCGCCCCATATTAGATTAATCAAACTGCGCCCCGCCCTAATCGAAAATGGGGCGAGCAGCGGATACATTGGTTTAATTAAAACTTGGTTTAGCTCGCCTGTTTTTATGAGTTGGACTAGTTGTGATCCAGCGCCGAGCTGGGTGAAAAAGAAGCTTGTAATACCTGTGATAATTAAGTAGTAGCTGACGATATCTCGACCGTTTATGTCGGCGTTAGAATTGCTACTAACAATTAGCCAGAAAGTTATATATAAAGTAATTTCAATTAACCTCTTGGCAATTGAAGCTATAATTTCTGTTGGGTACGCTTGAAACCTTTTGGCTTCAAAAAAAGTTAATACAAAATAGAGCTTTATATTTTTGGCTAGCATTGTAAACATTATATGTATAATTGTTCGCTTTTCATAATGAGTGGTAGAATTTATTTAGTTATGGAAGTAGTAGAAAATACAAAATCAAAACTCAACTGGCTAAGAGCCGGAG